>NZ_JADOVJ010000001.1:1200000-1537500 GCF_015752315.1 Nocardioides luteus
CCAGGCTCTTCAGCTCGGGCCCGGTGCACTCGGCGACCTTGGTCCAGCACGCGATCACGTCGTTGGTGGGAACCGCGTCGCCGCCGGTCGAGGCGGCGTCGGGCGTGCCGGGGAAGTAGGACCAGCGCGGGTTGCTGCCCGGCAGGTCACCCGACTCCGCGCCGGCGTCGGAGGACGCCACGGTCACCGTGTAGCTGCCGACCAGGAGCGAGTCGTCGAAGGGACAGACCTGGACCGCGTACGTCCCCGGGTCGATCTTCTCGGCGGTGTAGGTCGCCGTCTCGGGGCTGGTGAGCAGGTCACCCTCCACGAGCAGCCGCCCGTCGGGGGCGAAGAGCTTCACGGTGAAGTCGTCGGTCGGCAGCCCGACCGCGACCGCGGCGATCGTGCGGGTCTTGTCGTCGGTGATCTCGAAGGTGTGCTTCGGCCCGCAGGCGCCGAGCGCGGTGCCGGTGAACGGCCCCTCGACGTCGTTCTCGTGGTCGACGTTGTCGTGGCGCCAGAGCACCTCGCCGGTGACCGCCTCGACCAGTGCCGTCTGCCCCAGCAGGGTGGCGGCGGCGGAGTCGACGACGGTGGCCTGGAAGACGGGGCGTACGCCCTCACCGGGGACCGGGAACGCCCGCAGCCGCACGAGCTGGTCGGTCGCCAGGCCCGGCACGGTCAGCTTCGTCCAGTCGGTCAGCTTCGCGGCGGCGTCGGTGACGATCTCTCCGACCTTCGATCCGGTGATCGGACGTCCGGCCGAGGCGGCCGCCTTCAGCCATGCCTCGGTGGGAGTGAGCTCCGCCTTCGCGGGCGTGCCGGTCACCTTCGAGAGCGAGGAGGAGACATAGGTGATGTCACCTCCGGCCACCCCCACGGTGACCAGGCCCTCGGTGGCGGCGGACAGACCGTCGTAGGTCTGCCTGAAGAGCACCGCGTGGCCGCCGCCCCCGGCCAGCTTCTGGTCGCTGACCAGCTCGAGGTCGCCCAGCTGGGCCGCGGTGAGTCCGAAGACCGCCGCGTTGTCGGCGAGGAAGCCCCGGGCCGCGGTGACCGGGTCGGAGGAGCCGGCCGGAGCCAGCACGCCGTCCGCCGTGATCAGCGAGGTAGGCGTCCCGTGGGCGTTCCAGCGGATGTCGACGGCGTCCAGGGCCTGAGCCGCGGACTCCTGGGTGGAGGTGGGAAGCACGCGGTCGCGTACGTCCAGGCCGGAATCGGCCTCGTGACCGAGAAGCCCGCCGGAGCGGGCCACGTCAGCCGTGGTGGTGGCAGTGTCATCAGTAGTGGAGAGCGCGGCACCCGAGACCGGCGTCACCAGCACGAATGCGCCGAGGGCGATGCTCAGCGCGGCACCGAGGCTCACCCTGGCGCGACTGGAACGAATATCGGTCATGTTATTGAAACGGCCCTTTACCAGCCCGGGTTACGCGATACACGCAACGCCTGTACCGCGAACCCGCACACGAGAGGTGGAAGGCACCCGATAGTGTTCCGGACACATGTAACCGCCTTCACAGACAGGGGAGCGCCACGATGGGTGACTTCGTCAACCTCACCGTCGAGGACGGCATCGGCACGATCCGGCTCGACCGGCCGAAGATGAACGCGATCAGCTTCCAGGTGCAGGCGGAGCTGCTCGCGGTCGCGACCGAGGCGGCAGCCGACGACGACGTACGCGCGGTGGTCGTCTACGGAGGCGAGAAGCTCTTCGCCGCCGGCAACGACGTCAAGGAGATGGCCGGCCTCTCCTACTCCGAGATGGCCAAGCGGGTCGCGGGCGTGCAGGCCGCGGTGACCGCGGTCGCGGAGATCCCCAAGCCGGTGGTCGCCGCGGTGACCGGCTACGCGCTGGGTGGTGGTTGCGAGCTGGCCCTCGCCGCCGACTTCCGGATCGCCGCCGACGACGCCACCTTCGGTCAACCGGAGGTGCTGCTCGGCATCATCCCCGGCGCCGGCGGCACCCAGCGGCTGGCACGACTGGTCGGGCCGTCCAAGGCCAAGGACCTGATCTTCTCGGGCCGCTTCGTCAAGGCAGACGAGGCGCTTGCAATCGGCTTGGCCGACCGGCTCGTGCCGGCGGCCTCGGTCTATGAGGAGGCGCTCGCGTGGGCGAGCCAGTTCACGAAGGCGGCCCCGTACGCCCTGGCGGCGGCGAAGACGGCGATCGACAAGGGGCTCGGGGTGGACCTCGCCACCGGGCTAGCCATCGAGCAGCAGCAGTTCGCCGGCGTGTTCGCGACCCAGGACTCCCAGACCGGGATGACATCGTTCCTGGAGAACGGCCCCGGCAAAGCCAACTTCGAAGGGAAGTGAACCCCGTGTCCGACACCAAGACGTCCACCGGCCCCGGCGTGGTCCACACCGTCCGGTCCTACGCCTCCAGGGTGGTCTGGGTGATCGCGCTGATCGCTGCGCTGGCGCTCGCCATCGGAGCTCTGCTGATCGCGCTCAAGGCCAACCAGGACAACTCCCTGGTCGACTTCGTGCTCAACGCCGCCGACACCGCCGATCTCGGCCTCTTCTCGCGGGAGAACGGCATCAAGCAGTTCGGCGGAGAGGACGCGGAGATCAAGAACGCCCTCTTCAACTGGGGCATCGGCGCGCTGGCCTGGCTGATCGTCGGTCGGATCGTGGCTGGTTTCATCAGGCCCTGAGGCCATGTGACATTCTCAACGCGTAGGCACCTGTCATCCCTATGTGACTGACGGGTAACATCGCTGGCGAACTACGACCATTCCAGGAGGGGCCGGCAAGGCCGCACCATCATGAACATTGTTGTGCTTGTGAAGTACGTGCCGGACGCGACCGCGGACCGGCAGTTCGAGGACGACTTCACCGTCGACCGCGTGAACGTCGACGGTCTGCTCTCCGAGCTCGATGAGTACGCGGTTGAGCAGTCGTTGCAGATCAAGGAGAAGCGTGACGGCGAGGAGATCACCGTCACCGCGCTGACCGTTGGTCCCGAGGCGGCCGAGGCGGCTGTGCGCAAGGCGCTGCAGATGGGTGCCGACAAGGGCGTCCACGTCGTCGACGACGCCATCGCCGGCTCCGACTCCATCGCCACCTCGCTGGTGCTCGCCAAGGCGATCGAGAAGCTCGGCCCGGTCGACCTCGTCGTCGGCGGTCTGGCCTCGACCGACGCCGGCATGAGCGTCGTCCCGGCGATGCTGGCCGAGCGTCTCGGCCTGCCGCAGGTCACCCTGGCCTCGGTCGTGGAGACCCAGGGCGACCAGGTCCGCATCAAGCGTGACGGCGACGTGGCCACCGAGGTCATCGGCGGCACGCTGCCGCTGGTCCTCTCGGTCACCGACCAGTCGGGCGAGGCTCGCTACCCGTCGTTCAAGGGCATCATGGCGGCCAAGAAGAAGCCGCTGGAGACGTGGTCGCTGGCCGACCTCGGTGTCGACGCCTCCCAGGTCGGTCTGGCCGCTGCGTACACCGCGGTCGAGGAGACGGCGGCCCGCCCGCCGCGCACCGCCGGTGAGATCGTCACCGACGAGGACGGCTCGGGCGCCAAGGCGCTGGCCGAGTTCCTCGCGTCCAAGAAGTTCATCTGAGGCCGAGAAGGGATATCTGAATCATGGCTGAAGTTCTCGTTCTCATCGACCACGTGGCTGGTCAGGTCAAGAAGCCGACCTACGAGCTGCTCACCCTGGCCGCCAAGCTCGGCGAGCCGTCCGCGGTCTACATCGGTGGCGCCGACGGCGCCGCTGGTGCCGCGGAGGCCGTGAAGGGCTACGGCGCCGAGAAGGTCTACGTCATCGACGACGCCCAGATCAAGGGCTACCTGGTGGCGCCGAAGGCCGAGGCGCTCGCGCAGCTGGCCGGCTCGGCCTCCCCGGCCGCGATCCTGCTGCCGTCCTCCGCGGAGAACAAGGAGGTCGCCGCTCGTCTGGCGATCAAGCTCGACTCCGGTCTGATCACCGACGCCGTCGACCTCGACGAGTCCGGTGTGGCGACCCAGTCCGTCTTCGCCGGCAACTTCACGGTCAAGGGCAAGGTCACCAAGGGCACCCCGATCATCACGGTCAAGCCCAACTCGGCCGCTCCGGTCGAGAAGGCCGGCGCCGCCGCGGTCACCCCGTTCGAGGTGACCATCTCCGACGCCGCCAAGACCGCGCAGATCGTGGCCTCCCAGCCGCGTAAGGCCTCCGGCCGTCCCGAGCTCACCGAGGCCGCGATCGTGGTCTCCGGTGGTCGTGGCACCGGCGGCGACTTCTCCGCCGTCGAGGGTCTCGCCGACGCGCTCGGTGCCGCCGTCGGTGCCTCGCGTGCCGCGGTCGACTCCGGCTGGATGCCGCACACCTTCCAGGTCGGCCAGACCGGTAAGACCGTCTCCCCGCAGCTCTACGTGGCCAACGGGATCTCCGGTGCGATCCAGCACCGTGCCGGTATGCAGACCTCGAAGACCATCGTCGCGGTCAACAAGGACGAGGAGGCACCGATCTTCGAGCTCGTCGACTTCGGTGTGGTGGGTGACCTGCACACCGTCCTCCCGGCCGTCACCGAGGCCGTCAAGGCTGCCAAGGGCTGACGAGGCCTGGGATGTACGTCACAGAACCCGCCTCCGAGCACGGCTCGGAGGCGGGTTTGTCTCTGTTCGGCATCTTGTTCTCGGAATTGTCGTTGCGGCACATACGTCGCTGGGTATAGTCCGGCCGCATGTGGGGGAATGTGCTCAGGTCGAGAACGACCCGGAAGATCTCGATCGCTTCGGCTGTGGCCGGCTGTGTGGCGGCTCTGGTGATGGCGACGATGTCCGTGGTCTCGACATCGGCGACTGCGGCGACCTGGGCGCCGCCGGCGGGGCCGTTCTTCAACAACCCGACCGGTGACTTCGCCCAGCGCAACGCCGTCGTGAGCCGGATCAACAACAGCATCCGCTACGCGCGCGCGGGCTCCTACATCCGGTTCGTCACCTACAACCTCGACCGCGCCGACACCGTCGACCAGCTCATCGCCGCCCACAAGCGTGGTGTGCACGTGCAGATCCTGGTCAACCGGAAGATGTGGAGCAGCGGGGAGCGGAAGCTGGCCGACCGCCTCGGCACCAGGCGCTCCCGGCCGAGCTTCATCTACGGCTGCGCCGGCGCCTGCCGTGGCTACGACACCGGCAACCTGCACATCAAGATCCACTCCTTCACCCAGGTCGGCGACAAGCGCAACATCATCATCAACAGCTCCGGCAACCTCGGTGGCGGAGCGGCCGGCTCGCAGTGGAACGACGCCCAGACGATCTACGCCAACGACGGCCTCTGGAAGACCTGGCTGCGGATGTTCAACGAGCTCAAGGCCGACAGGAAGGCCACCCCGCGCTACGTGTCGTGGTCCGGTGGCGGCACCTCCGTCGGCTTCCAGCGCCAGCACACGGGCACGACCAGCGACGAGGTCTACGCCCGCGGCACCGGTGACCGGGTGATCGACCGGTTGCGGCTGATCGGCTGCAGCGCGCCGAGGGGATACGGCACCAAGGGCAAGACGATCCTGCGGATCCACATGTACGCATGGTACGGCCGCCGCGGCGAGCGCATCGCCGACGAGGTCGTCCGGCTGAAGAAGCGCGGCTGCGTGGTCCGGGTGATCGGCTCGGTCACCAACAACGCGGTCTACCGCAAGCTGAGGGCGGTCGGCATCCCGGCGCGCGACGCCGCCTGGGACTGGGGCCAGAAGAAGTCGACCAGCGGCGACGAGATCGTCTACGGCTCGCGCTGCTACTCCCACTACAAGTGGATGAGCGTCAACGGCCGCTACGCGGACAGGGGCACCCACAGCGTCTGGACCGGCTCGGAGAACTGGTCGCCGCCGTCGTTCAGCAACGACGAGGTCACCTTCCGGTTCACCTCGAAGAGCTACTACGACGCCTACACCGCCCGGTTCAACAAGATGTGGGACAGCCCGCGGGCGACCCACCGGATCTACCTGCAGCCGACGACTCGTCCCTGCGCCTGACCGCGGGGCGCTAATCTCGCCGGGTGAGCTTCGGTGAACTCGGTGGGGGTCTTCGGCCGCTCGACGGCGGCTGGTCCGGGGAGACGTTCCTGGCGGAGGCCGGTGGGGAGAGGTCGGTCGTGCGGGTCTTCGCCGACCCCCGCCACCACCCGCAGGCCGCCGAGATCCACGAGGCCCTGCACCGACTGGTGCGGGGCCTCGTCCCGGTCCCCGGCGTGCTGGAGGTACGCCACGCCGACCCGGCCCTGGGCACGCCCGCGCTCCTGGTGACCGAGTTCGTCGAGGGCGTACGCGGCGACCTGCTGCTCCCCGACCTGGACGAGGCGGACCGGGGCAGGCTCGGGCGCGCCCTCGGGGAGATCGCGGGCACCCTGGCGGGGATGCCGTTCCTCACCGCGGGGACGTTCGCCGACAAGGAGCTGCGGATCGAGCCGTTCGCCCTGGACCTGCCCGAGTGGGTCGCGTCGCTCGCGGAGCGTCTCGCCTGGTCACCGGCCGACCTGGAGGGTCTGCGCGACGTGACCGCCGACGCCCAGGACCTGCTCGACACGGTCGGCAGGGTGAGCCTGGTGCACAGCGACCTCAACCCCAAGAACCTCATCGTCGACCCGGAGACGCTGCAGGTGCGTGCCGTGCTCGACTGGGAGTTCGCCCACGCCGGGTCACCCTTCGCCGACCTCGGCAACCTGCTGCGGTTCGAGCGGGACGCGGCGTACGTCTCGGGGGTGCTGGAGAGCTACGTCGCGATGCGCGGCGGCAGCACCAGGGACGCCCTCGATCTGGCCCGCTCCGCGGATCTGGTCGCCCTGGTCGAGCTGGGAGCGCGGCGTACGGACAATCCGGTGGCCGCCCGGGCGCACGAGCTCCTGCTCGAGATCGCCCGATCCGGGGATGTCCACTCCGCCCCGGAGGGCTCCGTTCGCCGCTAGGATTCGGAGCGCGCCGGGGCGGCGCCGCGCAACATGGGGGATGGTTGTGGGAGTGAGCGATCTCGACGGGGCTCGGGACCCTGCCGGAGCTTGGTGGCGTGGCTGGACGCCGTGGATCTCGGCACTGGTGCTGTCGGCGCTGTTCGCCGGTGCGACCTCCGGGATCACGTACGTGAGGAGGTCCTACGAGCCTCCGGTGGACTATCCGGCGATGAACGAGTCGGAGCTGGAGGAGAGCGCCGTGCGCTCCGCTCCCGTGGAGCCGACGCGCAAGAAGGAGCGGCTCGAGTCGTCGCCGTCGACGCGGCCGACGGGGGCGCCGACACCGGCGAAGGCGCCCAGGAAGCTCAGGCCGTCGGCCTCGGCGAGCACCGAGCCGATGGCGTCGGAGGAGCCGTCCGAGAGCCCGGCCGGCCCGTTCGCCGGTCTGGGTGAGCTGCTCGGCCTGGGTGGCGAGGACTGACTCTCGCCGAGCGGTCCGCACGGCGAAAGGGTGGTGGCTGCGTACGCCTGACGGCATAGGCTTCTCGCCATGAGCGCTGAGGCAGTGATTCGTGAGGTGGCGGCGAAGGCACGAGAGGCGAGCTACGAGCTCGCGGTCGCGCCGCGCAGCGTGAAGGACGCGGCGCTGCACGCGATGGCCGACGCGCTCCTCGCCCGTGCCGAGGAGGTGCTGGAGGCCAACGCGACCGACGTCGCCCGCGCCGAGGCCTCGGGCAGCCCCGCCAACATCATCGACCGCCTCACCCTGACCCCGGAGCGGCTCGACGGCATCGCCGGCGCGCTCCGCGAGCTGGCCGCTCTCCCCGACCCCGTCGGAGACGTCGTACGCGGCAGCACCCTGGCCAACGGCCTCGAGCTGCGCCAGGTGCGGGTGCCCTTCGGTGTCGTCGGGATGATCTACGAGGCGCGCCCCAACGTGACCGTGGACGCCGCCGGGATCTGCCTGAAGTCCGGCAACGCGGCGCTCCTGCGCGGCTCCTCCAACATCGCGGCCAGCAACGACGCGATCGTCGCCGTGCTCCGCGACGCCGTCGCCTCCGTCGGCCTCCCGGCCGACGTGATCCAGGTGGTGCCGGGGGAGGGCCACGACCCGGTCAAGGCACTCATGCGCGCCCGTGGCCTGGTCGACGTGCTCATCCCGCGCGGTGGCGCCGGCCTGATCCGCACGGTCGTCGAGGAGTCGACGGTGCCGGTCATCGAGACGGGGGTGGGCAACGTACACGTCTATGTGGACAAGGCCGCCGACCTCGACAAGGCGCTCTCGATCGTCATCAACTCCAAGACGCAGCGCACCAGCGTCTGCAACTCCGCCGAGTCGCTGCTCGTGCACGCCGACATCGCCAAGGAGTTCCTGTCCAAGGTGGTCCCGGCGCTGCAGGAGCGCGGTGTGCAGATCCACGGCGACGAGGCCTTCCAGGGCTACGACCTGGTCGAGCCGGTCACCGACGAGGACTACGCGGCCGAGTTCCTGGCGCTGAAGATCAGCGCCGCCGTCGTGCCCGACCTCGACGCCGCCGTCGCCCACATCCGGCGCTGGTCGAGCGGTCACACCGAGGCGATCGTGACCGAGGACCTGCGCGCGGCGCGGCGGTTCACCGCCGCCGTCGACTCCGCGGCGGTCATGGTCAACGCCTCGACGCGGTTCACCGACGGCGGTGAGTTCGGCTTCGGCGCCGAGATCGGCATCTCGACGCAGAAGCTGCACGCCCGGGGCCCGATGGGTCTGCCCGAGATGACCTCGACGAAGTACGTCGTCACCGGGGACGGGCACGTGCGCTGACCCGGCAGCGGGCAAGGTAATCTGTCGCCCATGTCGAACTCTGTTGTGTCGAGCATCATCACCTCCGCTGAGCACGGGGCCGAGCACGGCACCTCCGGCGTCGAGTGGGTCATCGGTGGTGGCGCCCTGGCGATCCTCGTCTTCGCTCTGCTGGTCCTGGTCTGGTTCGCCGGCGGCCGTGAGCACTCCTGAGCGCTGATCAGATGGGCAGCCGGGGAGCGCCCGAGCCAGGCCTGGAGGGCCTGACCGGCAAGCGCCGCGTCGGGGTGATGGGTGGCACCTTCGATCCCATCCACCACGGCCACCTGGTGGCGGCCTCCGAGGTGCAGTCCTTCTTCGACCTCGACGAGGTCGTCTTCGTGCCCACCGGTGACCCGTGGCAGAAGGCCGACCGGGACGTCTCGCCGGCCGAGCACCGCTACCTGATGACGGTCATCGCGACCGCCGCCAACCCGCGCTTCACCGTCAGCCGGGTCGACATCGACCGGGCAGGCCGGACCTACACGATCGACACGTTGCGCGATCTGGCCAAGGCGCTGCCCGACTCCGATCTCTACTTCATCACCGGGGCCGACGCGCTCGCCGAGATCTTCACCTGGCGCGACACCGACGAGCTCTTCGAGCTCGCTCAGTTCGTGGGCTGCACGCGTCCGGGATACGCCATGGATCCCGAGGTCATCGCGAAGATCCCCTCCGACCGCATCACCATGCTCGAGATCCCGGCCCTGGCGATCTCCTCCTCCGACTGCCGCGAGCGGCGCCACCGGGGTGAGCCGGTCTGGTATCTCGTCCCCGACGGCGTGGTGCAGTACATCGGCAAGCACGACCTCTACCGATCCAAGACTCCGCACGACAAGACTCCCCAGAACGAAGAAGGCCTATGACCGCCACCGAGCACGCCATCGAGCTCACCATCACCGCCGCCCGCGCGGCCTCGGAGAAGAAGGCCGCGCACATCATGGCCTTCGACGTCAGCGACCAGCTGGCCATCACCGACGCCTTCGTGCTGGCCTCCGCGCCCAACGAGCGCCAGGTGCAGTCGATCGTCGACGAGGTCGAGCTGAAGCTGCGTGACCTCGGCTCCAAGCCGCTGCGCCGGGAGGGCCACAAGGAGGGACGCTGGGTGCTGCTGGACTACGGCGAGATCGTCGTCCACGTCCAGCACGAGGAGGAGCGCCAGTTCTACGCCCTCGAGCGGCTCTGGCGCGACTGCCCCTCGATCTCGCTGCCCGCCGACGTCGTCTCCGAGAGCTGAGGTTTCGGTGGTCGAGCCTGTCGAGACCACTCGTCGCATCGTCCTGCTCCGTCACGGCGTCACCCCCTGGAACGCCGAGGGCCGCTACCAGGGCCAGACCGACATCGAGCTGGCCGAGACCGGCCACCAGCAGGCCAAGGCCGCCGCTCGTGCGCTCGGGACGACGTTCTCCGTCACCCGCCTCGTCTCCTCGGACCTGATGCGGGCGCGGCAGACCGCTGCGTACGTCGCCGAGGAGACCGGATTGCAGGCTGCGTACGACCCTCGTCTGCGGGAGGTCTGTGCGGGGGAGGCCGAGGGGATGGACCGCGCCCAGATCCTCGAGCGCTTCGGTGAGATGCCGGCCAGCTGGGAGCCCTACGGCGGGGAGTCCTGGCCCACCGTGGCGGCCCGCTTCAGTGCTGCGCTCCACGACGTCGCCGAGACCGTCGCGCCCGGCGAGACCGTCGTGGTCGTCGCTCACGGCGGCGCCATCCGCCAGGGCCTGGCCGCCTTCCTCGGCTGGGACCCGGCCGTGGTCACCACTCTCGCCCCGCTGACCAACTGCTCCTGGATCGAGCTCGTGGCCCGGGAGTCCGCGCCCGGACTCATCCCCTCGGCGCCCTGGCGACTCGCGACGTACGGAATGGGGGCCCCGATTTCGTGATCGCGAGCGGGTTCCGCTACTGTTCTTCTCGTTGCCCGGGGTGATCAACCGGGACAACGCCACGGGGGTGTGGCGCAGCTGGTAGCGCATCTGCATGGCATGCAGAGGGTCAGGGGTTCGAGTCCCCTCACCTCCACCGAAACACCAGATCAGGGCGGTGTTTCAGACCTTCACCGAGGGTCTGAAACACCGCCCTGATCTTATTGATGCAGCCTCTCTTATTGAGGGAAGTCGAGCCGTTCCCCGGCGTCGACGGGCAGTTGTCTAACGGGCGCTCGCTGGCCGCGTAGTTCTTCGGTCGGGACGGATGTGGTGCTGCGGGTTGACGCGCTCAAAAGCTTCGGCCACCGCCATCAGGAGATCGTCGGACCCGTCCGCGCCCACCATCTGAAGGCCTACCGGCAAACCGTCGATGTCGAAGCCGGCCGGCACCGACATGGCGGGCAGGCCCGTCGCCGAGATGAGTGTCGCCGCCCGCATCCAGTCCAGGTAGGTCTCCATCCGGACACCATCGATCTCGGTCGGGTACTCCAGCGAGGCATCGAACGGCTGTACTTGCGTCGTCGGTGCGAGCAGCACGTCATACCGGTCGAAGAACGCTGTCGTGGACCGATGCAGGCGGGAACGGGCACGGGTCGCGGAGCGGAGATGGTCGGAGGTCAGCGCCAAGCCACACTCGATGTTCCACTGCAAGGCAGGTTTCAGCTCGTCGCGATGCTCGAGATAGATCTGTTCGTAGGTGGTGGAGAAGTCGAGGGCACGGGTGGTTAAGAAGACCTCGTCCGCGTCCCGGAGATCCGGAGCTGCGACCTCGACGTGGGCGCCCAGCGTCTCGAAGTGGCGTAGCTGCTCGGTGAGCACGGTCAGGACCGGTCCCGCGACCGGGATACCGAGGCCGAGGTCGGGGGTCCACGCCACGCGTAGGCCCGAGAGGTCGCCGGCCCGCACCCGGTCGCTCACCGGGTTCTGGCCCGCCGGATGAATCGCGGAGGACGGGTGCGAGCGCCCGATGACCGACATCATCAACCGCAGGTCGGCGACGGTGCGGGCGAGTGCGCCCTTGCGGGATATCCAGGCCCATGGGTCGTTCGCGTTGCCGAGCGGAACCAGCCCGGCCGACGGACGGAGACCGACCAGGTTGCAGAACGAAGCCGGCGTACGGATGGAGCCGCCCATGTCACTGGCATCACCGGCCGGCTGGATGCCCGCGGCCACCGCGGCGGCGACGCCACCGCTCGACCCTCCCGAGCTACGGGTGGGATCGTAGGGGTTGGTCGTCGTCCCGAAGATCGGGTTGAAGGTGTGGGAACCCGCGGCGAGCTCGGGAACATTCGTCTTGCCTGTCGTGATCACCCCGGCGTCCCGGAGCATCGCGACGATCGGTGCGTCGACGGACGGGACCCTGTCGGCGAAGAGCGCAGACCCGAGAGTGGTACGCATCCCCGCGGTGTCGTGGGTGTCCTTGTGCGTCATAGGGACACCGTGCAGCACCGGAAGCGGTTGGCCGGCCGCGGCCCTGCGGTCGGCCTCGGCGGCCGCCTCGAGCGCGCGGTCGGCATCGAGCGTGCACACCGCGTTGATGACTCCGTTGACCTGGTCGATGCGTTCGAGATGGGCGGTCACCGCCTCCCGTGCGGACAACCGGCGTTCGCGAAGGAGGCGGGTCATCTCGAGGAGGCCGAGGTCGCAGAGTTCGGTGCTTTCCATGGGCCACATCGTCGGCGACGTTTGCTATCTCCGTCAGCAGAGCTGGTCATGTACTGCTCATGTGATGCAGATTCGCCACGGTTGTGGCCGATTCCGCCAAACGGCGGGAAGGCGGTCTGAGGTGATGTGACTGACATCCGACGTTGCTAGCGTCCCGGCCACTACCTGACCCGGCTGAGGGAGTCCATCATGAGCACGACCAGCCCCGATGACATCAACGCCATGTCTCCTGCGATGCGACGGATCTTCTCTGTCCTCGCAGCAGTCGAACGAATCGGCAACAAGCTGCCGCACCCATTCTGGCTGTTCTGGATCCTCAGCGGAGTCCTCGCGGTGGCCAGCGCCGTCATGGCGGCCGCGAACGTGTCTGTGACCCTTCCCGCCACCGACGAGACCCAGCGAGTGCAGAACCTGCTGTCGCTGGACGGTCTCACCTACGCTCTCGACTCCGCGCTGGAGAACTTCGCCGGCTTTCCCCCGCTGCCCGTTGTGGTCACCGTGCTCATGGGTGTGGCGGTCGCCGAACGAAGCGGTCTGACCGAAGCGGTGCTGCGAGCAACCATCGTGAGGCTGCCGGCTCGTTGGGTGACATTCGCCGTCGCGTTCGCCGGGACCGTGGCTCACGTGACGTTCGACGCCGCGTTCGTCATCTTGATCCCCATGGCGGCGCTGGCATTCAAGGCGGCGGGACGGAACCCGGTCATCGGGGTGGTCACGGCCTACGTATCGATCTCCGCCGGGTACAACGCCAGCCCGCTGGTCACCCCCTCGGATGCGATCATCGGATCCCTGACCACCAGCGCCGCCCAGATCGTCGACCCGAACTACGTGGTCACCCCGACCGCGAGCTACTTCTGGAACGCCGCCTCCTCCGTCCTGGTCGCGGTGGTGGTCACCGTGATGATCGAGTTCGTCCTCAACCGGCGCCCGGAGGCGGAGTCCGACGAGCTGGCCGATGGCGAGCCGATGGATCTCACGCTGTCACCCCGCGACCGGCGCGCGATGTGGCAGGCGCTCGCCATCGGTGCGGCCATGCTGGCGGTCGCTTTCGCCATCACGTTGCCGCCCGGCTCGCCGCTGCGCGGGGAGTCCGGCACCCTCTCGGAGTCGATCATCCTGCTCAACATGGCGGTCGTCGTCTCCCTGCTCTTCGCCACCATGGGGTTCGTCTACGGGCGGAAGACCGGATCGATCGCATCGCTGGGTGACCTGCCGGGGCTGATGGCCGAAGGCGTACGCCTGATCGCGCCGATCGTCGTCCTGTTCTTCTCCATCTCCCAGTTCCTCGCCTACTTCTCCTGGACCGGTATCGGCTCGGTGGTCGCGGTCGACGGCGCGGCGCTGCTCGAGCGGCTGGATGCGCCGACGCTGGTGATCCTCGCGATCCTGGTGGTCGTGGTCAGTGCCGTGAACCTGATGGTCACGAGTGGATCGGCGATGTGGTCGCTGATCGCCCCGGTCGTGGTCCCGATGCTGATGTACGTCGACATCTCGCCAGAGGTGGCTCAGACGGTCTACCGCATCGGGGACTCGTGCACGAACGCTGTCACCCCGATGAGTGCGTACTTCATCCTCGCACTGGGATACATGCAGCAGTACCGGCGCAGCGCGGGCATCGGCACCCTGGCTTCCTACACGTTGCCGATCGCGCTGGTGCTGCTGGTGGTCTGGACGCTCTTCTTCGCGCTCTGGTACGCAGCTGGTGTCCCGCTGGGACCCGGAGTCCCGGTTCGATGACCCGGGTCACGGGATCAGGTCGCATGGGCGCCGAGAGGCAGACGCACCCCGGAGCGCTTCATCGCCTCGAGGATGACCGAGATCTGCCGGCTCTGCACCATCTGACGCCACGGCGCGGTGTCGATCAGCTCGTAGAGGGAGGCCTGGTCCGCCACGGCGACGTTGATGGCCAAGTCGTACTCACCCGCCAGCGCACTCATCTGCCGCACTCGTGGCTCGGCGAGAACGTGCTTGACGAACGTGTCGAGGCGCCCCGGAAGGACACGCACCCAGATCATCGCCTCGAACGGGAAGCCCAGCAGGGCTGGTTCGACCACGGCCCGCGACCACACGCGCCGGTTGACCAGGAGCCACTCCAGCCGTCGCCGAGCGGTCGACTCACTGATCCCGGCTCCTCGGGCGATCTCGGTGGTGCTCGCACGACCATCTCGGCGCAGCACCTGGGTGATGGCGCGGTCGGTGGGCGTGAGGGGCTCCGGCTCGCTCCCGTCTGGCTGCTGCAGACCGAAGGGTGGTGCCTCGAGCGCAGCGATCTGGGCCGGGGTCAGGATCGGCGGGCGCCATTGACGTACGGACCGCAGGATGCGCAGCACCGGATCGGCGTGCGCCCGTGCCAGTCCGATCGTGGCGGGCAGCTCGTCGAGCACGAGCCGGGGCAGGTTCGCAGTGCTCACCCGGATCTCGGCGACACAGTCGACCCTGCCGGTGAGGGCATATGCGAACACGCAGTCGGGGCGCTGTGCCAACGCGGTCGCCGTGCTCCGCACGGCGCCGACCGCGCACTCGGCTCGCACCATCACGGCGGCGTTGTGACCATCGAGGCTGGATATCTGGATCAGCCGCTTGGCGAGGAGGTCGGTGCCACGCCTCGTGATGGTCCGCTCAGGTTCGTCCAGCACCTCCGCGATCCGTCTCCAGCTGACCCGCCCGTCGACCTGCATCGCCGCCACGATCTTGCGATCCAGCTCGTCGAGCGGGGTCGCAACGGGCGTAGGCACAAGCCCATTGTTCCCCAAGAGTTATTTCCTTCGTATGACCTCAGCACGATCACTCCACCGAGAGGAACCATCATGTCGCTCGACGACTTCGACCGCTATCCGCTGCTGTTCGGCCCCAGCCCGATCCACCGGCTCGACCGGCTGACCAAGCACCTGGGCGGCGCACAGATCTGGGCCAAGCGCGAGGACTGCAACTCCGGGCTCGCCTACGGCGGTAACAAGACCCGCAAGCTGGAGTACATCGTCCCGGATGCTCTCGCCAGTGGGGCAGACACGCTGGTGTCGATCGGCGGGTACCAGTCCAATCACACCCGACAGGTGGCCGCGGTAGCCGCGAAGCTCGGGCTCAAGGCTCGGCTCGTTCAGGAGAAGTGGGTGGACTGGCCCGACGTCACGAACGACCGGGTCGGCAACATCATGCTCTCCCGGATCATGGGAGCCGACGTCAGACTGGACGCGAGCGGCTTCGACATCGGCATCAGGGACTCCTGGGAGCAGGCGATGAAGGAGGTACGCGACGCCGGCGGCACGCCGTACGGGATCCCGGCCGGCGCCTCCGAGCACCCACTGGGTGGTCTGGGCTTCGCAAACTGGGCACGTGAGGTCGAGCAGCAGGAGGCCGAGCTCGGCGTCTTCTTCGACACCATCGTCGTCTGCACCGTCACCGGGTCGACCCATGCCGGGATGATCGCCGGGTTCGCCGGGCAGGATCGCCCGCGGCGGATCATCGGTATCGACGCCTCGGCCACGCTCGAGAAGACCCGTGCCCAGGTCGAGCGGATCGCACGGCACACGGCCGAGCTGATCGGCCTGGGCCGCGAGCTGCGCGACGACGAGATCACCGTGCTCGAGGGTTGGGCAGGCGACCTCTACGGGATCCCGGTGGAGTCGACGATCGACGCGATCCGGCTCTCGGGTGCCCTGGAGGGCATGATCATCGACCCCGTGTACGAGGGCAAGTCGATGGCGGGACTGATCGACCTCGTCACCCAGGGTGAGATCGGGTCTGACTCGACCGTGCTCTACGCCCACCTCGGTGGGCAGCCGGCCCTCAACGCCTACGCTGGACTCTTCTCGTGATCAGGCAGGACGAACGCCAGGTCGAACGCCGGGCCAGGACAGGGGAGATCGCATGACCGATGCCGATGTCGTCGGCAGGACCGTCCCGACCACCTCGCCCGAAACGATCGCTGCGCTGCGGGACGTGGCACAACGCGTCCGCTGGCTCGCCACAGCAATCGTCGATGCGGCGAACCGTGGCCGCCCCAACCGATCCGGCGTCAAGGTCGGCGGACACCCGGCCTCATCTGCCTCGATCGTCGAGGTCATGGTCGCACTGTGGTTCCACGAGCTGACCCGTCACGACAGGGTGTCGGTCAAGCCTCACGCGTCGCCGGTGCTGCACGCGATCAACTATCTGCTGGGAGACCTCGACGAGACCTACCTGCCGACCTTGCGGGCCAAAGGGGGTCTGCAGAGCTACCCCAGCCGGCTGAAGGATCCGGACACGGTGGACTTCTCCACCGGCTCCGTAGGTATCGGCGCAACCGCAGCGCTGTGGGCGGCGATGTCGCATCGCTACCTTCGGTCGCATTTCGACACCGCGCCCGAGGCCGGTCGTTTCATCAGCCTGCTCGGTGACGCCGAGCTGGACGAGGGAGCGGTCTGGGAAGCGATCGCCGACCCCGCGGTCTCCCGCATGGGCGAGCTGATGTGGGTGGTCGACCTGAACCGCCAGTCCCTCGACCGAGTGATCCCCGACATCCAGATCGAACGCCTGCAGGGGATGTTCGCGGCTGCGGGATGGCAGGTCGTCACCCTCAAATGGGGACAGTCGATCTCACGACTGTTCGAGCAACCGGGCGGCGCCGACCTGCGTACTCGCCTCGAGCAGATGCCCAACGAGGAGTATCAGCGCATGTTGCGCGTGGACAGCTCCGAGATCGGTGAGCGCATCGTCGCCTCCGGGGCGAGCGGGGAGCTCCAGGACCTCGTCGATCGAACCGCTCCCGACGTACTCGCCGAGGCGGTTCGCGACCTGGGTGGACACGATCTTCCGCAGCTGATCGAGACTTTCGGATCCCTCGACACTCATCGGCCGAGCGTGGTGTTCGCGTACACGATCAAGGGACGAGGGCTCCCGACGGAGGGGCATCCCAACAACCACTCGGCGCTCCTCACCGAGTCCCAGATGGCTGCACTCGCGGAGAGCACGGGCAGCAGCGTCGAGGACCCGTGGCGTCGCCCGGTGCCTGGCTCGGAGGCAGCCGAGCTCTGTGCCCGGCGCGCCGCCGCGCTTCGCCGCAGCCCGCACCAGGCAGCGCCGGCGCTACCGGTTCCGCCCTCGCTTGGTCACCCCTACCGCAAGCCGATCTCGACCCAGGCGGCGTTGGGGAGGTTGCTGGCCGACCTCCCGCGTGATGCTCCCCTGGCGGCATCACGGGTCGTGACCTGCAGCCCTGACGTCGCCTCTTCGACGAACCTCGGTGGATGGATCAACAAGACCGGTGTCTGGTCGGTCGAGGACCGGCGCGACTGGTTCGCCGATGATGCGGAGCGAGTCCTCAAGTGGTCGGAGGCGACCAGCGGCCGCCACATCGAGCTCGGGATCGCCGAGGTCAACCTGGTCGGTCTCCTGGGTGAGCTCGGGACGACCTGGAGCCGTTGGGGCGAACGGCTCATCCCGATCGCCACTCTCTATGACCCCTTCGTCTCCCGGGCCCTGGAACCCTGGTCCTACGGCATCTACGCCGGGGCGCAATCGATCCTGGTGGGTACGCCCTCGGGGGTCACGCTCGCGCCAGAAGGCGGAGCTCATCAGTCCATCACCACCCCGTCGATCGGCCTGGAGCAGCCTGGTTGTGTCGCCTGGGAGCCGTGCTTTCCCCAGGATCTGGAGTGGACGTTCCTGCACGCCATGAGCCAGATCGGAGTTCCCGGCGGAACCTCCGCGTACTTCCGCCTCTCCACGCGTCCCATCGACCCCGCCGCGGCGGCGCTCCCCGAGGATCCAGATCTGCTCGAACGACGCCGGCGACAGGCGGTCGCCGGAGGCTACCGGCTCTCCGGCCATGATCCTCGAACCGAGGACGTCACGCTCGTTGGTGTTGGGGCGATCATGCCTGAGGTCCTGCGCGCCGCCGAGGTCTTGTCCGGTCAGGGTGTGGTGGCAGGAGTCGTCTGTCTGACGAGTCCCGACCTTCTGTTCCGCTCCTTCCAGCAGCGCTCTCGTCGAAAGCCCGGAGAAGGTAGCAACATCATCGACGATCTGTTTCCGCCGACATCGCCGGCGCCTCTGGTCACAGTGCAGGACGGGCATCCCCACACTCTCTCGTTCCTGGCAGGAGCTCGAGGCGACGAGATCCGTTGCCTGGGCGTCTCCGATTTCGGGCAGTCCTCCGACCTCGACGACGCCTATCGGATCCACGGGATCGACACGGCGTCGATCTTGGATGCGGCGTTGTCGTTGATGGGCCGATAACCGTTTGCGCTGGAAGAACGTGACTGACGTGGCGGGGTAGGACTTTCGAAAGTCACTTTCTAACTTTCGGTAGTTCCATCTGAACTATTGACGGGTGCTTGGCTGAAACCGTAGGTTGACGAGCGCACAACGTGACACAGGTCACAGTTGCGGCTCACTTGGCTTCACCCTCCCGAAGGAGCATTGATGCGCAACCGTCCCACCCCTGCCGCGAACCACGAGGTTCCGGCTATCGCACGCAAGCTCGGGCTCAACCGTCGGCAGCTGCTGGCGGCCACGACAGGCATGGCCGCGGCGGGAATCGCCCTCGGCGGTGTCCCTCTCGCCGGTCCCGCCGCCGCCGACAACGCACTGCTGATCCCGCGGCCGCGGCGCGGGATCATCCTCTACACGGTGCGCGACGCGATCAGTCGCGACCCCGCCACCAGCCCGTACGCCTCGGGGTTCAAGGCGGTCCTCGAGGAGCTCTCGAAGATCGGCTACCGGCAGATCGAGTTCGCCGGCTTCAACCAGAATGCCAACGCGCCCGGCGGCAACGTCAACAACGTCGAGGGCGCGCACCTGCTGCGCATGTGGCTCGATGACAACGGTCTCGAGGCCGAGGGGAACCACGGGTCGGTCCCCTCCACGATCACCGATGCGTCCCTGGCCGCCTTCGACGCGGCGTGCGAGGTCGCGAACATCTTGGGGATGAGGCACATCGGGACCGGAAGCGATCCCACTGGGTCGGCCTACCTGGCCGACTGGCAGGCCGCGGCCGATCGCTGGAACATCCTCGGCGAGCGCGCAGCCGGGCATGGGCTCAAGCTCTACACGCACAACCACGACATCGCGTACAGCTTCCTGCTGGACAGCGGGCCCAACGACGCGCTGGGCCGCCCGACGCGGTCGTCCGGGGTGCGCCGGCTGGAGTGGTTCCTGGCGAACACCGACCCGCGCTACGTGTCGCTGGAGATGGACATCTACTGGGCGCACGTCGCGCAGTACAAGCATCACACCTACACCGCCCCCGACGGCAGTCTCGTCGAGGACCGCTTCGACCCGCTCGAGGTCGTCAAGTCCGCGCCGATGCGCTTCCCGCTCTTCCACGCCAAGGACGGGAAGAAGGACGAGACGCAGGCCAACGGCTACGTGATGGCGCCGTTCGGGGAGGGCGACATCGACTACCAGGCCTTCTTCGGCGACATGCCGGCACGGGGCTACCACAACCCGATGTGGGAGCAGGACACCGCGCCCGGCGGTGCGGCCAACCCTGGCCAGTCCCTCGCCTTCGCCAAGCTGAGCTACCAGAACATGGACGAGCTCCGCGGCTGACCGGCCGCCACCCCTCCCTTCGCCAATCGCCGGAGCGCGCCCTCACCGGGTCGCGCTCCGGCCACCGGCGTGCTCGCACGCCCTTCTCCGGCTTTCTCTCGCTCTCGCACTCCAAGGAATCGTCATGCCCGAACACAGCACAGTCGGTGGGGTACCCCGCCGTCGTGCCCGGCGATCACTCCTCGCGGTGACCTCCGGGCTCGCGCTCGGTCTCACCTCCGGGATCGCCCTCGCGACGCCCGCTGCCGCCCACGACGGTGTCGACCACGGCACCGAGCCCGGGGCCGGCCTCGCCCTGGACTGGTCCAACTACGAGAAGGTCACGCTCACCAAGGACACCGGTGAGCCGATCGACATGGCCGTCCTGCCGGACCGGCGCGTGCTCACCACGGCGCGCAACGGTGACGTCCGGCTCGTCGACCCCGACGCCGGTACGACCCGCGTGGTCAACACGATCGCGACATACAACAACTCCGAGGACGGTCTGCAGACGATCACCCTCGCGCCCGACTTCGAGGAGTCGGGCTGGGTCTACCTCTACTACGCGCCGCGCACCATGACCGGCCCGTACCCGACGACCACGCCGTCCGGCTCGGCGCCCAACACGCTGCCCGCAGGTCAGACCGAGGCCTACTGGGACCAGTGGAAGGGCTACAACCAGCTCACCCGCGTGAAGTGGGACGAGGCCGCCGACAAGCTGGACCTCGCGACCGAGCAGGTGATCCTCAAGGTCGAGGTGCAGCGGGGTCAGTGCTGCCACGTGGCCGGCGACGTCGACTTCGACGACCAGGGCAACCTCTACCTGGCCACGGGTGACAACACCCCGGCCGGAACCCCGGGCGCGAACGGGTACGCCCCCAACAACGACGCCCCCGGCTTCAACCCCGGCTTCGACTCCCGCCGCGGTGCGGGCAACACGAACGACCTGCGCGGCAAGATCCTGCGCGTCGCGGTCCAGGAGGACGGCTCGTACACCATCCCCGAGGGCAACCTCTTCGCCCCCGGCACGGACGGGACGCGACCGGAGATCTTCGCGATGGGTCTGCGCAACCCGTTCCGGATGGATGTCGACCCCGCGACGAACTCGGTGAGCTGGGGCGACTACGGCCCGGACGCCGGGGTGCCGAACCCGGATCGTGGCCCGATGGGGTACGTCGAGTGGCAGACGACCGCGATCGACGAGCCGATCAACGGCGGCTGGCCCTACTGCACCGGCGACCACTTCAACTACAACGAGTGGAACTTCGAGACGGCGACGCCGCGGGAGTTCTTCGACTGCGCCGCTGGTGCGGAGAACAACTCGCGGTGGAACACCGGGCTCTCGACCCTTCCGCCGGCGACGGCCGCAACCCTCTACTACGGCGACAACAACACCCACCAGCCGTGGCCGGAGCTGACCGACTTCAGCCCCGCCGGCGGCCAGGGGCCGATGGGCGGTCCGGTGTACCACTACGACGCGGACAACCCCTCGCCGACGAAGTTCCCCGAGTACTGGGACGGCAAGGCGTTCTTCGCCGAGTTCTCCCAGGACTACCTGGCGGCGTTCACCGTCGACTGGCCCAGCGGCCCGGTCTCTCATATCGAGCAGTTCCTGCCCAACATCGATCTCGAGACGAACCGGCAGCCGATCACCGACAGCCCGATCGACATCGAGTTCGGGCCGGACGGCTCGCTCTACGTCCTCGACTACGGTGACGGCTTCTTCCGCGCCAACCCGGATGCCGGCCTCTACCGGATCGACTACAGCGTCGGCAACAAGGCACCGCGTGCGGACATCGTCGCCGACCCCATCTCCAGCAGCTCCGCACCGCTGACCGTGGAGTTCGACGGCTCGGGCTCGGTCGACCCCGAAGGTGGCGCGCTCACCTACGACTGGGACTTCGACGGCGACGGCACCTTCGACGCCACCGGGGCGACCACGTCGCACACCTACGACGAGCTCGGTCGCTACACCGCCCGGCTCCGGGTCACCGACGCCGAGGGACGTCGCGGCATCACGTCGACCTCGATCAGCGTGGGCAACGTCGCGCCGACGATCAAGGTGGCCACACCGGCCGAGGGAGGCTTCTTCGACTGGGGTCAGGCGGTTCCCTTCGACGTGACGACCGACGACCCCGAGGACGGCAGCGCGACGGTGTGCTCGCGGGTGACCTGGACGTTCGGCCTCGGGCACGACGTCCACGCCCACCCGCTCAGCCAGGGGACCGGCTGCCGGTTCGCGATCCCGACGCCCGCCGACGCCACCGAGCACGGCGAGACGGAGAACATCTACGGAGTCGTCGTCATCGGCTACACCGACAACGGCGCCAACGGTGTGCCGGCGGCCCGGTCCGAGGTCTCGATGGTCCTCAACCCGAAGTCGCAGGAGGCCGAGTGGGCCGACGCCTCCGAGGGCGTGGCCATCGCTCCGGACGAGACGGCGAGCGGCCTGCGGAAGGTCACCTCGCTCGATGAGGGCGACTGGCTCTCCTGGAAGCCTGTGAACCTCGCCGGCATCACCTCGGCGAAGCTGCGCGCCAGCGGCACCGGCACCGTACAGCTGCGCTGGGGGTCGGCCGACGCGACGCCGTTCGCCTCGTTCGACGTCTCCAGCCAGGACTGGTCCGAGACCACGTCCGACCTGACCGGAGCGCCGTCGGGCAGCGGCGAGCTGTTCGTGACCTCCACCGGCGGCGTCACCCTGGACCGGATCAGGTTCGTCGGCGACGGCTTCGCCGACGTCACGCCTCCGACGGTCTCCGCGACGCTCGACCCGGCGCAGCCGACCGGGCAGAACGGCTGGTGGACGGGGAACGTGTCGGTGGCGGTCGTCGCGACCGACAACGGCACCGTCGCCTCCCGGCAGCGCTCGACCAACGGCGGTCAGACCTGGGAGAACGCGAACAACCCGCTCACGGTGTCCGCGGAAGGCGTCACGACCGTGCACTACCGGGCGACCGACAACGGCGGCAACGTCTCCGAGGTCGGGAAGGTCGTGGTGCGGATCGACAAGACCGCTCCGCAGGTCGCGGTCGACGGTGTCACCGACGGAGCCACCGTCGGCAACGCCGGGGATGCATCGTGGTCGGCCACCGACGCCACCTCCGGTGTCGGGTCCGTGACCGCGACCCTGGACGGTGCGGCGGTCACCGGTGACACGCTTCCCCTGTGGCGGCTCTCGCTCGGGTCGCACACCCTCAAGGTCACCGCGACCGACAAGGCGGGACACGCGACGACGAGAACGGTGACGTTCACGACCAGCACCTCGCTGGCCGAGCTCACCGCCCTGACCGAGCGGCTCGCTCGCTCCGGCGAGATCACCCCCGCCGGGGAGAGCGTCCTCGAGAAGCGGCTCAGCCAGGCCGCCAAGCACGTCGATGCCGGACGGTACGCCTCCGCGCGATCGCAGCTGCGGGAGTACGCCGACCTGGCGGCCAGCTCGCTCTACGTCGCCGACGCCGACGCTCGTGCCGCGCTGCAGCGCGACGCCCGGGCGGTGATCAGCCAGCTCTGAGGTACACCTCCGTGCGGGTCCAAGGGCATGCCCTTGGGCCCGCACGGCCGTTCCGGACGTACCGAGACCCTTGACGTCGCTCTGAGAGCCGTTCTACGATCGTTCTGATATATGAGTTGTGTATCATTACCGGCATCCAGGAGCCCAGCATGACCATCAGTCCTCCCAGCTCGACCGCTGTTGCGTCCATGGCGACCGCCCCAAGAGCGACGACCAACGTGCTCACGCTCTCGTGCCAGGAGCGCCCGGGGATCATGCACGCGGTCACGAGCTTCCTGTACGACCGCGGCTTCGACATCCTCGAGCACCAGCAGCACGACGACCGGATGGGGGAGCTGTTCTTCCTCCGGACCGCGTTCGCCTCTGCCGACGGGGCCGACGTCGATGAGCTCACCGCCGCGTTCGGGCCGATCGCTGACCGGTTCGGGATGTCGTTCACCTTCCACGACGAGCGCAAGCCGCGGCTGCTGGTGATGGTCTCCAAGTTCGGCCACTGCCTCAACGACCTCATCTTCCGGTGGCGGGGCGGGACCCTGGGCGGCGAGATCGCGGTGGTGGCGTCCAACCACGAGGACCTCCGCCCGATGGCGGAGGCGGCCGGGCTGGACTTCGTCCACATCCCGATCACGGCCGAGACGAAGCCGCAGGCCGAGCAGCGCATGCTCGACCTGGTCGACGAGTACGAGATCGACCTGGTCGTGCTCGCCCGCTACATGCAGATCCTCTCCGACGGCCTGTGCCGTCAGCTCGAGGGGCGCGCGATCAACATCCACCACTCGTTCCTGCCGGGTTTCAAGGGGGCCAAGCCCTACCACCAGGCGCACGATCGTGGCGTGAAGCTCGTCGGGGCCACCGCCCACTACGTCACCGCAGACCTCGACGAGGGGCCCATCATCGAGCAGGAGGTCAACCGGGTCGACCACACCTACACCCCGCAGGCTCTGGCCAACGTCGGTCAGGACGCCGAGTGCCTCGCGCTCTCGCGTGCCGTCCGCTGGCACTGCGAGCACCGCGTCCTCATGCACGGCTCCAGCACCGTCGTGTTCCGCTGACCACCCACCCCGAAATCACGGAGAAGCTCATGCCATCGTCCCGCAGCACCGTCTCGCCCCGCACAGTCATCATCGGCGCCGGCATCGTCGGCACGAACCTCGCGGACGAACTCGTGTCGCGCGGGTGGTCCGACATCACGGTCATCGAACAGGGCCCGCTCAGCCTGCCCGGCGGCTCGACCTCGCACGCCCCCGGTCTCGTCTTCCAGATCAACCCCTCGAAGACGATGACCCTGTTCGCCAAGTACACCGTCGAGAAGTTCATGGGCCTGGAGAAGGACGGCGTGAGCTGCTTCAACCAGGTCGGCGGCCTCGAGGTCGCGACGACCGAGGCCCGCGTCGCGGAGCTCTACCGCAAGCTCGGCTACGCCAAGTCCTGGGGGATCGATGCCCGGGTCGTCGGCCCTGCCGAGTGCAAGGAGCTCTACCCGCACATCGACGAGTCGCAGGTCCTCGCCGGCCTGCACATCCCCACCGACGGCCTGGCCCGGGCGGCTCGTGCCGTCGACCTGCTCGTCGAGCGTACGCGTGAGGCGGGGGTCACCTACCTCGAGCACACCACGGTGACCGGAGTGCTGCAGGAGGGCGGCCACGTCACGGGCGTGGAGACCACGAACGGCGTGGTCGAGGCCGACATCGTCGTCTCCTGCGCCGGCTTCTGGGGCGTCGAGGTGGGGAAGATGGCGGGCACCGACGTGCCGCTCCTCCCGCTGGCCCACCAGTTCGTCAAGACCACGCCCGTCCCGGACCTGGCCGGCAAGCACGAGCTGGCCGACGGCGCGACCCTGCCGATCCTGCGTCACCAGGACCAGGACCTCTACTTCCGTGAGTGGGGGGAGGTCTACGGGATCGGCTCCTACGCCCACAAGCCGATGCCGTACGCCGCCTCCGACCTCGGTCCGACCCCGGAGCACGTCGACCACGACAACATGCCGTCCCGGCTCGACTTCACGCCCGAGGACTTCGAGGGCCCCTGGGACGAGTGCCGCAAGCTGCTCCCGTGCCTGCAGGAGGCGGAGATCGCGGAGTCGTCGTTCAACGGCATCTTCTCGTTCACGCCCGACGGCGGGTCGCTCGTCGGTGAGTCCCGCGACCTCGACGGCTTCTGGGTGGCCGAGGCGGTCTGGGTCACCCACTCGGCCGGCGTCGCCCGGGCGGTGGCGGAGGTGCTGACCACCGGGCGGTCGCAGTACGACCTCGCCGACCTCGAGCTCAACCGGTTCGAGGAGACGCAGCTGGCCCCGGCGTACGTCAGCGAGACCTCGCAGCAGAACTTCGTCGAGATCTACGACATCCTGCACCCGCTGCAGCCCAAGGAGTCGCCGCGCAACATCCGGGTCAGCCCGTTCCACGCCCGCCAGGTCGAGCTCGGCGCCTTCTTCCTCGAGGCCGGGACCTGGGAGCGGCCGCACTGGTACGAGGCCAACGCCGCTCTGCTGGACGAGCTGCCGGAGGAGTGGAAGTCGCCGACCCGCGACGACTGGTCGGCCCGCTACTACTCGCCGATCGCAGCGGTCGAGGCGTGGAAGACCCGCACCGCGGTCGCGATGTACGACATGACGCCGCTGCGCCGTCTCGAGGTCTCCGGTCCCGGCGCCGAGGCGCTGCTGCAGCGGCTCACCACCGGTGACGTGAGCAAGAAGCCCGGTGCGGTGACCTACACCCTGTTCCTGGATGAGCAGGGCGGGATCAAGAGCGACATCACGGTCGCGCGCCTGGAGGACGAGGTCTTCCAGGTCGGCGCCAACGGCCCGGTCGACCTGGCCTACCTCCGCCGGGAGGCCCGCAAGCTGCGGGCCGAGGATCCCGCGCTCGCCGCCCACGTCCGCGACATCACCGGTGGCACCTGCTGCATCGGGCTGTGGGGTCCGCTGGCCCGGGACCTGATCGGCAAGGTCAGCGCCGACGACTTCACCAACGACGGTCTGAAGTACTTCCGCGGCAAGCGGGCCACCATCGGCGGGATCCCGGTCACCGCGCTGCGGCTGTCCTACGTCGGTGAGCTCGGCTGGGAGATCTACGCCTCCGCCGAGAACGGCCAGAAGCTGTGGGACGTCCTGTGGGAGGCCGGCCAGGAGCACGGCGTCATCGCCGCCGGGCGGGCCGCGTTCGGCGCGCTCCGCCTGGAGAAGGGCTACCGGTCCTGGGGTGCGGACATGACCACCGAGCACGACCCGTACGAGGCGGGTGTCGGGTTCGCGGTCAAGACCGCGAAGGAGGACTTCGTCGGCAAGGCCGCGCTCGAGGGCCGCTCGGTCGAGACCTCGGCCCGCCGCCTTCGCTGCCTCACCATCGACGACGGCAAGTCCATGGTGCTCGGCAAGGAGCCCGTGCTGTCGGGGGAGACCTCGGTCGGCTACGTCACCAGCGCTGCGTACGGGTTCACGATCGGCAAGCCGATCGCCTACGCCTACCTCCCGGCCGAGATCGGGGAGGGAGACCAGGTCGAGATCGAGTACTTCGGCCAGCGGATCCCGGCGACGGTCACCCCGGAGCCGCTCTTCGACCCGAGCATGAGCCGCCTGCGGGGCTGATCCGACGGATCCAGATCGGGCGCCGGCCGGGTGGGCCGGCGCCCGATCGCATGTGGTGGGGAGCCCGCGTTCAGAGAACGCGACGGATCTCGGCCGCGAAGCTGTCGACGTGCTCGCGGGTCAGCCGCTCGGCGCGCTCGGCGTCGCCGTCGGCGATGGCGTCGAGGAGCTGCGCGTGCTCGGCGATGTGGGAGGCCAGGTTCGGCACCTTGTCGACGACCAGGCACCAGATCCGGGTGGCCAGGTTGTCGTAGCGGACCAGGACGTCCTCGAGATGCTTGTTGCCCGTCGCCCGGTAGATCATCCGGTGCACCGACATGTCGAGCCGCATCAGCGTGGGCCGGTCGTCGCCCGCCCCGTCGAGCCCTCGAACCCGGTCGGCCATGGCGCGCAGCTCGGCGCGCATGCTGTCGGTCGCGGACGTCGCCGCGCGGTGGGCGGCGAACGGCTCGAGCTGCTCGCGCAGGTCGGAGATCGCGCCCAGCTCGGTGACGTCGACGGGCGTCGCGAACGTGCCACGGCGCGGGTAGGAGACGACCAGGTGGTCGGTCTCCAGGCGCTTGAGGGCCTCGCGCACGGGAGTGCGGCCGAAGCCGAGGGAGTCCGCGAGCCGGCCGTCGTTGATCGGCTCGCCCGGCCTGATGTCGAGCATGATCAGCCGGTCGCGGATGCGCTCGTAGGCGGCGTACGCCAGGGAGGTCGGCGGCGCTCCGACCGTCGGCCGGACGGGCGCCTGAACGTCGGTCATTCGATGTCACCGCTTTCTTTGATCTGAACCGTCTGGTCTGGACCGTTGACAGGTGTCTTCGTCACCAAGCATACTGGTGATCCGGAACTGATATATCAATCGTACTTCAAGAGTTTGGGAGCTCACCGTGGTTGACGTCCTGACTGCCTCGCTCGCGGACCTCGATCCGGAGGTCCGCGAGCAGATCGACGCCGAGCTGAGCCGCCAGCAGAACACGCTGGAGATGATCGCCTCGGAGAACTTCGCCCCCGCCGCCGTGATGGAGGCCCAGGGGTCGGTTCTCACCAACAAGTACGCCGAGGGCTACCCCGGCCGTCGCTACTACGGCGGCTGCGAGCACGTCGACGTCATCGAGCAGCTCGCCATCGACCGCCTCAAGGCGCTCTTCTCCGCGGAGTACGCCAACGTCCAGCCGCACTCGGGCGCCCAGGCCAACGCCGCCGCGATGTTCGCGCTCCTCGAGCCGGGTGACACCATCCTCGGCCTCTCGCTGGCCCACGGCGGCCACCTCACCCACGGCATGAAGATCAACTTCTCCGGCCGCCTCTACCAGGTCGTCCCGTACGAGGTCAGCCGCGAGGACTTCCTGATCGACATGGCCGAGGTCGAGCGCCTCGCCGTCGAGCACCGACCCAAGCTGATCGTCGCGGGCTGGTCCGCCTACCCGCGCCAGCTCGACTTCGCGGAGTTCCGCCGGATCGCCGATCTGGTCGGCGCCCGGCTCATGGTCGACATGGCCCACTTCGCCGGCCTGGTCGCCACCGGCCTGCACCCGAACCCGGTGCCGTTCGCCGACGTCGTCACCTCGACGACCCACAAGACCCTCGGCGGCCCGCGCGGCGGCGTCATCCTCACCAACGACCCCGCCATCGCCAAGAAGATCAACTCCTCGGTCTTCCCGGGCCAGCAGGGCGGGCCGCTCGAGCACGTCATCGCCGGCAAGGCCGTCGCCTTCAAGGTCGCCGCGGAGCCGGAGTTCCGCGAGCGCCAGGAGCGTACGCTGCGGGGCGCCCGCATCATCGCCGAGCGGCTGCTCGCCGACGACGTCGCAGCCGCCGGTGTCTCGGTGGTCAGCGGCGGCACCGACGTCCACCTCGTGCTGGTCGACCTGCGCGACTCCCAGCTCAACGGCCAGGACGGCGAGGACCGGCTCCACCGCATCGGCATCACCGTCAACCGCAACGCCGTCCCGTTCGACCCGCGTCCGCCGATGGTCTCCTCCGGCCTGCGGATCGGCACCCCGGCGCTCGCCACCCGTGGCTTCGGCGACACCGACTTCCATGAGGTGGCCGACATCATCGCGGCCGCGCTGAAGGACGACTTCACCGAGGAGACGGCCGACGCGCTGCGCGCACGGGTCACGAACCTCGCCGAGAAGCACCCGCTCTACCCCCACCTCCTCGAGTCGAACGGAGCCGAGTGATGGCAGACCTGCTGCCCGAGCACCCCGACTTCCTCTGGCGCAACCCGGAGCCCAAGTCCTCCTACGACGTCGTGATCATCGGCGGCGGCGGCCACGGCCTGGCGACGGCGTACTACCTGGCGAAGAACCACGGCATCACGAACGTGGCCGTCCTCGAGCGCGGCTGGCTCGCCGGCGGCAACATGGCGCGGAACACGACGATCATCCGGTCCAACTACCTGTGGGACGAGTCCGCCGCGATCTACGAGCACTCCCTCAAGCAGTGGGAGGTGCTCCCCGACGAGCTCGACTACGACTTCCTCTTCAGCCAGCGCGGCGTGCTCAACCTCGCCCACACGCTCCAGGACGTACGCGACTCGGTGCGGCGCTGCGAGGCCAACCGACTCAACGGGATCGACGCCGAGTGGCTCGACGCGGACCAGGTGAAGGAGGTCTGCCCGATCATCAACACCAGCGACAACATCCGCTACCCGGTCCTCGGTGGGACCTACCAGCCCCGCGCGGGCATCGCCAAGCACGACCACGTCGCCTGGGCGTTCGCCCGCAAGGCCGACGAGCTCGGTGTCGACCTGATCCAGGACTGCGAGGTGACCGGGATCGTCAAGGACGGCAACCGGGTGGTCGGCGTGCAGACCAGCCGCGGCACCATCGCGGCCGGGAAGGTCGCGCTCTGCGCGGCGGGGCACTCCAGCGTCCTCGCCGAGATGGCCGGCTTCGACCTGCCGATCCAGTCGCACCCGCTCCAGGCGCTCGTCTCCGAGCTCCACCAGCCCGTCCACCCGACCGTGGTGATGTCGAACCACGTCCACGTCTACGTCTCCCAGGCCCACAAGGGCGAGCTCGTCATGGGCGCGGGTGTCGATGCGTACAACGGCTACGGGCAGCGCGGCGGGTTCCACGTGATCGAGGAGCAGATGGCGGCCGCCGTCGAGCTGTTCCCGATCTTCGCCCGCGCGCACCTGCTACGGACCTGGGGCGGCATCGTCGACGTCACGCCGGACGCCTCCCCGGTGGTGGGCAAGACACCGATCGACCAGCTCTACGTGAACTGCGGCTGGGGGACCGGTGGCTTCAAGGGCACCCCCGGTGCGGGCTGGACGATGGCGCACACGATCGCCCACGACGAGCCCCACGAGTACAACGCCCCGTTCGCACTGGAGCGCTTCAGCACCGGTGCCCTCATCGACGAGCACGGCGCCGCCGCCGTGGCCCACTGAAAGGAGCCGACGATGATCCTCATCAGCTGCCCCAACTGCGGGTCCCGCGACGAGACCGAGTTCCACTACGGCGGTCAGGCGCACGTCCCGTACCCGGAGGACCCGAACGCCCTCAGCGACGAGGAGTGGGGTCGCTACCTCTTCTACCGCGAGAACACCAAGGGCATCTTCGCCGAGCGCTGGGTCCACAGCGCCGGGTGCCGCAAGTGGTTCAACGTCCTCCGCGACACCGTCACCTACCGCATCGCCGCCGTCTACCGCACCGGCGAACCACGCCCCACCCTGGATGGAGGACAGCAGTGAGCACGACGTCGCACCGCCTCGCAGACGGCGGCCGCATCGACCGGTCGACCCGTCTCACCTTCAGCGTCGACGGCCAGGAGTACGCCGGCCACGCCGGTGACACCCTCGCCTCGGCACTGATCGCCAACGGAGTGCTCGAGTGCGGGCCCTCGCTCTACCGGCAGCGCCCCCGCGGCGTCCTCGCCGCCGGGGTCGAGGAGGCCAACGCCCTGGTCAGGCTGCGTCGCCCGGGTGACGCGGTCGCCGAGTCGATGCTGCCGGCCACGGCCGTCGAGCTCGTCAACGGGCTCCAGGCCGACTACCTCAGCGGTCTCGGCGAGCTCGACCCCGCCGACGACACCGCGATCTACGACAAGAAGTACGTCCACACCGACGTGCTCGTCATCGGCGCCGGCCCGACCGGGCTGGCCGCGGCGCGCACCGCGGCGGCCTCCGGCGCTCGCGTGATCCTCGTCGACGACCAGCCCGAGCTCGGCGGCTCTCTCCTCTCGGCCCGCGACCTCGAGATCGACGACGTCGACAGCGACACCTGGCTGCGCGACGTCGCCGAGGAGCTCGCCGCCGCCCCCGAGGTTACCGTCCTCACCCGGACCAACGCCTTCGGCAGCTACGACGCCAACTACGTGATCGCCCTCGAGAGCCGGCTGGACCACCTCGACGGCCCGGCCAAGGAGGCGCTCGCCGGACTGTCGCGGCAGCGCCTGTGGCACATCCGCGCCCACCAGGTCATCATCGCGACCGGCGCTCACGAGCGCCCGCTCGTGTTCGGCAACAACGACCGTCCCGGCGTCATGCTCGCCTCTGCGGTCCGCACCTACCTGAACCGCTACGGCGTCGCGGCCGGCTCCAACGTCCTGCTCGCGACGACCAACGACAGCGCCTACGAGGTCGCTGCCGACCTGGCTGGTGCCGGAGTCGCCGTGGCGGCCGTCGTCGACGCCCGCGCCGAGCGGTCCGAGGCCGCGCGCCGGGTCGAGGAGGCCGGCATCGAGGTCGTCCTCGGCTCCGCCGTCCTCGACACCACCGGCGACCCGCGGGTCACCGCCGCGACGGTCTCGGCCATCGACGCCGACGGCATCGCGGTCGGCGAGCAGCGGGAGATCGCCTGCGACACCGTCGCCGTCGCCGGCGGCTGGAGCCCCGTCGTCCACCTGCACAGCCAGCGGCAGGGCAAGGTCCGCTGGGACGAGGACCTGGCCGGGTTCGTTCCCGACGGCGAGGTCGCCGACCAGCAGATCGTGGGATCGGCCCGGGGCAGCTACACGCTCGACGCCTGTCTCGCCGAGGGCCGCCACGCGGCAGCCACCGCGCTGCTCGCCACGGGCTTCATCGGCGCGGCCGAGGCCCCGGCGGCCGCGCTTCCCACGGCGGCCGGCAGTGGCACCACCCGAGCCCTGTGGCTCGTCGCCGAGGACGGCGTCGCGCTCGACGACCTGGTCGACCACTTCGTCGACCTCCAGCGCGACCAGACGGTGCACGACGTACTGCGTGCGACCGGCGCCGGCATGCGCAGCGTCGAGCACGTCAAGCGCTACACCTCGATCAGCACCGCCAACGACCAGGGCAAGACCTCCGGCGTCAACGCCATCGGGGTCATCGCGGCCGCGCTCAACGACGGTCGCAGCCCCGGCGAGATCGGCACGACGACGTACCGCGCGCCGTACGCTCCGGTCCCGTTCGTCGCGCTCGCCGGCCGTGAGCGGGGCGACCTGTTCGACCCCGCCCGGCTGACCTCGATCCACCCGTGGCACGTCGCGCACGGCGCCGAGATGGAGATCGTGGGGCAGTGGCTGCGGCCGTGGTACTACCCGCAGGACGGCGAGTCGCTGGACGAGGCCGTGCTCCGTGAGTGTGCCGCGGTCCGCGAGTCCGTGGGCATGATGGACGCGACCACGCTGGGCAAGATCGAGGTGTGGGGGAGCGACGCCGGTGAGTTCCTCAACCGGATCTACACCAACGCCTTCAAGAAGCTCGCCCCCGGCTCCGCCCGCTACGGCGTCATGTGCACGCCCGACGGGATGATGTTCGACGACGGCGTCACGCTCCGTATCGACGAGGGCCGCTACTTCATGACGACCACCACCGGCGGCGCCGCCAAGGTCCTCGACTGGCTCGAGGAGTGGCACCAGACCGAGTGGCCGACCCTGGACGTCAGCTTCACCTCGGTCACCGAGCAGTGGGCCACCGTCGCCGTGGTCGGCCCGAGGTCGCGCGAGGTGATCGCCAAGATCGCGCCGGACCTGGATGTCAGCAACGAGGCGTTCCCGTTCATGACGTTCCGCGAGACCACGCTCGCCTCGGGCATCCCGGCGCGGGTGTGCCGGATCTCCTTCTCCGGCGAGCTCGCCTTCGAGGTCAACGTCGAGACCTGGTTCGGTCCGCAGGTGTGGAAGGAGATCCACGCCGCCGGTCAGGAATGGGCGATCACCCCGTACGGCACCGAGACCATGCACGTGCTCCGGGCCGAGAAGGGCTACCCGATCGTCGGCCAGGACACCGACGGCACGGTCACGCCGCAGGACGCCGGCATGGAGTGGATCGTCTCCAAGGCGAAGGACTTCGTCGGGAAGCGGTCCTACAGCCGGGCCGACACCTCCCGTACCGACCGCAAGCACCTCGTCTCGGTGCTGCCCGTCGACACGTCCTTCCGACTGCCCGAGGGCACCCAGCTCGTCGAGGCCGGTACGCCGATCACCCCTGCCGACGGACCGGTGCCGATGCTCGGCCACGTGACGTCGAGCTACCACAGTGCCGCGCTCGGACGCTCGTTCGCGCTGGCACTCATCAAGGATGGCCGCAACCGCATCGGCCAGACCCTCGTCGCGCCGGTCGGGGGCCGACTGGTCGACGTCGTCGTCGCTGAAACCGTCCTCTACGACCCGGAAGGAAGCCGCCGCGATGGTTGAGACCACGATCGAGCCGCTCGACAAGACGATCTCCGGTCTGCGCGTCAGCCCGGCCCACCACCTCCACGGCGCCTTCGTCGACGCCGGCGTCACCGGAGCCTTCGGGGTGCGGGTGCGCGAGGAGCAGTTCCTCACCATGGTCGGCCTCCGGGTGCCGGTCGGCTCGCCCGACCGGGCGCGCCTGGCCAAGATCCTCGGTGCCGAGCTCCCCGGCGGATGCGGCGAGGTGGCCACCGGCCACGACGTGGTCGTCCTGTGGCTCTCGCCCGACGAGTTCCTGGTCATCTCGCAGAGCGTGGCCGGCTCCACCCTGGTGTCCTACCTGCGCGCGGGCGTCTCCGAAGGTGGTGCCGCGGTCGTCGACCTGTCGGCCAACCGCACCACCCTCCGGCTCGAGGGCCCGTCCGCGCGGGCCGTCCTGGAGAAGGGCTGCCCGCTCGACCTCCACCCGCGGTCCTTCGCGGAGGGCACCGCGGTCGTCACCAACATCGGCCGGGTCCCGGTGATCCTCTGGAAGGTCGAGGCCGACTCGTACCGGATCCTGCCGCGGGCCTCGTACGCCGACTTCCTGGGCCGCTGGCTGATCGACGCCATGGCCGAGTTCAAGGTGTTGGGATCCGGCTGATGGCACTCAGCGTCTTCGACATGTTCTCGGTCGGCATCGGGCCGTCGTCGTCCCACACGGTCGGCCCGATGCGCGCGGCGGTGCAGTTCACCGACGCCCTGAAGGCGGGGTCGCTGCTCGACGCCGTCACCCGGGTGCAGGTGGAGCTGTTCGGCTCCCTCGGCGCCACCGGCCACGGGCACGGCTCCGACAAGGCGGTCGTCCTCGGTCTGGAGGGCAACCGTCCCGAGACCGTCGACACCGACAACGCCGACGCCCGGGTCGCCGAGGTCCGCGCCACCCGGCGGCTGAGGCTCGCCGGTGCCCGGGACATCGAGTTCGACGCCGACGACGTCGTGATGCACCGCACCCGCACCTTGCCCGCACACCCCAACGGGATGACCTTCCGAGGGTTCGGTGACGCCGGGGAGGTGCTCCAGGAGAGCACCTACTACTCGGTCGGCGGCGGGTTCGTCGTGGACGAGGACGCGGCCGGCGCCGACCGGATCGTCGAGGACGCGACCCCGATCCCGTACCCGTTCACCACCGGGGCGGAGCTGCTCGCGGTCTGCGCCGAGTCGGGCAAGCGGATCAGCGACGTCATGCTGGCCAACGAGCTGGCGTGGCGTACGGAGGAGGAGGTGCGCGGCGAGCTGCTGCACATCTGGTCGGTCATGCAGGAGTGCGTGCACAACGGCTGCACCCGGGTCGAGCCCACCCTGCCCGGTGGGCTGAAGGTCCCGCGGCGCGCCCCCGGCCTGTACGCCCACCTGCACGCCTCCACCGACGAGACCGATCCGCTCCGGGCGATGGACTGGGTCAACCTCTTCGCCCTGGCCGTCAACGAGGAGAACGCCTCGGGCGGCCGGATCGTGACCGCCCCGACCAACGGCGCCGCGGGCATCGTCCCGGCGGTTCTGCACTACTACGAGAAGTTCGTGCCCACCGCCGACGAGGACGGGATCGTGAGGTTCCTGCTCGCCGCCGCGGCGATCGGGATCCTGTTCAAGATCAACGCGTCGATCTCCGGCGCCGAGGTCGGCTGCCAGGGCGAGGTCGGCTCCGCCTGCGCGATGGCCGCCGGCGCCCTGTGCGAGGTGCTCGGCGGCACCCCGGAGCAGGTGGAGAACGCCGCCGAGATCGGCATCGAGCACAACCTCGGTCTCACCTGCGACCCGGTCGGCGGGCTCGTACAGATCCCCTGCATCGAGCGCAACGCCATCGCCAGCAACAAGGCCATCAACGCCGCCCGGATCGCCGCGCGGGGCGACGGCAGCCACCGGGTCTCCCTCGACGCCGCGATCAAGACCATGCGCGAGACCGGGGCCGACATGAAGATCAAGTACAAGGAGACCTCCCGCGGAGGCCTCGCCGTCAACGTCATCGAGTGCTGACGGGCCTCGCGAGAAGGAGAAGCGCATGACGACCGCAGCAAAGATCGACGGCAAGCGCGTCGCTGCCGAGCTGAAGGCCGGGCTCGCCGAGCGGGTGAAGGCCCTGCACGAGGCCGGGATCGAGCCGGGTCTCGGCACCATCCTCGTCGGGGACGACCCCGGCTCCCGCTCCTACGTCGCGGGCAAGCATCGCGACTGCGCCGAGGTGGGCATCGCCTCGCTCCGGATCGAGCTGCCCGCCAGCGCGTCGCAGGCCGAGATCGAGGCCGCGGTGCGGCAGCTCAACGACGACCCGAGCTGCACCGGCTTCATCGTCCAGCTGCCGCTGCCTCCGCACGTCGACACCCACCGGGTCCTGGAGCTCATCGACCCGGACAAGGACGCCGACGGGCTCCACCCCACCAACCTCGGCAAGCTGGTGCTCGGCACTCCTGCTCCGCTGCCGTGCACGCCGCGCGGGATCATCGAGCTGCTGCGGCAGCACGACGTGCCGATCACCGGCCAGCGCTTCTGCGTCATCGGCTGCGGTCTGACCGTCGGCAGGCCCCTCGGGCTCATGCTCACCCGCCCCACCGAGCACGCCACCGTCACCCTGTGCAACATCGAGACCCGCGACGTCGCCGCCCATGCTCGCGCCTCGGACGTCATCGTCGCGGCGGCGGGCGTGGCTCACCTGGTCAAGCCCGACTGGGTCAGCCCCGGCGCCACGGTCCTGTCCGTCGGGATCACCCGCACCATCGAGGGCATCCTCGGCGACGTCGACCCGAACGTCGACGTCGTCGCCGGCAAGATGACCGGCGCCACCGGCGGAGTCGGGCCCATGACCCGCGCCATGCTGTTGACCAACATCGTCGAGATCGCCGAGCAGCAGCTGGCTGCCAGGGAGGCGACCGTCGGGGCGCTGACATGATCGCCACCCAGCTGCCCACCGGCGCCGCTCGACGTTGTCAGGTGATGGGCATCATCAATGTCACCCCCGACTCCTTCTCCGACGGCGGCCGGTTCCTCGACGTCGACGCGGCCGTACGCCGGGGCCTCGAGCTCATCCGTGACGGCGCCGACATCCTCGACGTCGGTGGTGAGTCCACCCGGCCGGGCGCCCAGCGGGTCAGCGAGGCCGATGAGCTCGCCCGGGTGATCCCGGTGATCGAGGGCCTGGCCCGGAGCGGGTTCCCGGTCTCGGTCGACACCATGCGCGCCTCGGTCGCCCGGCAGGCGGTCGCGGCCGGGGCGGTCATCGTCAACGACGTCTCCGGCGGGCTCGCCGACCCCGAGATGCTGCCCTTCCTCGCGGAGGCGGACGTCACCTGCGTACTCATGCACTGGCGGGCGCACTCCACCCGGATGGACGACTACTGCTTCTACGACTCGGTCGTCGACGATGTCTGCTCCGAGCTCCGCGGCCGGGTCGAGTCGGCGCTCGCCGCCGGCGTACGCGCCGAGCGGATCGTCCTCGACCCGGGTCTGGGGTTCGCGAAGAACGCCGCCCAGTCCTGGGAGCTGCTCGCGTCCCTCGGGAGACTGCGAGACCTCGGCTTCCCCGTCCTCGTCGGGGCCTCCCGCAAGCGGTTCCTCGCCGAGGTCACGACGTACGGACGTCGCGAGCCGGACGTCCCGGCCGACCGTGACGAGGCGTCGGACGCCGTCGCCACGATCGCGGCCGCCGGAGGGGCCTGGGGCGTACGCGTGCACTCGGTCTCCGGCGCGGCGGCCGCCTCCCGGGTGGCCGCGCGCCTCCGTGGTGCCACGGTCGACGCCGGTCTGGCCGGGGCGTGGGCGGGCCGGCGGTGAGTCGCCGCTCGGCCGCCGCCGTCGTACGTCGCCTCCTGCTCGACGCGCGCTACGAGGTCCTGCCCACCGCCGCGATCGAGGAGGTCGTCACCACCGCTCTCCCCGTCGGCCGGACGGTCACCGTGACCGCCTCCCCGGCCAAGGGTCTGGAGCGGACCGTGGACCTCTCGATCCGCCTCGCCGGACACGGCTACGACGTCGTGCCCCACCTCGCCGCGCGCATGGTCTCGAGCCGGGCCGAGCTCGCCGACATCACCGGTCGCCTGAAGGCGGCCGGCATCGAGAAGGTCTTCGTGCCCGCCGGTGACGCGGAGCAGCCCGGGCCGTTCCCCGGCGCGCTGGAGCTGCTCGAGGCCCTCGTCGATCTGGGCGACCCGTTCCGCCATGTCGGCGTCGCCGGCTACCCCGAGGATCACCCGACGATCATCCACGACCGCCTGGTGCAGGCGATGTGGGACAAGCGCCACCACGCCACCGAGATCGTCAGCAACCTCACCTTCGACCCCGATGCCCTCACCGACTGGGTACGCCGCGTCCGCGCCCGAGGCGTCACGACACCGATCGTCGTGGGGCTGCCCGGCCCGGTCGAGCGTGCCAAGCTCCTCGCGATGGCCACCAAGATCGGGGTGGGGGAGTCGACGAGGTTCCTCGCCAAGAACAAGGGGATGTTCGCGCGCATCGCCGCGCCCGGCGGCTACTCGCCGGAGCGGTTCCTCAGGCGCGCCGCTCCGGGCTTGGACGGCCCTGAGGCCGCGGTCTCGGGCCTGCACCTGTTCACGTTCAACCAGGTCGCCGAGACCGAGGCCTGGCGCCGCGACCTGCTGGCACGCCTGGGTGGTGACCACCGATGACCGACACCGCCCTCGAGCACCTCGCCGAGGTGGAGCGCCGGCTCCTCGCCCGCTGGCCGGAGACCAGGATCGCCCCGTCCCTGGAGCGCATCCGGGCGGTGACCGACCGGCTCGGCCGTCCGCAGCGCGGCTACCGGTCGATCCACATCACCGGCACCAACGGCAAGACGAGCACCGCGCGGATGGTGGAGGCGATCCTGCTCGAGCTGGGCTCGACGGTCGGCAGGTTCACCAGTCCTCATCTCGCCGACATCCGGGAGCGGATCAGCATCGACGGCCGGCCGATCTCCCGCGAGGGCTTCGTCCGGGCCTATCAGGACGTCCTGCCCGCGGCCGACGCCGTGGACCGCGAGAGCCCCACGCCGCTGTCGTTCTTCGAGATGACGGTCGCCATGGCCTACCAGGCGTTCTCGACCGCCGGCATCGACGTCGCCGCGGTCGAGGTCGGCATGGGTGGCATGTGGGATGCCACCAACGTCATCGACGCCGAGGTCGCGGCGATCCTCCCGATCGGCCTCGACCACGTCGACCACCTCGGGCCGACCAGGCTCGACATCGCGGCCGAGAAGGCCGGGATCATCAAACCCGGTGCCCTGGCCGTGACGGCCCGGCAGACGCCCGAGGTCGAGCAGCTCCTGCGCGCTCACGCCGACGCGTATCTCGCGCGGCTCATGGTCGAGGGGCGCGACTTCCGCCTGCGCGGCCGACGAGTGCTCGACGAGGGCCAGATCATCTCGGTCGCCGGCCTCGCGGGTGACTATCCCGAGCTCCCGCTCTCCCTCCACGGGCGCCACCAGGCGCACAACGCCGTGCTCGCGATCGCGAGCGTCGAAGCCCTTCTGGGGGACGCGATCCCGCTGGACCCGCTGCGGCGAGCGCTGGGTTTGACCAGGTCGCCCGGGCGGCTGGAGGTGCTGCCCGGGAACCCGGCCGTGATCCTCGACGCCGCCCACAATCCCGACGGCGCCCGCGCCCTCGCGGCCGGCCTCTCCGACCTGGGTCGGCGCCCGACCGTCGCGGTCGTCGCCGCGATGGGCGACAAGGACCTGGCCGGCATGCTCGCCGAGCTCGAGCCCGTCGTGACCACGATGATCTGCACCCGGAACAGCAGCCCGCGGTCGCTGTCGGCCGGAGACACCGCGGCCGAGGCTCGAGGCGTCCTGGGCCCGGACCGGGTCGTGGAGATCGGGCATCTCGGCCATGCCCTCCTCGAGGCGGTCCGGACAGCCTCGGCGCTGTCCGGGGAGGGTGGGGCTCAGGTGCTGGTCACCGGCTCCGTCGTCACCGTCGGGGAAGCACGCCGCTTGCTGGGACTGTGACCCTGGCGGACATGTGAAACGGTCCTGCCCCCGGCCGATCTGGCCGGGGGCAGGACCGTCGTGCAGTCCGGTCGGGGTCAGCTCACCATGCCGTGCGGGTCGATGACGTACTTGGTCGCGGCGCCCTGGTCGAACGCGGCGTAGCCCGCCGGGGCCTCGTCGAGGCTGATCGTCTTCGCGTTGACGGCGTCGGCGATGTGGGCCTTGTCCGCGAGGATCAGGTTCATCAGCTGGCGGTTGTACTGCTTCACCGGGCACTGGCCGGTCACGAACGTGTGCGACTTCGCCCAGCCGAGACCGAGCCGGACGCCGATCTGGCCCTGCTTGGCCGCGTCGTCGACGGCGCCCGGGTCGCCCGTGACGTACAGGCCGGGGATGCCGAGCGAGGCGCCGGCACGCGCGACGTCCATGATGTCGTTGAGGACGGTGGCCGGCTGCTCGGCGGCATCGCGGCCGTGGCCGCGCGCCTCGAAGCCGACCGCGTCGACGGCGGCGTCCACGACCGGCTCGCCGACGATGTCCGCGATGATGTCGGCCAGGGCGTCACCGGAGGAGAGGTCCGCGGTCTCGCAGCCGAAGCTGGCCGCCTGCTTGAGCCGGTCGGCGTTCATGTCGCCGACGATGACGGTGGCGGCACCGAGCAGCTGCGCCGAGTACGCCGCGGCGAGCCCGACCGGGCCCGCGCCCGCCACATAGACCGTCGACCCGGTCGTGACACCGGCGGTGTAGGCGCCGTGGTAGCCGGTCGGGAAGATGTCGGAGAGCATCGTCAGGTCGAGGATCTTCTCCAGGGCCTGGTCGCGGTCGGGGAACTTGAGCAGGTTGAAGTCGGCGAACGGGACCATCACGTACTCCGCCTGGCCACCGAGCCAGCCGCCCATGTCCACATAGCCGTACGCCGCACCGGCCCGTGCCGGGTTCACGTTGAGGCAGATGCCGGTCTTGCCCTCGTTGCACATGCGACAACGACCGCACGCGATGTTGAACGGGACCGAGCAGATGTCACCCACCTCGTGGAAGAGGACGTCGTCGCCGATCTCGACGATCTCGCCGGTGATCTCGTGGCCGAGGGTCTGACCGACCGGGGCGGTCGTCCGGCCGCGGACCATGTGCTGGTCGCTGCCGCAGATGTTGCTGGTCACGAGCTTGAGGATCACTGCATGCGGTGCCGCACGCTTGATGCCGAGGCCGCTGACGACATCCTGGGGGAGCTCCAGCTTCGGGTAGTCGATGGTCTCGACGGCCACCTCGCCCGGCCCCTTGTAGACGACGACTCTGTTGTCTGCCATGGCGTCTCTTCTTCCTGCCCCCGGATGGGGGCGTCCGGCGTTCTCAGGTTGCAGAAGATGTTTCTTATAGCGAAACAGCAGCGCTATATGAAACAAACTAGACCGTCGAACGCGTCGGCATCAAGACCCTCGTTCGACCGATTTCGCGGCTCGCGCGGCGGCGTCTGATCGCTCGCGCCGCGCCTACCCGGCAGTAGGGGGTGACCAGGGCGATCTGGCAAGGAGGCATACTGTTTCAGCATGAGCAACACGAGCGAAACACGGAGCACGACCGTTCACTCAGTGGACCGAGCCATCTCCATCCTCCAGGTGCTCGCCCGTCGGGGGGCTGTCGGAGTCACGCCGATCTCCGAGGAGCTGGGGGTGCACAAGTCCACCGTCTTCCGGTTGCTGGCCACTCTCGAGGCCCGCGGGCTGGTGGAGCAGAGCGCGAGTCGAGGCGACTATCAGCTCGGCTACGGCGTCATCCAGCTGGCCGCCGGCGCCACCCGCAAGCACGACATCTCGGTCACCAGTCGACCGATCTGCATGGCCCTGGCCGACGCGGTCGGCGAGACCGTCAACATCGTCATCAACGACGGTGAGGAGGCCATCACGATCGACCAGGTGATCGGGAGTGCGGAGATCACCTCGGTCAACTGGGTCGGGCAGCGGAGCCCCCTGCACACGACCGCGTCCGGCAAGGTCTTCCTCGCCGCGATGTCGCCGGAGGACCGCCGGCGGATCATCGAGGGTGGGCTCGAGCGCTACACGGAGCAGACGGTGGTCGACCCGGTGCTCCTGGAGGAGCAGCTCACCGAGTTCAGGAAGCTCGGCTATGCCTACTCGGCCGACGAGCACGAGATCGGTCTCACCGGGGTGGCTGCGCCGATCCGTTCCCTGGGGGGCGGCGTGATCGCCGCCGTGGTGGCCTCGGGTCCGTCGTTCCGGATCACGTCCGAGAAGGTGCCCGAGCTGGCCGAGCACGTGCTCGCCGCGGCGGCCGCGATCTCCGAGCGGAACGGCTTCCCCAAGGCCGAGTGACCTGCCCAGGCCGAGGCGAGGATCGGCCCCCGAAGTGGCCCGCATGCCTGCTGCATGCGGGCCACTTCGCGTCGGCAGTAAAGCCCGTGTAAATCCTGCTGGCGAATCCAGATCGACCCGTTGACAGCGTCTTCTCACGCGCGGCAGAATCGTTTCGCGCTACGCAGTAGTTGTGCAGAGTGAAACACCCGCCGTCTGGCGGACCGCCGTATCTGAACCCGGAAACCTGCCCGGTTTGAGCGTGGGAGACATCAACGTGACGCGAATGAGCATCGAATCGACGCCTGTGGATCTGGCGTCCTTGGCGGACGAGCGTGCAGCCGGTTTCGGGCTGGAGGCGCCTTTCTACACGAGCCCGGAGGTCTACGAGCAGGATCTCGATCTCATCTTCGGTCAGCACTGGATCTTCGCTGTCGCCGAGGCGGAGATCCCGGACCCGGGTGACTACGTGACCGTCGACCTGGGACCCCACTCCGTGATCGTCGTCCGCGACGACGACGAGAACGTCCGCGCCTTCCGCAACGTCTGCCGTCACCGCGGGTCTCGACTGCTCCAGTCGGGCTGCGGCTCGATCGGCAACATCGTGTGCCCCTATCACCAGTGGACCTACCGCGTCGACGGCAGCCTGATCTTCGCCGAGTCGCAGGCCGGCACCTTCGAGTACGACAAGTTCGGGCTCAAGCCGGTGAACGTGCGTGCGGTCGGCGGGCTGGTCTTCCTCTGCCTGGCCGACGAGCCGCCGGCCGACTTCGACGACGTCAGCAAGGTCATCGAGCCCTACCTGAAGCCCTACGACCTGGCCTCGGCGAAGATCGCCCACCAGACCGACATCGTGGAGGAGGGCAACTGGAAGCTGGTGATGGAGAACAACCGCGAGTGCCACCACTGCGACGCCTCCCACCCCGAGCTGCTCACGGCGTACTTTCCGATCAGCCGCTACGAGGCCGAGGACGTGCCGCCGCGTCTGCAGCAGGTCTTCGAGCGCTACCAGGAGGCGCAGGCCGAGCTGGAGAAGGCCCGCGAGGTAATCGGCTTCCCGAACGGGGATCTGTGCCAGCTGGAAGGCAAACCGACGGGGTTCCAGATCTCCCACCTTCCGCTGGACGGCGCCGGTGCCTCCTTCGGCCCCGACGGTCAGCAGCTCTGCGCGAAGCTGATGGGGTCCATCGAGGACCCGAGGTTCGGCGACCTGTCGCTGCACATGCAGCCCAACTCGTGGTTCCACTTCCTCGCCGACCACGCCGTCGTCTTCTCGGTGATCCCGCTCGCGGTCGACCGGACGCTGGTCCGCACGACCTGGCTGGTCAACCCGGAGGCCGTCGAGGGCGTCGACTACTCGGTCGAGTCGCTCACCTCCGTCTGGCGTGCCACCAACGACCAGGACCGGGTCCTGGTCGAGGGCACCCAGCGAGGCGTGACGGACCCGGGCTACGTACCTGGTCCGTACTCAGAGGTCGAGGGTGAGGTCGATGCATTCGTCACCTGGTACGTCCAGCGCATCCAAGCCAACGCCTAGCCGGAGACCGGGAGGAGACATGACCATCATGGAGACCGACATCCCCGAGGTGTCGGAGCCCAACTCGTTCGGTCTGCAGAACGGCCGCCCGGCGGCCGTCCGCAGCCGGCGGAACCTGGAGCCCTGCTGGGCCGAGAGCGACGTGATGGACCTGGTGTGCAGCCAGGTGCTCGCGGTCACCCATGATGTGAAGACCTTCGTCTTCACGACCCCCGACCGGCGTCCCTTCGACTTCGAGGCGGGCCAGTTCATCACCATCCGCGTCGAGATCGACGGCGAGCTGATGACCCGCTGCTACACGATCGCCTCGCCGCCGACCCGGCCCGACCGGTTGGCCATCACGGTCAAGCGGGTCCCCGACGGTGTGGTGTCGAACTGGCTCCACGACAACCTCGAGCCCGGCAACTGGATCTCGATGCACGCTCCGGCGGGTGCGTTCGTCCTGCCGGAGGAGGACGCCCCGAAGTACCTCTTCCTCTCGGCCGGCAGCGGCATCACCCCGGTGCTGTCGATGACGAGGACGCTCTACGACCTCGGCTCCGAGGCGGACATCCTCTTCGTCCACAGCGCGCGTACGCCGGCGGACATCATCTACCGCGGTGAGCTCGAGGCGATGGCTCGTCTGATGCCCAACCTGCGAGTGGCCGAGATCTGTGAGGGCGACGCCCCCACGGAGCGGTGGATGGGGCTGCAGGGACGCATCTCCAAGCCGGTGCTCGAGATCCTGGCACCCGACCTCGAGGAGCGCGAGACCTACATCTGCGGTCCCGCGGGCTACATGGCTGCCGCGAAGTCGCTGCTCGAAGAGCTCGGCTACGACATGGACAAGTACCACGAGGAGAGCTTCGACTTCGGCGCTCCCGAGGTGCCTGCCCCGACGGCCGCGCCGCCGATGGAGCAGGACGCCGAGGAGGAGGCCGCTGCCGGCTTCTCGATCGAGTTCGCGCGCAGCGGGAAGATGATCACCTGTGGTCCGGACGAGACCATCCTGGAGGCTGCGATCGCCGCCGGTATGCGTCCGATGTCCGCCTGCGGCCAGGGCATGTGTGGCACCTGCAAGGTGTCGATGCTCTCCGGCGAGGTCGACATGAAGCACAACGGCGGCATCCGGCCGAAGGAGGTCGCCAACCAGAAGGTGCTGATCTGCTGCTCCAAGCCGCTGGGCGACATCCAGCTGGACTGCTGAGACCGGCCTGCTGCGGCAGACGTACGCAGCGACGGTGGCTGTCGGGTCGGTGACCCGGCCTGGCAGCCACCGCGTGGTCAGAGGACCTGGCGGATCTCGCGCTCGAAGTCACCGATGTGCTCGAGGGTGAGCTTCTCGGCCCGGTCGGCGTCGCCGTCGGCCACGACGTTGAGGAGCTGAGCCTGCTCGATGACGTGGTGGGCCAGATCGGGGAGTCGGTCGATTACCATCCACCAGATCCTGATGGCGAGGTTGTCGTACCTGATCAGGATGTCCTCGAGGTGGGGGTTGCCGCTGGACCGGTAGATCAGGCTGTGGGCCGCCTTGTCGACCTGCATCAGCGCGGTGCGGTCGCCGTCGCCCAGCTTGCCCTTGCCGATCTGGGCCGCGAGGTCGCGCATCTGCTCCCGCTGCTGCGGCGTGGCGCGCTCTGCGGCGGCACGGGACGCGTAGGGCGCGAGCTGACGCCGGATCTCGGCGATGGCGGTGAGCTCGGTCGCGTCGATGGTCGTCGCGAAGGTGCCGCGGCGGGGGAAGGAGTGGACCAGGTGGTCGGCCTCGAGGCGCTTGATCGCCTCGCGGACAGGCGTGCGGCCCATGCCGATGGCCGCCGCGATCTGGCCGTCGTTGATCGGCGCCCCCGGACGGATGTCGAGCATCACCAGGCGATCACGGATGTAGAGATAGGCCTGCTCGGCGAGTGAGGTGGCGGGCGGGTTCGCCGTCGTTGCCAGGATCTCGTCAACCGTCATTGAGTCGTGCCCCACTTGTCCGTTCCGGCCTGCGTCTTAACCATCCTAGTCTGATACATCAGTCACCGGGTAGCGGCGTGCCGAACACCCGGAGCAGCCGCTCGGCCTTCCAGCCGGTCTCGGCGTACTCGTCCTCGGCGGTCGAGTGGATGGTGATCCCGCCTCCGGTACCGAGCTCCCAGGAGCCGTCGCCGGTGGTGGTGAGACTCCGGATCACGACGCCGAGATCGGCCCGGCCGTCGGGCGCGATCCAGCCGAAGGCGCCGGAGTACACGCCGCGGGCGGTGGTCTCGACGCGCCCGATGATCTCCATGGTGCGCAGCTTCGGCGCACCCGTCATCGAGCCGGCCGGGAAGAGGGCGCGCAGCGCTCCGACGCCGGTGACGTCGTCGCGCAGCCGGCCGCGCACGGTCGTCACGAGCTGGTGGACCGACGCGTACGACTCGACCGCCATCAGCGAGGGGACCGTCACCGAGCCGGGTTCGCATACCATCGCCAGGTCGTTGCGCAGGAGGTCGACGATCATCAGGTTCTCGGCGCGGAACCGCGGGTTCGAGGCCAGGTCGCGGCGCAGCTCGTCGTCCTCGGCGGCGCTCCTCCCGCGCGGCGTGGTGCCCTTGATCGGCCGGGTCTCGATCATCCGGTCGCGGTCGATCGTGGCGTAGCGCTCGGGCGAGGAGCTGAGCAGCCGGAAGCCGTGGTGCTGGATGAAGCCCGCGTACGGGGCGGGGTTGAGGTCGCGGAGCCGCAGGTACGCGACGGCCGGGTCGACATCGTCCTGCACCTCGATCCGGTGGGTCAGGTTCACCTCGTACGTGTTGCCGGCCCGCAGCTCCCGCTGCACCTCGTCGAAGGCTCGTGCGTAGGCGTCCGGGGTCTGGCCGGCGGGCCGCGCCGGCCGGTGTCGCGCCGGACCGGCGGCGGGCGACGCCGGCGGGTCGACCGGGGTCGCGTGCCGCGTACGCATCCAGATCGCGTCGGGCATCGCGGGCTGTCCGGACCGGTGTGCCCTGGCCGGGAGGTCCGGGCGACAGGCGTAGCCGAGGTAGCCCACCCAGATCTCGTCCGGTGGCGTGCGAGCGAGCTCGTCCTCGAGGACCGTGAAGATGTCCGTGCCAACCAGCCCGGCCTCTCCGCCGGCATGTCGGCGCACCTCGCGCCGAGCGGCGTCGTAGGTGAGCGAGACGTCGTCGTCGCGCAGAGCGCCCATGATCGGCCGGTGGGCGGCCCCGTCCCCGGGGCCGGCGTCCAGCCAGAAGCAGCGCGGACGGGTACTCGCCATCTCGGCGAACAGGTCCGCGGTGGTCGCTGCCATCGCCTGGGTCATGCGTCCACTTCCTGAAAGTCAACGTATCGACAACTAGTATATCAGTGTTAGGGTTCCGGCCATGTCGGATCGCGGGAGCAGGGTTCTGCGGCTGTTCAGCCCCCGGAGGTCGAGTGCTGCGGTGCTCGGCCCGGGCGCCGCGCTGCTCGACCTCGGTCTGACTGTCGCCGAGAACGCGCCGCCCGTCGTGACCCATGTCCCGGCGGTCCGCGCCGGGGCGCTCGTCTTCACCTCGGGGCAGCTGCCGATCCGCGACGGCGAGCTCATCGCCCGCGGCCGGGTGGGCGACACCCTCGGTCTCGCCGACGGCCAGGCGTGTGCGCAATGGTGCGCGCTCAACGCGCTGGCCGCGATCAAGTCCGAGATCGGCGATCTCGGGCAGGTGAAGCGCATCGTCAAGGTCGTGGCGTACGTCGCCTCCGGCCCGCTCTTCACCGACCAGGCTCTGGTGGCCAACGGCGCCTCGGAGCTTCTCGGCAAGGTGTTCGGCGACGCCGGGCGACATGCGCGCTCCGCGGTCGGGGTCTCGGTGCTGCCCCTGGATGCGCCGGTCGAGCTCGAGCTCGTCGTCGAGATCTGACCCTTGCCCGGTGTGATGCATCACATATAAGGTGACTAGTATATCAGCGTCTGACCGCGTAGCGCCCCACTGAAGTGCCGCCACCCGGAGCCTCGATGGCACCGACAGATGCTGCTCATCCCAAGAGCTCTCGATCGGAGTGCGTCATGAGATCATCTGCAGGTAGCGGAGACCTTTCCGCGGTGGCATCCTCGCGCCACAAGGCCCTCGGCCAGAACGGGGCGACCCATCCGGCCCTCGACTGTCCTCCCGAGGAGGCGGCCAAGAACGCCGGGGGGCTCGACCGCGTCGTCTTCGGCGTGACCGCCGTCATCGCGGTCGGCTTCCTGGCCTGGGGCTTCGTCAGCACCGATTCGCTGGCCGCGGTGTCGGGGAAGTCGCTGTCCTGGGTGATGGCCAACCTCGGGTGGCTCTTCGTCACCGCGGCCTCGACCTTCGTCGGGTTCGTGCTGTGGCTGGCGTTCGGCAAGTTCGGCAACATCCCGCTCGGCCGTGACGGCGAGGAGCCCGAGTTCCGCACGGTCTCGTGGGTCACGATGATGTTCAGCGCCGGCATGGGGATCGGCCTGATCTTCTACGGCGTCAGCGAGCCGATCAGCCACTACGTCTCGCCTCCGCCGGGCGCCGTCGGCGACGGTCAGTCCGAGAAGATCCAGACGGCCATGGCCACGACCCTCTTCCACTGGGGCATCCACCCCTGGGCGATCTACGCCCTGGTCGGGCTCGCGATCGCCTACAGCGTCTTCCGCAAGGGCCGCGGTCTGCTCATCAGCTCGGTGTTCGAGCCGATCCTCGGGCGTCACGCGCACGGCGCCGGCGGGAAGGTCATCGACATGCTCGCGATCTTCGCGACCCTCTTCGGGTCGGCCGCGTCGCTGGGCCTGGGCGCGCTCCAGATCCGCAGCGGGCTCGAGATCGTCGGCGGTCTCGGCAGGACCGGCAACGGCATCCTGGTCGCGATCATCGCCGTGCTCACGGTCGGGTTCGTCTTCTCGGCGGTCTCGGGTGTGGCCAAGGGGATCCAGTGGCTCTCCAACATCAACATGGTGCTCGCCGTCGGCCTCGCCCTGTTCGTCTTCGTGGCCGGTCCGACCGTGTTCATCCTCAGCCTGGTGCCGACCACGGTCGGCAGCTACTTCCAGGAGGTGGCGATGATGTCGGCGCGTACGTCGGCCGAAGGTTCCGAGACCGCCTCCTGGCTGTCGAGCTGGACGGTCTTCTACTGGGCCTGGTGGCTCTCCTGGACGCCGTTCGTCGGCATGTTCATCGCGCGGATCTCGCGGGGCCGGACCATCCGTCAGTTCGTGACCGGCGTGCTGCTGGTGCCGTCGCTGGTCAGCCTGGCCTGGTTCGCGATCTTCGGCGGTGCGGCCATCGACCTCCAGCAGGGCGGCGTGGACATCGCCGGCGCCGGCGGCGTCGAGACCCAGCTGTTCACCACCCTCGAGTCCTTCCCCCTCGCCACGGTGGCCAGCGTGGTGGTCATGATCCTGGTCGCTCTCTTCTTCGTCTCGGGCGCCGACGCGGCCTCGATCGTCATGGCGACGCTCTCCGAGCGCGGTTCCATCGAGCCGGGGAAGCCGACCGTCATCTTCTGGGGCGTCGCCACCGGTGCGGTCGCCGCGGTGATGCTCCTGGTCGGTGGCTCCGACGCGCTGAGCGGGCTGCAGACCATCACGATCGTCGCCGCCGTGCCGTTCGTGCTGGTCATGATCGCGCTGTGCGTGTCCCTGGTGAAGGACCTGCGGGAGGACCCGCTGGTCGTGCGTGCCGAGTACGCCTCCAGAGCCGTCGAGCAGGCCGTCGTCTACGGCGTCTCGGAGCACGGTGACGACTTCGTCATCAGGGTCTCCCGCGATCCCGACGCGCCCGCCGACGAATCGGCCGGCGAATCGGCCGGCGAGCCGGCCGACGAGCTCGACGACGAGCTCGACGAGCTGGTCGAGGAGGCCGAGCTGCCCAGGTCGGCCGGCTAGCACGAGTTCTGAAGGAGCGGTTGTGGTGAAGCGAGACGCGGACGGCGCGTACTCCGTGGAGGATCCGGTGGACGCGCTCAGCGTCACCGAGCCGAAGACCTGGGCCGCCGGTGTGCCGGCGGTGCGGAAGGCGATCGAGTACTCGCTGACGCAGACCTCGGTGCGGCGTACGGCGTTGACGTTGCTGAACCTCAACCAGACCGGCGGGATGGACTGCCCGGGCTGCGCATGGCCGGAGCCCGGGCACCGGCACCGGAACGAGTACTGCGAGAACGGTGCCAAGCACATCGCCGACGAGGCGACCTCGCGCCGGGTGACGCGGGAGTTCTTCGCGCAGCACTCGATCGCGGAGCTCGATGGGAGGTCGGACTACTGGCTCAACCAACAGGGCCGGCTGACCGAGCCGATGGTCAAGCGGCCCGGGGCGACCCACTACGAGCCGATCACCTGGGACGACGCGTTCCGGACCATCGGCGAGGAGCTCAACGGCCTGGACTCTCCCGACGAGGCGATGTTCTACGTCTCGGGCAGGCTCAACAACGAGGCCGCCTTCCTGCTCCAGCTCTTCGCCCGGGCGTACGGCACCAACAACCTGCCGGACTGCTCGAACATGTGCCACGAGTCGAGCGGCTCGGCGCTGAACGAGACGCTCGGGATCGGCAAGGGCAGCGTGCAGCTCGAGGACATCTACAGCGCGGACCTGGTGTTCGTCGTCGGGCAGAACCCGGGCACGAACCACCCGCGGATGCTCTCGGCGCTGGAGGAGACCAAGCAGCGCGGTGGCAGGGTGATCGCGGTGAACACGCTGCCCGAGGCGGGCCTGATGCGGTTCAAGAACCCGCAGAAGGTCCGCGGCGTGGTGGGCCGTGGCACCGAGATCGCCGACCAGTTCCTGCAGATCCGCCCCGGCGGTGATCTCGCGCTGTTCCAGATGCTCAACCGCCGTCTGCTCGAGGCCGACCAGGAGGCCGGCGGCGGCGTGCTCGACTGGGAGTACATCGCCGAGTACACGACCGGGTTCTACGCCTTCGCGGAGCACGCCCGCACCATCACCTGGAAGGAAGCGCTCGAGGCCACCGGGTTGACCCGGGAGGAGATCGAGGCGGTCCACGAGCAGGTGCTGGCCAGCCGCTCGGTCATCGTCTGCTGGGCGATGGGGCTGACCCAGCACAAGCACGGGGTGCCGACGATCCGCGAGGTGGTCAACTTCCTGATGCTGCGCGGCAACATCGGCAAGCCCGGCGCGGGCGTCTGCCCGGTCCGCGGCCACTCCAACGTGCAGGGCGACCGGACGATGGGCATCTGGGAGAAGATGCCCGACTCCTTCCTCGACGCGCTCGGCGCCGAGTTCGGGTTCGACCCGCCGCGCAGGCGCGGGTACGACTCGGTCGACGGTGTGCGCGCGATGCGGGACGGGCGGGCGAAGGTCTTCATGGGCGTCGCCGGCAACTTCGTCCGGGCGATCTCGGACAGCGACGTCGCCGAGGCCGCACTCAGGAAGTGCCGGCTGACGGTCCAGGTCTCCACCAAGCTCAACCGCTCCCACACGGTGGTCGGCGAGACGGCTCTGATCCTGCCCACGCTGGGCCGCAGCGACATCGACGTCCAGGCGAGCGGCGAGCAGTTCGTCACCGTCGAGGACTCGATGAGCGCCGTGCACGCCACCCGCGGCAAGCTCCCGCCGGCCTCGGAGAGCCTGCTGAGCGAGGTCGCGATCGTCTCGCGTCTGGCGAAGGCCACGATCGGTGACCGCCACGGCATCCGCTGGGCGGACTTCGAGGCCGACTACGCCCGGGTCCGGGACCGGATCGCCCGGGTCGTGCCGGGGTTCGAGGACTTCAACGAGCGGATCAAGGACCCGAAGGGCTTCGTGCTCCCGAACCCGGTCAACTCCGGTGTCTACCGCACCCCGAGCGGCAAGGCGGTCTTCACCCGCAACGACCTGACCTGGCTGGAGGCCCCGCCGGGCCATCTGATCCTGCAGACGCTGCGCTCCCACGACCAGTGGAACACCATCCCGTACGCCATGGACGACCGCTACCGCGGCATCCACCACGCGCGTCGCATCGTCATGGTCAACCCGGCCGACATCGCCGAGCTCGGGCTGGCCGACGGTGACCGCGTCGACATCGTCGGGGTCTGGGAGGACGGCGTGGAGCGGCGGGCGCCCGGGTTCACCCTGGTCGCCTATCCGGCGAGCCGTGGGTCGGCGGCTGCGTACTATCCGGAGACGAACGTCCTGGTGCCGCTCGACAGCGTCGCCGAGGGGAGCAACACCCCGACGTCGAAGGGGGTCGTGGTTCGGCTCGAGCGCGCCGGAGCGGAGTCCGGCTGACGCGCAGCATGGCTGTAGATTCGTACTCGTGAAGAGGCCTCGAAGTTCCTACCGCTCACCTGCGTTCGACACGAGGGGTGAGCGGGCCTGATGGACAGCCAGACATTCCTCGCGCTCGGGCTGGTGCTGGTCTTCGTGCTGGTCGGCGGCGTCTTCGCCGCGACCGAGCTGGCGCTCGTGTCTCTGCGGGAGAGCCAGCTGGCGGCCATGGAGAGGCAGGGGTCTCGTGGAGCGCGGGTGGCCGAGGTGGCGCGCAACCCCAACCGCTTCCTGGCCGCGGTGCAGATCGGGGTCACCGTCGCGGGTTTCCTCTCCGCTGCCTACGGCGGCTCGACGATCGCTCCGGACGTCGCGCCCTACCTCGAGCGCCTCGGCATGGGGGAGGCGCTCGCCGAGACCACGGCGCTGATCGTGCTGACCCTGTTCATCGCCTACCTCTCCCTGGTGCTGGGCGAGCTGGTGCCCAAGCGGCTGGCGCTGCAGAAGGCCGCCGGCATCTCGCTGGCCGTGGCGCCCGTGCTGGACCGGTTCGCCAGCGTGATGCGGCCGGTGATCTGGCTGCTGTCGGTCTCCACCGACGCCGTCGTACGCCTGCTCGGGGGTGACCCCAAGGCCTCGGCCGAGGAGGTCTCGGAGGAGGAGCTGCGCGAGATGGTCTCGACCAACCGGGACCTCGAGGAGGACGAGCGCCGGATCCTCCGCGACGTCTTCGCCACCACCGAGACGACGCTGAAGGAGGTGATGCGCCCGCGCGGCGACGTCACCTTCATGCCGGCCTCGATGCCGCTTCCCGAGGCGGCCGAGACGGTCCGCGACCTGCCCTACTCCCGCTACCCGGTCACCGGTGAGGGCTTCGACGACATCCTCGGGTTCCTGCACGTACGCGACCTGCTCGGTGTCGCCGCGACCGACCAGCGCACGATCCGCGACATCTGCCGTCCGGTGCTGGCGCTGCCCGGGAGCAAGCGGGTGATCCCGTCGGTCGCCACGATGCGCGAGGGCGGCACCCACCTGGCGATGGTCGTGGACGAGTACGGCGGCACCGACGGCATCGTGACCCTGGAGGACCTCGTCGAAGAGATGATCGGCGACATCCAGGACGAGTACGACCACGGCGAGGCGCGCATCCGTGACTACGGCGACCTGTCCCGGGTCGACGGAGCGATGACCATCGAGGACTTCGCGGACACCACCGGTATCGAGCTCGAGGACGGTGGCTACGAGACCGTCGCGGGCTACCTCATCTCGCGGCTGGGCCACATCCCGCAGGTCGGTGAGGTGCTGGCTCTTCCGGGCGTCACCTTGGAGGTGGCCGCCCGGAACGGCAACCGGGTCACCGAGATCGCGCTGCACCCCGAGGCGACACCTCCGGCACCGGAGTGAGGACGGTCCCGTCGGCGAGCCACCGGTCGAGGTTGTCCAGGGTCAGCTGCTCCATGGCCGCGCGGGTCTCGACGGTCCCGCTGGCCAGGTGGGGGAGGAGCACCACGTTGTCGAGGTGCATCAGCTCTTCGGGGACCTCGGGCTCATCGGTGTAGACGTCGAGGCCGGCGCCGGCGAGTCGGCGCTCGAGCAGCAGCTCGACCAGCGCGTCCTGGTCCACCACGGAGCCGCGCGCGATGTTGACGAGGTAGCCCTCGGGCCCGAGGGCCTCGAGGACCGTGCGGTCGACGAGGTGCTGCGTACCGCTGCCGCCGGAGGTGGCGAGCACCAGGATGTCGACGTCGGCGGCGAGCTCGGCGGGGGAGGCGGCGTAGGCGTAGCGGGAGCCGGGCACCTCGCGACGGGAGTGGTAGGAGACCGGGCAGCCGAACGCCTCGAAGCGGGTCGCGATCGCCCGGCCGATCCGGCCCAGGCCGAGGATGCCGACCCGCTTGCCCGAGACCCTGCGGGTCAGCGGATAGGCGCCGACCCGCGGCCAGTCGCCGCGGCGTACGAACCGGTCGGCGGCGCTGAGCCCGCGCAGGGTGTCGATGGCGAGGCCGATCGCGGTGTCGGCCACGCAGTCGGTCAGCACGTCGGGGGTGTTGGCGACCAGCACCCCGCGCGCGGCCGCGGCCCCGACGTCGGTGGTGTCGTAGCCGACCCCGAAGTTGATGACGGCACCGAGCGCGGGCAGCTGCGCCATCAGGTCGGCCGGTACGCCGGTGCGTCCCGTCGTCACCACGGCACCGATCGAGGCGCCGTGCTCGGCGAGGAACGCGGCCCGGGTGTCGTCGTCGGGGAGAGCCAGGGCGTCGTACGTCTCGGTGAGGGTCGCGGCCAGCGACGGCTTGAGCGGTCCCACCTGGAGGATGCGGCGGTTCACGGATTTCTCCTCGAGGCTTCGACGACATCGGGATCCCGAGGCTAGGTCGGGACCGTGATGCGCGTCCAACATCAGGACGGCATCGACCGATGCGGCAGGGGCATGGCGTCGGCCGGCCTGCTACTCGCTCACGACCTGGGTGGCGGGGGCATCGGGTTCCGGTCCGGGACCGGTACGCAGCCGCTTCTGCCATGCCTGCTGGTCCCAGGTCGCGGGCTCGGTGTCGTGGATGAACTGCTCGACGACCTTCGTGAACCGTTCGGGGTCGGACCGGAAGGGGAAGTGGCCCGCGCCGTGGAACACCTCGAGCGCGGCCAGGGGAAGTGCCGCCTGCGCCTGCGCGGCGTGGCGGTAGGGGATGACACCGTCGCGGTCGCCCCAGATCATCAGCATCGGGACGTCCGAGGCCAGATAGCTGCGGTCGAGCATCGTGACGACCTGGCCGTGCCAGTCGACGACGGCGCGCAGGGTCCGGGCGAACGCCTGGCGGGAGGGGCCGTCGGGCAGCGCGTCGACGATCCTGGTCAGGTCCGGGGCGTCGACGCCGAGGTCGTGGTCGACGCGGCGCAGCAGGGCGAGGGCGGTGGACACCGCGGGCCGCGAGATCGGCAGCCGCAGCAGCTTGAGCAGCTCCGGGGCCAACGGCAGGGTCGCGAGTCGCAGCCAGGTCGAGACACTCCGTCCGGAGCCGCCGTTGGAGACCAGCACGATCCGCTCGACCAGCTGCGGGTACTGGTAGGCGAGCTGCATCGCGATGCCGCCGCCGAGCGAGTGCCCGACCAGGGTGACCCGCTCCACGTCCAGCACCGCCAGCAGGTCGCGCATGCCGTTGGCGAACCCGCCGATCGAGTAGTCGGCGCGTGGCTTGTCGGAGTCGCCGTGCCCGAGGAGGTCCGGAGCGATGACGAGATGGTTCTCGGCGAACAGGGGAAGCACCTCGTCCCACGTGCGCGAGCTGTCGCCGATCCCGTGGATGAACATGATCGCGGAGCCCTCTCCGCCGATGCGGTACGCACGTCGGTAACCGTGGACCACCCGGGACTGCTGCTCTATCGCCCGCGTCATGATCGCACGCTAGTCGCCACGGATTTCGAGCATGTTGCAGCCACGCCGGTGGCCGGACGTGACGGGGCCGCCCGGTGAACCGGACGGCCCCGCGGTGGGGTGGGAGTGGGGGATCAGGGATCGATCACGATGGTGCAGGTGATCGTCCGCGGCGACGGGTCGATCGCGATGCCCTCGTGGGTCACCGTGTCGTCCCAGCCGCTCGCCGTGCCGGTGTCCGGCGTGGTGCCGGTGTTCTCGCAGGTCAGCGACGTCAGGCTGGTCTCGCCGGAGCCGCCGTCACGGAAGTTGACCTGGATGTCGGCGAGCGGCGCGTTGGTGAACGTCGCGACCGCCGCACCGGTCGGCTGGTTGTCGGTGCAGTTGGTGCCGGTGACCACGGTGACGGTCTGTGCACCTCCGGGGGCGTCGGCGTATCCGGGCGGCGGCGACGTCTCGGTGACGTCGTAGTCGCCCAGCGAGAGGCCGGAGACGCAGACCTCGCCGACGTCGGGATCCTCGTCACCGGTGCCGTTGTCGGTCACGCTGGTGCCGTCGTAGGAGAAGACCGCTCCGGCGTTGGCGACCGCTCCGCCCTTGGTGCTGTTCTTCAGGATCTTCAGTGCTCCGAGCTGGAGCTGGTTGGTGTAGGTGCAGTCGAGCACGTCGGTGTCACTGTCGATCGCGAAGGTCACGGTCGCGCCGTTGATGCTCGGCGTGACCCCCGTGCTGGCATTGCAGTTCACACTGACGAACGCCCAGTTCGTCGGGATCACGTCCTCGACGACCGTGTAGCCGCTGCCGAAGAGGACGGTCTTGCCGTAGTCCTTGACCCCGTCGTCCTTGAGCGTGAACGTGTTCGCCGAGCTGGGGTCGGTGCCGAACGACTTCGTGTAGCCGAAGTCGGTCGAGTTCGGGTCCTCGTCGGGCTGCGTCTGCTTGCGGATGATGACCTGGCCGCAGTTCTGCAGGTTGATCCCGACCGGTGCCACGAAGTCCTTCAGCTGCGAGGTGAAGGAGTCCGAGGAACGGCTCTTCAGCATCGCGCTGCCGAACGAGGTGCACTTGTTGGGCTGGAACAGGAGCCGCAGGTCGATCTGCGCCTCACCGAAGGTCCGTGCCTGCTTCGACCCGGAGGCGATCAGCCCGTCGGACTCCGCGGCCGGGATGGTCGAGGAGTTGATCGTGCCGGCCGCGCACGGGGCGCCGCCACAGGTGGCGGAGGGGACGTCCAGGTCGGTGGTCGGACCCCAGGCGGAGCCGGTCCACCGGCGTGCGGTGATGTCGGCGCGGGAGCCACCTTGGTCGATGGCGTACTCGATGAGCAGGTCACCGACGGTGCGGACGACGTTGGGGCCGGTGGCGCACTTGGTGCTGGACTGGTTGAACTCGAAGTCCATCAGCGTGGTGCCGCTCGGGTCGCTGACCCGGCTCCAGGCGAGGTTCAGGAACCCGGGGTGGGACCCGGTGCCGGCCTCCCGGTAGACGTGGAAGCTCAGCAGGTCGCTCTTGTTCGGCGGGATCGAGTCGGTCACCTCGCTCGGACAGGAGGTGTCCTCCTTGACGCCGCCGGCGTAGGAGTTGTCGCCGGTGCCGTTGACCTTGTCGGTCGCGCGGATCTCGTTGACGCCCGCCCAGTCGGTGGACGGTGATGGGTCGTCGACCTTGAGGTTGGCGTCGACGTCGATCTCGAAGTTGCTGCCGGCGAGGCTGGCCTCGGGGTGGGACGCCGAGGCGCCGGAGGAGACGAGTGTGGTGACGACGAGGGCGGTGGCGCTGAGCGCCGCCAGCTTCTTGATGAACCTCGGCTTTCGGGCGCGAGGCATGAGTGGGCTCGGTATCGAGCGCATGGCGTGTCCCCTTTCAGAGACCTCGCGGTCGCTGTCTACGTGGGATGGTGGGTCCGCTCCCAGATGCGGGCTCCCGTCGGCGCGTGCGGCTGCGGCCTGGACGGATCGATTTCTTCAGAGGCTCAGGGCATCGGCTGGGGGCTCGATGCTCGGTCCTCGTGATTCGATCGTTATCCCGCCCGGGGTATCAGCGCATGCCGAAGATCGGGTAACTGCTGTAGGCGCCCGGGCTGAGGCCCACCGTCGCGTGGTCGGCCGGTTCGCCGACATACTCGTCCTACGCCCCGACCCCCGCACGAAGGAGCACCCATGGAGCCCGACGAGTTCGACGCGATCCTCGACGCCGTCCGCGCGTTCGTCCGCAAGGAGGTCGTCACGGCCGAGGACGAGATCGAGGAGACCGATCAGATCCCCGACCGGCTCCGGCAGCAGGCCGCGGCGATGGGGCTGTTCGGCTACGCCATCCCGGAGGAGTACGGCGGTCTCGGCTTCACCATGTCGGAGGAGGTGCGGCTGGCGATGGAGCTCGGCTGGACGACGCCGGCGTTCCGGTCGATGTTCGGCACCAACAACGGCATCGCCGGCCAGGTGCTGGTCAACTGCGGCACCGAGCGGCAGAAGCAGCAGTACCTGCCGGGGCTGGCCAGCGGCGAGCTGGTGGCCTCGTTCGCGCTGACCGAGCCGGAGGCCGGCTCCGACCCGAGCGGGCTGCGCACGCGCGCGGTGCGTGCGGGTGATGCGTACGTCATCAACGGGCAGAAGCGCTTCATCACCAATGCGATCTGGGCCGATCTGCTGATGGTCTTCGCCCGCACGGGCGACCTCGCCGAGGGCGCGAAGAACATCTCGGTGTTCGTGGTGCCGACCGACACCCCGGGCGTCACCATCGGCCCGCGCGACCACAAGATGGGCCAGCGCGGCTCGGTGACCTCGGAGATCTTCCTCGACGGCGTCCGGGTGCCCGCCGAGAACCTGGTCGGCGAGGTCGAGGGCGAGGGCTTCTCCGCGGCGATGCGGTCGCTGGCCAAGGGCCGGCTGCACATCGCCGCGCTCACCGTCGGCCTGGCCGACCGGCTGATCGAGGAGAGCCTGCGCCACGCCACGACCAACAGCCAGGGCGGCCAGAAGCTCGCGGAGTTCCAGCTGATCCAGGCCATGCTCGCGGAGAGCCGGACCGAGGCGTACGCCGGTCGCGCGATGGTGCTCGAGGCCGCCCGCAGCTGGGACGACGGCAGCGACCGCCGCACGGCGCCGTCGCTGTGCAAGCTGTTCTGTACCGAGGCGGTCGACCGGATCGCCGACCGTGCGGTCCAGATCCACGGCGGCCTGGGCTACATGCGAGAGGTGCCGGTCGAGCGGTTCTACCGCGACGCGCGGCTGTTCCGGCTCTACGAGGGCACCAGCGAGATCCAGAAGCTGATCATCGCCAAGCAGATGGTCAAGGAGTTCCAGGGGTGACCTCTGGGCGCTCCGGGCTGCCTCCCCGGAGCGCCGGCGCCACGACTTCACCGACACCTGACCAGGGAGGTTGTCCGGCGGCCCCATCCGCGCAAGGCTTCAGGCATGACGTCGCCGCTGGTCCGGGTCCACTCGCTGACGACACGTGTCGAGGCGCCGCTCGAGGAGGTTTTCGAGTGGCATCGGCGTCCGGGAGCGATCCACCGGCTGATGCCGCCGTGGACGCCCGGGAAGGTGCGGGTCGAGGCGACCGACCTGGCCGACGGCACCGCGGTGCTCTCGCTCGGCCGCGGCGTCGACTGGGTGGCTCGCCACGACCCCGATTCCTATGACCCGCCGCTGCTGTTCACCGACCGGCTCGCCTCGCTGCGCCCGCTGTCGTGGACCCATCGGCACGAGTTCGCCGCCTCCGGCGACGCCACGCTGGTCACCGACCGGATCGAGACCAACGTGCTCGGGAAGATGGTGGACCGGATGCTCGGCTACCGCCACGCCCAGCTGACCGCCGACCTGGCCGCCCACCACCGGACGTACGCAGCGGGCAAGAGCCTCACCGTCGCGGTCACCGGATCGAGCGGGACCGTCGGGCGCGCCCTGGTCCCGTTTCTCACCACCGGCGGGCATCGGGTGATCAGGCTGGTCCGGCATGCGCCGGAAGGTGAGGACGAGCGTCGCTGGGACCCGTCCGCGCCCGCACCGGATCTCCTCGACGGCGTCGACGCGGTCGTCCATCTGGCGGGGGCGTCCATCGCCGGCCGCTTCACCCAGGCGCACAAGGCGGCCATCCGCGACTCCCGGATCGAGCCGACCCGACGGCTGGCGGAGGTGGCGGCCCGCAGCGGCGTACCGACCTTCGTGAGCGCCTCCGCGATCGGGATCTACGGCGCCGACCGGGGTGACGAGGTCCTCACCGAGACCTCGGCGCCGGGCGCGGGATTCCTCGCCGACGTGGTCGCCGACTGGGAGGACGCGAGCCGGGTCGACGGGCCGCGGGTGGTGAACGTGCGGACCGGGATCGTGCAGACGCCCGCCGGCGGAGCGCTGCGGCTGCAGCGACCGCTCTTCGCGGCCGGTCTGGGCGGGCGGCTCGGGAGCGGCGAGCAGTGGCTGAGCTGGATCGGCATCGACGACCTGGTCGACATCTACCACCGCGCGCTCCTCGACGAGACGCTGGACGGTCCGGTCAACGCGGTCGCGCCCGAGCCGGTCACCGGCCGGGTCTACGCGCAGACCCTCGCGCACGTCCTCCACCGGCCCGCGCTCCTGCCCACGCCGGCCCTCGGTCCGCGGCTCCTGCTCGGCAAGGAGGGGGCCGAGGAGATGGCGCTGGCCAGCCAGCGGGTCGAGCCGGCCGCGCTCGGGAGCGACCACGAGTTCCGCCACCCCACGCTGGAGGCGGCGCTGCGTCACGTGCTCGGGCGATGAGGCGCGGGCCCCGCCGTCGAGCAGCAGCCCCGCCCGATGGCCCGCATGCAGCTCCGGGGCCGCTCAGGGCGTCGGCAGCGCAACCCGGGTGAGGCGCTCGGAGACCTCCCACAGCCGTGCGGCGTCCTCGGCGCTGACCATCGGCCGGTAGAGCGTCTGCTCAGCGGGCGCGCCGCCGAGGTTCCCCGGCCCGCTCGGGCCGTACATCCGGCCGCCAGTGGCCTCGGGCGACGTCGCGGCCAGCAGCGCGGGAAGGGCGGCGGTCTCGGGGGTGCCCAGCAGGATCCCGCGGGCCGAGAGCCAGCGGATCATGCGTACGGAGAAGGTGTCGGTCGTACGTCCGATCTCGGGTCGCGCGGCCAGCAGGTTGGTCGGGGCGACGCCGGGGTGGGAGAGATTGCTGGTGATGCCCCAGCCGCCCGCCCGGCTGCGCCGGTCCAGCTCCAGGCCGAAGAGGCCGACGGCGACCTTGGACTGGCTGTAGGCCCTCATGACGTTGTAGCTCTGCTCCCAGTTGGGGTCGTCCCAGTTGATCGCGCCCCGCCTCGCGGCGATGCTGACCTGGGACGTCACCCGAGCCTGCCCGGCCCGCAGCAGGGGCAGGATCTTGGCGACGAGGGCGAAGTGGCCGAGGTGGTTGGTGCCGAGCTGGAGCTCGAACCCGTCGGCGGTCGTCTGCCGCTCCGGCGGGGTCATCACGCCGGCGTTGTTGATCATCACGTGGAACGGCTGGTCCTCGCCCAGCAGCATCTCGGAGAGCGCCGCCACCGACGCCAGCGAGGACAGGTCGAGGTCGCGCAGCGATACGCTCGCCTCCGGGACCTGCTCGCGGATCGTGGCCAGCGCCTTCTTGCCCTTGGCGGCGTTGCGTACGGGCATGACGACCTCGGCCCCGGCTGCCGCCAGCCGGGTGGCCATCACCAGCCCCATGCCGTCACTGGCTCCGGTGACCAGGGCTCGTCGGCCGGACAGGTCCGGGATCGTGATGTCGATGGGTCGGCGTGGCATCGGGCTGCTCCTTCAGAAGGGCTCTGGGGTCGAATCCATCCTCGGTCGCCCCTCGGCATCTATCCAGGGTCTGCCGATCCCAGCCTCCGGAGACCGCGCATGGGACCGGCGCCGGGCGGGTACGTCGGCAGGGTGAGCAGACGGGAGCTCGACCTGGTGCGGCGGCTGCTGGACGCCGCCGGCACCACGTACTCCGAGGAGGCCGGCATCCGGCTCCGGGACAAGCCGTCGCCGCTCTACCGGCTGCTCGTCCTGGCGATGCTCTCCTCGACCCGGATCACGGCCGACATCGCGGTCGCCGCGGCGCGCGAGCTCTCGGCCGCCGGTTGGCGTACGCCGCACCGGCTGCTCGACTCCACCTGGCAGCAGCGCGTGGACGCCCTCGGGCGGGCGCACTACCGCCGTTACGACGAGAGCACCGCGACCAAGCTCGAGGAGCAGGCGCAGTGGCTGCTCGACACCCACCGCGGTGACCTCCGCCGGCTCCGTCCCACGTCCCGCGACGACGCCGACGCGTTGATCGACGCGCTCACCTCGTCACCCCGCATCGGCCCGGTCGGAGCCCGGATCTTCTGTCGCGAGGTGCAGGACGTGTGGCCCGCGCTGTCACCCTTCCTCGACGGTCCGCTCCTGGAGCAGGCCGGGGAGCTCGGCCTGCCCGAGGACCCGGACGAGCTCGCCTCGCTGGTCCCCGACGGGCGCTGCGCCCCGCTCGCGGCAGCGCTCACCCGAGCGCGTCACGGGCTTCCCGATCTCGAGGTGAGCTGAGGGCCTCCCACCCGTCCTGGGTGATCCCGCTTAGGATCACCGCATGGTTCACGGGGAGTCGAAGAACGCGCCGAGCATGGCGGATGTGGCGGCCCGGGCAGGGGTCTCGCACCAGACCGTGTCCCGGGTGGTCAACGGCTCCGATGCCGTACGCGGCGACACCCGCGACCGGGTGCTGGCGGCGATCGAGGAGCTGGGCTACCGGCGCAACAAGTCGGCGCGGGCTCTGGTGACGCGGCGGTCCGGTCGACTGGGCCTGCTCTACTCCCAGCCGCACCTGTACGGGCCGGGCACGTTGGCCGCCTCGGTGCACCAGGCCGGCCAGCGGGCCGGCTACGACATCATCCTGAGCCCGGTGCCGCACCTGGACGCCACCTCGGCGGAGGGGGCGATCGAGGCGCTGCTCGACGACGCGGTCGAGGCCGTGCTCCTCGGCGTCTCCCACCAGTCGCTGGAGGACCTGGTCGCCCAGATCGCGTCCACCGTCGAGGTCGTGATGATCCACAGCGACCCGCCGGAGGGGGTGCGCTCGGTGGGGATCGACCAGCGCGCCGGAGCCGTGCTGGCCACGCAGTATCTGCTGGACCTCGGCCACCGCACCATCGCCCACGTGGCCGGTCCGGTCGGCTGGATCGACGCAGGACAGCGCCGGGAGGGCTGGCTGGCCGCGCTCCGCGACGCCGACGCCCGACCGGGCCCGGAGATCTTCGGTGACTGGTCGAGCCGCAGCGGCTACGAGGCCGGTGCCGCGATCGCCCGGGATCCGTCGGTCACCGCGGTCTTCGCGGCCAACGACTCGATGGCGCTCGGGGTGATCCGGGCGCTCCACGAGGCCGGCCGCCGGGTCCCGCAGGACGTGAGCGTCGTCGGCTTCGACGACGTCCCGGACGCGGCGTACCTGTGGCCGCCGCTGACCACCGTCCGGCAGGACTTCGCGTCGCTGGGCGAGCTCGCCGTCGAGGTGGCCACGAAGGCCATCGCCGAGGGCACCGTCGAGGTGCCGCCGCTGTTGCAGCCCGAGCTGGTCGTGCGGTCCTCGGCTGCCCACAGGCCGAGCTGATCGATACCGCCGAGGCGTCACGAACGTCGGCCGAGACGTCACCCAGGTCGGGCGAGGAGTCACTCAGGTCGGGCGAGGTGGCACTGCGACGCCAACTCGGCCGACGGCGCTGACGTCTCGGCCGACGGGGCTGACGTCTCGGCAGGCTCTTCGGGGAACCACGAGGTAACTCCCGCGTAATATGTTAGCGTTCACATCGCCTCGAACCCCACCCCGAGCCGTCGGGCAGAAACGGAGCCGTGATGACGCAGCGAGCTGGCCAGCTGCCTGACCCCGAAGAGACCGCGCTCGGCATCGAGCTGGGCTCCACCAACATCAAGGCGTGCCTGATCGGGCCCGACCACGCGCCCCTCGCGACCGGGTCCCACCTGTGGGAGAACGAGCTCGCCGACGGCCTGTGGACCTACTCGCTCGAGGCGGTCTGGGCGGGCGTCCAGGGTGCGGTCGCCGCCCTCGGGGACGAGGTCGAGCGCCGCTACGGCTCCCGGCCGACGACCTTCGGGGCGATCGGGGTCTCGGCGATGATGCACGGCTACCTCGCCTTCGACGAGGCCGGCGAGCTGCTGGTGCCGTTCCGCACCTGGCGCAACACCAACACCGCCGTCGCCGCCGCCGAGCTGTCGCAGACCTTCGGCACCAACATCCCGCTGCGCTGGTCGGTCGCCCATCTCTACCAGGCGGTCCTCGACAACGAGCCCCACCTGTCCCGGATCGCCTCGCTGACCACCCTCGCGGGCTACGTCCACCGGACGCTGACCGGCGAGCACGTGCTCGGCGTCGGCGACGCGTCCGGGATGTTCCCCATCGACCCTGCGACCGGGACCTACGACCAGCGGATGCTCGAGCAGGCCGGTCACCTGGCCGCCGCCAAGCACCCGGGCCTACGCCTCGAGGGGCTGCTCCCGCGGGTCCTCCCGGCAGGCGCCGAGGCCGGCCGGCTCACCCCCGAGGGCGCGGCGCTGCTCGACCCCACCGGCACGCTCCGGCCGGGCATCCCGCTGTGCCCGCCCGAGGGCGATGCCGGCACCGGGATGGTCGCCACCAACTCGGTGGCCCAGCGCACCGGCAACGTCAGCGCCGGCACCTCGATCTTCGCGATGGTCGTCCTCGAGGAGCCGCTCGCCACCGTCCACCACGCCATCGACATCGTCACCACCCCGGCCGGTGACCCGGTCGCGATGGTGCACTGCAACAACGGCGCCAGCGAGCTCGACGCCTGGGCCGGCGTCTTCGGCGAGTTCGCCGCCGCGCTCGGCCACCCCTGCGAGCCCGACGCCGTCTTCGGCGCCCTGCTCACCGCCGCCCTGAAGGGCTCGCCCGACGGCGGCGGGCTGCTGGCCTACAACTACCTGGCCGGCGAGCCGATCACCGGTCTCGACGAGGGCCGCCCGCTGTTCGTACGCACCCCCGGCAGCCGTCTCGACCTCGCCGGGTTCGCCCGTGCCCAGGTCTACGGCGTCTTCGGCACCCTCGCCCTCGGCATGCGCGTGCTCGCCGACCAGGGCGTCGAGATCGACGCGATGTTCGCCCACGGCGGCCTGTTCCGCACCGCGGGCGTCGCCCAGCGGCTGCTCGCTGCGGCCACCGGCGCCCCGGTCGCCGTCGGCCGCACCGCCGGCGAGGGCGGTGCCTGGGGGATCGCGGTCCTGGCGGCGTACGCCCGGGCGGCCTCGGCCGGCAGCGACCTCGCCCTGAGCGCCTACCTCGCCGAGCGCGTCTTCGGCGACATCGACCTCGAGGTCGTCGAGCCGGACGCCGCCGACCTCGTCGGGTTCCGGGCCTACCTCGAGCGCTACGAGACCGGCCTGGACATCGAGCGTGCCGCCGTGGCCGCGCTCGCCGCCAAGCCAGAGAACACAGAAGAAGGAGACCAGTGATGACGGGCGTCCCCACCGCTCTTCGCGCCGCCGTCGACGAAGCCAAGGAGCGCGTCGCCGCGCTGCACGCCGAGCTGCCCCGCTGGGAGCTGGTCGTGTGGACCGCCGGGAACGTCTCCGAGCGGGTGCCGAACCCCGACGGCGAGGACCTGCTGGTCATCAAGCCCTCGGGAGTCGCCTACGACGACATCACCGCCGAGGCGATGGTCGTGTGCGACCTGGCCGGCGACCTCGTCGAGGGCGACCGGTCGCCGTCCTCGGACACCGCCGCCCATGCGTACGTCTATGCCAACATGCCCGAGGTCGGGGGCGTGGTCCACACCCACTCCACCTATGCCACCGCCTGGGCGGCCCGCGGGGAGGAGATCCCCTGCGTGCTCACGATGATGGCCGACGAGTTCGGCGGGCCGATCCCGGTCGGCCCGTTCGCGATCATCGGCGACGACTCGATCGGCCGCGGCATCGTGGAGACCCTGCGCGAGTCGCGGAGCCCGGCGGTGCTGATGCGCAACCACGGCCCGTTCACGATCGGCAAGGACGCCCGCGCCGCCGTCAAGGCCGCGGTGATGTGCGAGGAGGTCGCCCGCACGGTGCACATCGCGCGCCAGCTCGGCCAGCCGCTGCCGATCGACCAGCGCCACGTCGACTCCCTCTACGACCGCTACCAGAACGTCTACGGCCAGCACTGAGCTGCGCCGTCCTCGAACCACACCCAGCACTGGAAGGACCCCCACATGAGCATGCCCACAGCGCCGAAACCCTATGGCGACCGCGAGGTCTGGTTCTTCACCGGCAGCCAGGACCTCTACGGCGAGGAGACCCTTCGCCAGGTGGCCGAGCAGTCCCAGGAGGTCGCCCGCGCACTGGACGCCTCCTCGGACGTACCGGCGAAGGTCGTGTGGAAGCCCGTCCTGAAGGACTCCGCGGCCATCCGCCGCGCGATGCTCGAGGCCAACTCCGACGACAACGTCCTCGGCGTCATCACCTGGATGCACACCTTCAGCCCGGCCAAGATGTGGATCGCCGGTCTCGACACCCTGCAGAAGCCGCTGCTGCACCTGCACACCCAGGCCAACGTCGAGCTCCCCTGGTCGGAGATCGACATGGACTTCATGAACCTCAACCAGGCCGCCCACGGCGACCGCGAGTACGCCTACATCGCCACCCGCCTCGGCGTCGCCCGCACCACCGTCGTCGGCCACGTCTCCAACCCGGCGGTCACCCGCCGCGTCGGCACCTGGGTCCGCGGCGCCGCCGGCTGGGACGCCACCCATGGGCTCAACCTGGTCCGCTTCGGCGACAACATGCGCAACGTCGCGGTCACCGAGGGTGACAAGACCGAGGCAGAGCTGCGCTTCGGCGTCTCGGTCAACACCTGGGGCGTCAACGACCTGGTGGCCGCCGTCGAGGCCGTCGACGAGGCCGCCGTGGACGCGCTCGTCGCCGAGTACGAGGACCTCTACGACGTGGTCCCCGAGCTCCGCAAGGGCGGCGAACGCCACGAGTCCTTGAGGTATGCCGCCCGTCAGGAGATCGCCATGGAGGCGTTCCTGGTGGAGCGGGACGCGAAGGCGTTCACCACCAACTTCGAGGACCTCGGCGGCCTGCGCCAGCTCCCCGGCATCGCCGTGCAGCGGTTGATGAGCAAGGGCTACGGCTTCGGCGCCGAGGGTGACTGGAAGACCGCGGTGCTGGTGCGTGCCGCCAAGGTGATGGGGGAGGGGCTGCCCGGCGGCGCCTCCCTGATGGAGGACTACACCTACGACCTCACGCCCGGCGCGGAGGTCATCCTGGGCGCCCACATGCTCGAGATCTGCCCCTCGCTGACCACCTCCACCCCGCGGGTCGAGATCCACCCGCTCGGGATCGGCGACCGCGAGGACCCGGTCCGGATGGTCTTCGACGCCGACTCGGTCGAGGGTGCCGTGGTGGTGTCCCTGGCCGACATGCGCGACCGCTTCCGGTTGACCGCCAACGTCGTCGACGTCGTTCCGCCGACCGAGGCCCTGCCGAACCTCCCGGTCGCCCGGGCCGTGTGGACCCCGCGCCCCGACTTCGCGACCTCGGCCGAGGCCTGGCTGACCGCCGGCGGCGCACACCACACGGTGATGTCGACCGCCGCCGGGATCGAGGCCTTCGAGGTCTTCGCGAACATCGCCCGCACCGAGCTGCTGGTCATCGACGAGTCCACCACCCGGCGCGGCTTCGCCGACCAGGTGCGCTGGAACCAGGTGTTCTACCGGGTCGCCCAGGGGCTCTGACGCCATCCGTCGAGGAGCTCGGCCTCGCGGGTCGGCGAGATGCCGGTGACGTACGCATCGGGGGTGGCCTGCAGCCAGGCGAGGGCGTCGCGGGCGGTCTCGGCGATCGGGCGGGTGGTGAGGCCGGCTGCCATGGCCGAGGTGGTGTCGTGGGCGAGCATCCCGTCGTACTCGGGGCGAGGGAGCCACAGCGGGATCGAGCCGGGGCCTGACCAGGGGTCGACGTCGTTCGCCTGGAGGAAGTCCTGGGGGAGCCAGCTCCAGGTCGGGGCGGTGCCGACGCCGCTCGCGGTCTCGGTGAGCAGGGTGCTGATCGGCATCGACGGACCGGTGGCGTCAAAGGTGCCGTCCACCCGGTTGGTGGCGCAGCGGAGGATCCAGTCCGCCAGGTCGCGTACGTCGATGACCTGGGTGCTGTCGTCGGGCGAGCCGGGAGCGAGGATCTCGCCGCCGGCTTCCAGGCGCCGCGGCCAGTAGGAGTACCGGCCGCTGGGGTCTCCTGGGCCCACGATCAGGCCGGGGCGGACGATGGTGGCTGAGGCCGCACCGGCGCGGACGAGCTCCTCGCAGGCGACCTTCATCGAGCCGTACGCATCGGGGTCGTCATCCTCGATGTCGTCCGTCGCCGGAGCGAGGACAGGGAGCGAGTCCGGAGTGCCGCCGGGGGTGCTGTGGTCGGCGTACACGCTGATGGTCGAGACGAAGACCCAGTGGGCCTCGCTGAAGGCGCCGACGGCAGAGCGAACCCACGAGGGAATCCGGGCCACGTCGACGACCGCGTCGAACTTCGCAGTCGTCAGGGTGGAGGGAGGTGTCTCGGTGCGGTCCCACGGCACCAGCTCCGCGCCCTCGGGCACGGTCCCCGACCGGCCGCGCGCTGCGCAGACCACCTCGTGACCGCTGCGTACCGCCGACTCCGCCACTGCGCGGGAGAGGAAGACCGTGCCGCCGAGCACCAGGATTCGCATGAGGACACGCAATCACCGCGAACACCACGCGGCAAGCGGTTCTGCTGCAGGCAGATCCTCGAGACCGGAAGACCGATCACAGCCCGCACCGCGCTGTCCGACTCACAGCATCTTGCGAGGGTTCATCACCCCGTCGGGGTCGATCGCCTGCTTCACGGCGCGCAGGAGGTCGACCTCGACACCCGTCTTGTACGCAGCCGCCGCATCTCGCTTGAGCGCGCCGATGCCGTGCTCGGCGGAGATGCTGCCACCGAGCGCGGTGACGGCGTCGTAGACGATCCGGGTCAGGGCGGCGGCCTCCCGCCTCAGCGCCGGGTCGTCGCCGACGGGCGCGGAGATGTTGTAGTGCAGGTTGCCGTCCCCGATGTGGCCGTACGTCACCAGCCGCAGCCCCGGCAGCGCGGCGAGGAGCGCGGGGCCGGCCTCGGCGACGAACCGGGGCAGGGCCGTGATCGGGACGGTGACGTCGTGCTTGAGGGTCGCCCCCTCGCTCTTCTGGGCCTCCGAGACCCCTTCGCGCAGCGCCCACAGCGACTCGCGCTGGGCGGGACTGCCGGCGACGACCGCATCGAGAAGAAGCCCGTGCGAGGCTGCTGCCTCGAGCGCCGACTCGAGGCGCTCGTCGACGTCGGCGGAGGTGCCGGCGAGCTCGACGAGGCCGTACCACTCGTGCCGGTCCGCGAACGGGTCACGGGCTCCGGGCAGGTGGGCCAGGACCAGGTCGAGCGCCTGGCGCCCGAGCAGCTCCCAGGTGGACAGCTGGCCACCGCCGTGCTCGCGGAGCAGCGGAAGCAGTGCGGTGGCGGCCTCGACCGACTCGAGCGCCACGAACGCGGTCGCCCGGCGCGGTGTCGCGGGCAACAGTCGCAGCACCGCCGCCGTGACCACGCCGAGGGTGCCCTCGGAGCCGATGAAGAGCTGCTTGAGGTCGTAGCCGGTGTTGTCCTTGCGCAGCGGGCGCAGCCCGTCCCAGACCCGGCCGTCGGGGAGCACGACCTCGAGGCCGAGCACCAGGTCGCGCATCATCCCGTAGCGCAGCACGGCGGTGCCGCCGGCGTTGGTGGCGATCGTGCCACCGATGGTGCACGAGCCCTCCGAGCCGAGCGAGAGCGGGAAGAGCCGCCCGGCGGCCGCGGCCGCCTCCTGCACGGTCGCCAGCGGGGTGCCGGCCTCGACGGTTAGCGTGTCGGCGACGGGATCGACCTCCCGGACGCGCCGCATCCGGCCGAGCGAGAGCACGACCTGGTCGCCGGCGGAGTCGGGCACGCCGCCGCCGACGAGGCCGGTGTTGCCACCCTGCGGGACGACCCCGACCCCTGCCGCGCCGCACAGCCGGACGACCGTCGCCACCTCCGCGGTCGAGGCCGGGCGCACCACCGCGAGGGCGGTGCCGGTGAAGACGCCGGTCCAGTCGGTGACGTACGCCGCCATGTCGGCCGGGTCGGTCAGCACGGCGCTCTCGCCCAGGGCGGTGCGCAGGTCGTGGACGAGGTCGGTCATCGGGTGCTCCTCGGGTCGGGTGGGGGAGACGGTCATGCCGACCGCAGACGTACGTGCTCGGGGCCGATCGCGGCGATGTCGGGGGTGCCGAGCAGGCACATCGCCCGCCGCAGCTCCTCGACCAGCAGCGTCAGAGTGGCGTCGACCCCCTGCCGGCCACCGACCATCAGGCCGTAGAGATAGGGGCGGCCGATCAGCACGCCGCGGGCGCCGAGCCCGAGTGCCGCCGCGATGTCGCCGCCGGAGCGGACGCCGGAGTCGAGGTACACCTCGGTCCGGTCGCCGACCGCGTCGACCACCGCCGGCAGCAGCTCGAGCGGCACCGGCGCCCGGTCGAGCTGGCGGCCGCCGTGGTTGGAGAGCACCAGTGCATCGGCCCCGGCCTCGACGCAGGCGACCGCGTCGGCGACCGAGAGCACGCCCTTGACCACCACCGGGCCGCCCCAGTGCTCCTTGAGCCAGCCGATGTCGGAGGGCCGGATCGCCTGCTCGCGCAGCTCGTTGGACATCCCCCACCGGCCGTAGTGGGACCCCTCGGGGAAGGTCGCGAACCGCAGCGGCTCGGTGGTCAGGATGTTCGCGACCCAGCCGGGGTGGCGGGCCATGCCCGCGAACGTACGCAGGCTCAGCTGCGGCGGGATCGCGAACCCGTTGAGCTTGTCCTTGCGCTTCATCCCGGTCACGGTCGTGTCGATGGTCAGCATCAGCGCCTCATAGTCCTGCTCGGCCGCCTCGGCAAGGTGCTCGAGCGTCACCGAGCGGTCCTTCATCAGGTACACCTGGAACCAGTTGCGTCCCTGCGGGGCGGCGCGGGCGACGTCGGTGATCGAGGTCGTGGCGTACGTCGAGAGCGTGTAGGGCAGCCCGGCTGCGGCCGCCGCCGCGGCGACCGTCCGCTCGCCGGTGTGGTGGCTGAGCCGGGTGTAGCCGGTCGGCGCCAGCACGATGGGTGCCGCCGCGGGCCGTCCGAGGATCGTCGTACGCACCTCAGGCTCACCCACCTGGCCGAAGGCGGTGGGCCGCAGCTCCACGCGGTCGAAGGCCTCCCGGTTGCGGCGCATCGCGTGCTCGGCGTCCGAGCCGCCGTAGACGTAGTCCCAGACCGCCGCCGGCACCCGCCGGCGGGCGGCCCGCTCCACGTCGTCGACGCCGAGGCAGCGGGCCAGCCGGCGGTCGGCCGCGCGCCAGCGGAACGGACGCGGGCGCAGGAAGGGCGCGAGGTCGCGCCATCGGGGGACCTGCCGGACGACTTGCCGGACAACGTGGGGATCGGCGGCCACGCTCTGGACTCCTCATCACTCATCGGATAAGTTCTTCACTTGTCATACAACTTAGCCCATCGAGGAGCATCCCGCCATGGCCGCCGACCGCATCACGTCACTGACGCTCTCCCACGTCGTCCTCCCGCTCGAGAACCCGGTCAGCGACGCCAAGGTGCTCACCGGGCGGCAGAAGCCGCTCACCGAGACCGTCCTGCTCTTCGTCGAGGTGAGGACCGAGCAGGGGTTCGAGGGCATGGGCTTCAGCTACTCCAAGCGGGCCGGTGGCCCGGCGCAGTACGCCCACCTCAAGGAGATCGCCGAGGTCGCCATCGGTCAGGACCCCTCCGACATCGCCAAGATCTACGAGTCGCTGATGTGGGCCGGCGCCTCGGTCGGCCGCAGCGGCGTGGCGACCCAGGCCGTGGCCGCTCTCGACGTGGCGCTCTACGACCTCAAGGCACGTCGCGCGGGCCTGCCGCTGGCCAAGCTCCTCGGCGCCCACCGCGACTCCTGCCGCGTCTACAACACCTCCGGCGGCTTCCTCCAGGCGAGCGTCGAGGAGATCAAGGAGAAGGCCACCGCCTCGCTCGAGGCCGGCATCGGCGGCATCAAGATCAAGGTCGGCCAGCCCGACTGGGCCGAGGACCTGCGTCGCGTCGCCGCGCTGCGCGAGCACCTCGGCGACACCCCGTTCATGGTCGACGCCAACCAGCAGTGGGACCGTGCCCGCGCCCGCCGGATGTGCCGTGAGCTCGAGCAGTTCGACCTGATCTGGATCGAGGAGCCGCTCGACGCCTGGGACGCGGTCGGCCACGCCGACCTGTCGCGTACGTTCGACACCCCGATCGCCACCGGCGAGATGCTGACCTCGGTGCCGGAGCATATGGCGCTGATCGACGCCGGCTACCGCGGCATCGTGCAGCCCGACGCGCCGCGCATCGGCGGCATCACCCCGTTCCTGAAGTTCGCCACGCTCGCCGCCCACGCCGGCCTCGCGCTCGCGCCGCACTACGCGATGGAGATCCACCTGCACCTCGCCGCGGCCTACCCGACCGAGCCGTGGGTCGAGCACTTCGAGTGGCTCAACCCGCTCTTCGAGGAGCGCATCGACATCCACGACGGCCGGATGTGGGTCCCGGACCGCCCGGGACTCGGCTTCACGCTCAGCGACCAGATGCGCAAGCTCACCGTGGAGATGGCTAAGTTCTCGGCATGACTCTCAGCGCCGGGCTCGCCGACCGCGTCGTCTCCGGGATCAAGGACCAGATCCTCGCCGGGGACCTCGCCCCGGGGGCGAAGCTGCCCTCGGAGTCCGACCTGGTCGCGACGTACGGGGTGTCGCGGACCGTGGCGCGCGAGGCGGTGACCCGCCTGCGTGCCGAGGGCCTGGTCGAGACCTTCCAGGGCCGCGGGTCGTTCGTCCTGGCGGTCCCGGCGCCCTCGCCGTTCGCGCTGGAGTCCTCCGCGATCCGTACGCAGCACGACGTGCTCGACATGGTCGACTTCCGGCTCGGCGTGGAGTGCGAGGCGGCGGCCCTGGCGGCCGCCCACCTCGACGAGCAGGGCTCGCGCACCATCGAGGAGGCGCTCGCCGCGCTGGCCACCGCGCATCCCGACGGCGCGGTGGAGGCCGACTTCGCCTTCCACCGCGCCGTCGCGGCCGCCACCGGAAACCGCTTCTACCTCGACCTGATGGACTCGCTGGGCCCGATGATGATCATGCTGCCGCGCACCCGGCTCGGCGACGCCTACTCGCCCAGCGACGCGCTCCACGTCGAGCGGGTGCAGCGCGAGCACGACAACATCGCCACCGCCATCCTCGCCGGTGACGCCGACACCGCCCGGGCAGCGATGCGGGTGCATCTGGGCAGCACCCGCCGGCGGCTGCTGAGCAGCTGAGCCGCTACATGTGCTCCCCGAGTGGGGTGAAGCAGAACTTCCCGCCCGCCAGACGCTCCTCGGGCCCCTGCGGGCCGTCGTCGACCGCGTCGCCGAGCAGCTCCGCGGCGTACATCTCGGAGTCGTCCTGCGGGTGGTAGCCGATCGCCTCGCCCTCGGCCAGCGACCACCAGCGCCGGGTGTTGCGGGAGATGCCCCACACCACCCGGAAGCCGGGTTCGGGAGTGGCCAGGCACGCCTCGAGGAGCCGGGCACCGTCGTCGGGCGACATCCACGTCCACAGCGAGCGGCGGTCCCACGGCTTCTCGAAGCACGAGCCGATCCGCAGCGCGGTCACGTCGATGCCGTAGCGGTCGTGGAAGAGGCTGCCGAGCGCCTCCATCGCGACTTTGCTGACCCCGTAGTAGGTGTCGGGTCGGGGGAAGGCGTCCGCGGGGAGCCCACCCTCGGGGGCGTTGTCGAGGTCGTAGAAGCCGGCCGCGTGGTTGCTGGAGGCGAGCACGACCCGCGCCACCCCGGCGTCCCGGGCGGCCTCCAGGACCACCCGGGTGCCGTCGATGTTGGCCGAGAGGATGCCGTCCCAGGGCGCCTCGACGCTGATGCCACCCAGATGGATGACCGCCTCGACGCCCTCGCACGCGGCGCGCATCGCGGCCGCGTCGGTCACCGACGCCTCGATGATCTCGACGGCCTCGCCCTCGGCGGGGTCCTCGGGACGTACGACGTCGAGGAGGCGCAGCACCCGGCCCTCACGGGCGAGCCGGGTGCGCATCATCCGACCCACGCCACCGCTGGCCCCGGTGATCAGTACGACCTGGCTCATGCGCTGCGCAGCTCCTCGACGGCGTCGATGTAGGTGCCGAGGTCGGCGCCGTGCTTCTCGATGACCGACCTGGTCGCCTCGCGCCAGGGGGCGAGGTCGGTGATCTCGTTGATCGTGACACCCTCGCCGCGCAGCTTCTCCAGGTCGGCCTCGACCTGGGCGTCCCACTTCTCGCGCTGGAACGGTGCGGCCTCGTCGGCGGCCTTCTGGAGGGCCTCCTGGTCCGCGGGGTCGAGCCCGTCCCACACGTCCTTGTTGATGAGCAGCACCTCGGCGACGCGCATGTGCCGGTCGAGGGTGTAGTTCTTCGCGACCTCGTAGTGGGAGGCGGAGTAGTAGGACGGCTCGTTGTTCTCGGCACCGTCGAGCAGGCCGCTCTGCAGCGAGCTGTAGACCTCGCCGTAGTCCATCGGGGTCGGGGAGCCGCCCAGGGCCTTGACGAAGTCGATCTGCACCTGCGACTCCTGCACCCGGATCTTGAGCCCCTTGACGTCGGCCGGTGCCTTGATGGCCTTCTGGGAGGTGTAGAAGCTGCGGGCGCCGGGGTCGAAGTAGCCCAGGCCCTTGAAGCCGGCGCCCTCGGCCTCGCCGAGCAGCTTCTTGCCGTTCTCGCTGTCCAGGAAGCGCCACAGGTGGTCGGCGTCGTCGAAGAGGTACGGCAGGCTGAACAGCCCCATCGCGGGCACGAACTCGCCCATCGGGGCCGAGCTGATCCGGGTCATCTCGATCGAGCCCATCTGCACCTGCTCGATCGCGTCGGACTCCTCGCCGAGCTGGGCGTTGGGGTAGACCTGGATCTTGATCCGGCCGTCGCTGTACTTCTCGGCCAGCTCGGCGAACTTCTTGTCGCCCAGCGTGGTCGGGTAGTCGTCGGGGTGGGTCTCGGCCAGCTTGAAGGTCGTCGAGCCGCCGCCTCCGCCGGTGCCGCGCAGCGACCCGCCGCCACAGGCGCTGAGCGCGAGGCCGCCGGCGACCGCCGCGGCACCGAAGGCGCCGGCCTTGAACAGGGACCGCCGGGCGACCGGCGTGGGGGATGAGGTGTTCATGGTTGGTTCCTTTCGATGGTGACTACTTGGCCGAGCTCACAGCCGGGCTCATTGGCCCAGCGCATCGGGAAGGGCGAGGGAGAAGAACGGGACGTACGTGATCAGCAGCAGGACCACGAGCATCGGGATGAGGAAGAGGCCGACGGTCTTGATGACCTTCTCGATGGACGTACGTCCGATGGCGCAGCCGACGAAGAGGACGTTGCCGACCGGCGGGGTGATCAGGCCGATGGCCAGGTTGAAGACGAGCATGATCCCGAACTGGACGGGGTCCATGCCGAGACCGGTGGCCACCGGCAGCAGGATCGGCGTCATGATCACGATCAGCGGGGCCATGTCCATGATCGCGCCGAGCACGAGCAGCAGCAGGTTGATCAGCAGCAGGACCACGACGATGTTGTCGGAGATGCCGAGCAGGGCGTCGGTGGCCAGCGCCGGCACCTGCAGGAACGCCAGGAAGTAGCCGAAGGCTCCCGCCGCCGCGATGATGAACAGCACCACGCCCAGGGTGCGTAGAGCGCTCTGCAGGATCGGGATCATCGCCTTGAGCGGCAGGTCGCGGTAGACGAAGAAGGTCAGCACGAAGGCGTACAGGCAGGCGATCGCCGCCGACTCGGTCGCGGTGAAGATGCCGCTGAGGATGCCGCCCAGGATGATCACCGGCATCAGCAGGCTGAGCAGCCCCTCGCCGATGATCTTCGGTACGTCCGCGAGCGGGACCAGCTCCTCCTTCGGGTAGCCGCGCCTGACCGCCAGGATGTAGGCCATCACCATCAGCGAGGCACCGAGCAGGAGCCCTGGGACGACGCCTGCGGTGAACAGCGCGCCGATGGAGACGCCGCCGGCGGCCATCGAGTAGATGATCAGGTTGTGGCTCGGCGGGATCATGACCGCCTGGGTGGCGCCGGAGACGGTGACCGCGACCGCGTAGTCGGTGTCGTAGCCGCGCCGCTTCATCATCGGGATGGTCACCGACCCGATCGCGGAGACGTCCGCGACCGAGGAGCCGGACAGGGCGCCGAAGAAGGTGCTGGCGCCGATGTTGACCATCCCGAGACCGCCGCGGACCCAGCCGACGAGCAGTCCGGCGAGGGCGATCAGGCGGCGGGAGATGCCGCCGGCGCCCATGATCTCGCCGCCGAGGATGAAGAACGGGATGGCCAGCAGGGCGAAGGTGTCGAGACCGGCGACCATCCGCTGGCCCACGACGGTCAGCGGGAGGCCGATGTAGAGGGCCTCGAAGAGGGCGGCCAGGGCGAGGGCCAGGGCGACGGGGATGCGGAGCAGGATCAGGACGACGAAGCTGCCCAGCAGGATGGCGATGGCGAGGGGATCGATAGGCATGGGGGACTCCTCCGGCTCTCGGCGGCTCAGTCGATCGCGGCTGTGTCGTCAGGTTCGGCGTAGCGCTGGGTGCTGATGCCGAAGGCCTGGAGGACGGTGTAGAGGACGAGCATGGCGCCGGCGACCGGCATCGCGAGGTAGAGGACGCTGCGCGGGAGCCCGGTCCCGGGCAGCGTCGCGGCCCGGGCGTCGACGACGAACTGGCTGCCCTGGACGATCAGGAAGAGCCCGAAGCCGAGCAGCAGCACCTGGACGACGCGGTCGATCACCGACCGGAGCGCCGCGGGGAACCTGTCCACCAGGAAGGTCACCGCGATGTGGGCGCCCTCGCGGAAGCCGATCGTGGCGCCGAGGAACCCGACCCAGACCAGCAGGATCCGGGCGCTCTCCTCGCTCCAGCTGGGGGAGCTGCTCAGCACCTCGCGGCTGAACACCTGCCACAGCACGATCAGCAGCGTGGCGACGAGGCAGAGGATGCAGAGGGCCTCGAAGACCGTGTCGACCGCGCGCCAGGCGCGCCTGAGCGTTCGGGTCTCAGGGGATGTGTTCATGCCTTCGCTCCGTCCTCGTCTCGGCGGTGGGGCACCTCGGTCGCCGCGGCGAGCAGGTGTTGCCTGTCCGCACCCGCGAGCCCGAGGTGGTAGAGGTGGATCTGGTCGATCCCGGTGTCGACCAGCGCCCGCAGGTGGTCACCGAAGGCGTCCTCGGTCGTGGGCGGGAGCACGGTGACGTACGCAGCGGCCGCTGCCCTGCCGTCGACCGCCTCGACCAGCCGGCGCCCGGTCTCCACCGACGCCTCGGTCGTCGGCCAGCAGAAGGAGACGACCAGGTCGACGTCGTCGGCCGTGGTCGGAGTGAGCCCAGGGCTGGCGCCGGTGGCCCAGGGGTCGGGCTGGGCGTGCAGGGCGATCTCGGCGATGCCGGGGGCGGCCTCGCGGACGGCCGCGATCACCCGGTGGCGGAGCGCGTCGGCCGCGGCGTGGCGGGACTCGAGGATGACCTCCAGTGCTCTCGGGTCCACGGGCTCGCCGGAGGGGCTCGCGCCGGTCGCGGCGCGCAGGCCCGCGACCGTGGCCTCGGCGTCCAGCCCGCGGCCGGTCCAGTCCGCGCGGCAGGCCGGGCAGCAGCAGATGGAGAGCAGCTCCTGGGTGGCGTCGTCGTAGGCCCCGTCGGTCTTCTCATGGTGGCCGCCGTGGCCGAACCCGAGCTGGCCGCACGCCTCCAGGACGGCCGTGGTGGTGGGGGTGTCGCGGACGGCCTCGGCGGCGAGGGTCTCCGCGTAGCGGCGGACCTCCTCGTGGCGGGGGCACAGGGCGTAGGGGTAGGGCTCGTCCCAGCAGTTGACGACCGCGAGGTCCGGGTGGGCCTCACCGAGCCGCGTCGAGTGGGTCAGCACGATCCAGGCGGCGACCTCGAACCCGGCCTCGGTCAGGAGCGCGGCGGCCTCCCCGAACGGGTCCTCCGCGGCCACCCAGGTCGCCGCCGGCGGCACCAGCCGGGCGCCGTCCCAGGCCTCGGGGCGGACCGGGCGGTAGAGCGCCGCGCTGTGGGCCTCGACGATCCGGTGCTCCGGGTGGAGCGGGGTCGCGGCGCGGGTGGTGTGGTACGCCGCCGCGAGGGCGACCTTCGTGACCCCGAGGCCCCGGGCGCGATCGGCGAACGAAGGATCGCCGATCACGTCCCAGGGGTAGGCATAGCCGACGACCGGAACGGTGCCGGTCCTTCCCGAGTCGGTCTCTGTCACCGGTGTCTGCTCCTGCCAGGCGATGTTCCGTGGGCGGAGCCGAGTGTGGCCCCGGTCACAGGAGACTGTCAGGATGTGCGATTCGTGTCCAAGCCACTTATCGCATCAGGCGATACCCCGAAGGCATCGACCGATCGGTCACCAGCGCGAGGTGTTCGGCGTGAAGTCCGGCTCGAACGACCGCATGTAGACCGTGTCCTCACGGCGGCGCACCCCGCAGGTGAGGTACTGCTCGTGCAGCACGCCCAGCAGGTCACGGTCGAGCTCCACGCCCAGGCCAGGACCCGTCGGCACCGCGATGGAGCCGTCGGTGAAGTCGAGCACCCCGGGACGTACGACGTCCTGGGTCTTCCACGGGTAGTGGGTGTCGCAGGCGTAGGTCAGGTTCGGGGTCGCGGCGGCCAGGTGGACCATCGCGGCCAGCGAGACGCCGAGGTGGGAGTTGCTGTGCATCGACAGGCCCATCCCGAAGGTGTCGGTGATGCCGCCCAGCAGCGCCGACCGGCGCAGCCCGCCCCACAGGTGGTGGTCGGAGAGCACGATCTGGACCGCGTCCACCGCGATCGCGGGTTTGAGGTGCTCGAAGGCGATGACGCACATGTTCGTGGCCAGGGGTACGTCGGTGCGGGCTGCGACCTGGGCCATCCCCTCGATCCCGGGGGTGGGGTCCTCGAGATACTCCACGACACCGGCGAGCCGCTCGGCGACCTTGACGGAGGTCTCCGGCGTCCAGGCGCCGTTCGGGTCGAGCCGGAGCGGCAGGTCGGGGAAGGCGTCGCGGAGCGCCTCGATCGCGGCGCACTCCTCGTCGGGATGGAACACCCCGCCCTTCAGCTTGAGCGAGCCGAAGCCCCAGCCGTCGACCATCCGCCTCGCCTGCGCGACGATCTGGTCGGGGTTCAGCGCCTCGCCCCACGCGTCGCCGGGCTGCCCCGGGTGGCCGGCCCACTTGTAGAACAGGTAGCCGCTGAACGGCACCCGGTCGCGTACCGCGCCACCGAGCAGGTCGCTGACCGGTCTGCCCGCCTCGCGGGCGACCAGGTCGAGGCAGGCGACCTCGAAGGGGGAGTAGACCGTGTCGACCGCCGAGGAGACGTCGAGCATGCCGCCGAAGGAGGCACCCGCCCCGCCGGTCTCCTTGCCGAGCACGCCGACGACGAGCCGGCGCAGGCCGTGGGTGTCGTAGGGGTCGTGCCCGGGCAGGGCGGCGGCGACGGCGTCGAGGCGAGCGAGGTGGGTCTCGTCGGCGTACGTCTCGCCGAGGCCGACCAGGCCGGTGTCGGTGTGGAGCTCGACGATCGCGCGCAGCGCCCAGGGCTGGTGGACGCCGACCACGTTGAGCAGCGGCGGGTCGGCGAACGCGACCGGTGTGACGACGACCTTCGAGACCCGGCTTCCGTTGGGCCCCGCGCTCATGCGGTCGGCTTCACGGCGAGGACGGGCACGGCGGCGTCGAGCAGGATGCGCTGGGCGTCGCTGCCCAGCAGGGCCTTGCCGACCGGGGAGCGCCGGCGCAGCCCGATCACGATCAGCCGGGCACCGGTCTCGGCGGCCAGCGCGTCGAAGGTCTCCACGACGTCGGCTCCGTGCGTGGTGTGGTCGACGCGGGCGCTCACCCCGGCCTCGGTGGCCCGGGCGACCAGCTTCGCCGCCGTCTCCTCGTCCACCAGGTCGGCGTCCACGGTGGCCCCGCGGCGCGGGCTGTTGACGATGACGACGTCGTCGCCGCGCGCCGCCGCCTCGGCCAGGCCGGCCTCGAGGGCCGCCTCACCTACCGGTGTGGGTACGTAGCCGATCAGGATGGTCATGGTGTGCCTCTCTCAGCGGGCCCAGCGGGCTCAGCGGGACGGGGTGTCGACGTGGTCGCGGTCGGCCGGGGCGGCGACGGTGGCGGCCTTGCGCCGGGCCAGGATCGCCTTGGCCGCGGGCCAGAGGGCGACCAGGACGAAGGCGGCCAGGATGGTTCCGGAGATCGGCCGGGTGAAGAACCCGGTCGGGTCGCCGTCGAAGATCAGCATCGAGCGGCGTACGCCGTCCTCGACGATCGAGCCCAGGACGAAGGCGAGCACCATCGGGCCGGGCTCGAAGCCGACCTTCTTCATCAGGTAGCCGATCAGGCCGAAGACGATCATCACGAAGATGTCGAAGGTGGAGTTGTTGATCGTGTAGACGCCCAGGATCGTGATCAGCGCGGTGATCGGGGCCAGGATCGCCGGGCGCACCCGCAGGATGCGCACGAAGATGCCGACCAGCGGGATGCTCAGGACCAGCAGGATCAGGTTGCCGATGTACATCGAGTTGATGACGCCCCAGAACAGGTCGGGGCGCTCCTCGACCAGCTGCGGCCCGGGGGAGATGCCGAGGATGAGCAGGGCGCCGAAGAGCATCGCCATCGACGCGTTGGCCGGGATGCCGAGGGTCAGCAGCGGGATGAACGAGGAGGTCGCGGCGGCGTTGTTGGCGGTCTCGGGGGCCGCGACGCCCTCGATGGCACCGCGCCCGAAGCGCTCGGGGTTCTTCGAGATCCGCTTCTCCGTGGCGTACGCGGCCAGGGAGGACATCACCGCGCCACCACCGGGCAGGACGCCCAGGACGAAGCCGATCAGCGAGCCGCGGCCGATCGCGCCGGAGGACTGCTTGAGGTCCTTGCGGGAGGGCCAGATGTTGGCGACGGCGGCGGGGACGTGGGGCTTCCCGTGGCGCTCCTCGAGGTTGTAGAGGATCTCGCCGACGCCGAAGAGGCCCATCGCGACGACCACGAAGTCGATGCCCTCGGTCAGCTGCAGGCTGCCGAAGGTGAAGCGCTCGGCGCCGCTGAAGCTGTCGCGGCCGATCGTGGCCAGCAGCAGGCCGAAGGCGGCGGCGAGCATGGCCTTGAGCTTGTTGCCGTTGCCGATGGTGGCGACCAGCAGGACGCCCAGCAGGGCCAGGGCGGCGTACTCCGGGTCACCGAAGCTGAGGGCCCATCCGGCGATCAGCGGGGCCACCAGCGTCAGGCCGAGGATGGAGACTGTGGCGCCGATGAAGGAGCCGATCGCGGCGATGCCGAGGGCGGTGCCGGCCTTCCCCTCCTTGGCCAGGGCGAAACCGTCGAAGACGGTGACGACCGAGGAGGCCTCACCCGGCAGCCGGAGCAGCACCGAGGTGATCGTGCCGCCGTACTGGGCGCCGTAGTAGATGCCGGCCAGCATGATGATCGCGGAGACCGGGTCGATGCTGTAGGTGATCGGCAGCAGGATGGCGATCGTGGCCGCCGGCCCGAGGCCGGGGAGTACGCCGATCAGCATGCCGATGAGCACGCCGATCAGGCAGTAGAGCAGGTTCTGCGGCTCGGTGACGAGCCCGAAGCCGTCCAGGAAGGCGTTGACGTCCATGGTGGGGGCTCCGCTCAGAACAGGTGGGGCAGCGGGATGCGCAGCCCGTAGAGGAACAGGAAGTAGAACGCGGCGACCGTCGCGACCGAGGTGATGACCGTGCTGCGCCAGGACTCGCCGCCGAGGAACCTCAACCAGACGACGCACAGCAGCAGCGAGGGGATCTCGAAGCCGATCACCGGCATCAGCAGGGCCAGGACGATGAAGGTGACCAGGCCGACCGCGGGGAGCACGCTGGAGCGGGTGAACTTCTCGCTGTCGGTCAGCCGGCGACCGACGACGAGCAGCGCCGCGGCCATCAGGGCGATGGCGATGCTGACCACGAAGGGCCACAGACCCGGCCCGGGCTGGCGCAGCGACCCCAGGCCGTAGCCGTAGGAGAGGACCGCGCCGCCGATGCCGACGACGAGGGCGACGAGCGCACCCACCACCTGATAGACCGGTCCGCCCGCCGGAGGCCGTTCCTCCTCCAGGTCGTGGGCCACCTCGGCCTGGATCTCGGCCAGGATGTCCTGCTCAGGAGAGGGGGTACGTTCGTCGCTCATCGGCATGCTTTCGTCGTGTGGGGCGGGGTCAGCTCGCGCCGAGGTTGAGACCGTACTGCTCGACCAGGTCGGCGAACCGCTTCTTGTCCTCCTCGAGCTGGGTCACCACCTCGTCGCCGGAGATCTCCATCGGCGTGAGGCTGTTCTGCTTGTTGAAGGCCTGGTACTCCTCGGTCTTGAACGTCGCCTGCATCGCCTCGGCGATGGCGTCCTTGACGTCGTCCGGGGTGCCCTTCGGGACGGTCATGAAGCGGTACTGCGCGACCTCGACGTCGAGACCCTGCTCCTTCGCGGTCGGGACGTCCGGCAGGTAGTCGACCCGCTCGGGGCCGAAGACGCTCAGCGGGGTCAGCTTGCCGGACTCGATGTTCTCGATCGCCTCGCCGACCTGGATGCACGCGGTGTCGACCTGGTTGCCGAGCACGGCGGTCAGGGCAGGCGCGCCGCCGTCGAACGGCACCGCCTCGGCGTCGACGCCGGCCGAGGCGTACGTCAGGCCGCAGGAGAGCTGGGCACCGGTGCCGACGCCGGTGGTGCCGTAGGTGACCTTCTTCTTCGCCGCCTTGATGTCGTCGAGGGTCTTGAAGCCGCTCTTCGGCCCGGTGACCATGACGTAGTCGTCGCGGGAGACGCCCTGGACGACGTCGAAGTCGTCGAGGCTGGTGGCCTCGTCCTCGCTGACGGCCAGGGGAGTGATCGCGAACAGGGAGGCGTTCTGGATGGCGATGGTCTGACCGTCGGCCTTGGCCTTGGCGACCTTGTTCGCGGCGAGCGCACCGTTGGCGCCCTCCTGGTTGATCACCGGGAAGGAGGTGCCGAGCTCGTCGGAGAGGCCCTTGGAGACCGCCCGGCTGATCAGGTCGCTGGAGCCACCGGCCGAGGCACCGACGTACATCTCGACGTTGCCGGAGGGGTACTCCTCGCCGCCGCTGCCGCCGCCGGTGGTGTTGGAGACACCGCAGGCGGAGAGGGCCAGTGCCGCGACGCCGGCGGTCGCGGCGAGAAGGTGGGTGGTCGTACGCATCGTTGCTCCTAGTTCCGTCGTGTGACCACCGACACTAAGAGTCTTGGCGATACCGGTCCAAGCCCGTTTCAGCATGGAGTGTTCCACCTGGTGCATCGTGGTCTACGCTGACCGAATGATCACGCTCGACCAGGTGCGTTCGTTCGTGGCGGTTGCCGAGGAGCTCCACTTCGGCCGGGCGGCGGAACGCCTGCGGATGACCCAGCCTCCGCTGTCGCGACAGATCCAGAAGCTGGAGAAGGCCGTCGGCGCGCGGCTGCTCGAGCGCGACAACCGCCGGGTCGCGCTCACCGGTGCCGGAGCCGCCTTCCTCGACGAGGCCTACCGGATGCTCAACCTGGTCGAGAGCGCCGGTGACCTCGCCCGTCGCGTCGACGCCGGTGCCGCCGGTGTCGTCCGTCTCGGCTTCACCGCCGTCTCGGCCATCTCGATCCTCGGGCCGCTGCTGCGCCGGCTCACCGTCGAGCTCCCCGACGTCGAGGTGCGGCTCTCCGAGCGGGTCACCCTGGCCCAGGTCGACGGCATCCGCCACGGCGAGATCGACATCGGCCTCGCCCGCCCACCCTTCGACACCGAGCTGCTCTCCTCCCGGGTGATCTCCCGCGAGCCGCTGATGGCCGTGCTCCCGAAGGGCCATCCCCTGGCGGACGTCGACCGTCCGCTGACGCCCCAGGACTTCGAGGGCCAGCCCGTCATCGGCTACCACCCGCAGCAGTCGCGCTACTTCCACGAGCTCTCCGTACGCTTCCTCGCCAACGCCCACCCCCGCATCGAGCAGCGCGTACACCAGGTCCTCACCGCCATGCTCCTCGTCTCCGCCGAGCGTGGCGTCGGCTTCGTCCCCGTCTCCGCCAGCTCCCTGCACGTCGAAGGCGTCGTCTTCCACCCCATCGAGCACGGCGGCGGAGACACCCGCCTCGACAAGGACCCCGAGCGGCCGGTCGAGCTGCATGCGATCTGGGCAAGGGGGTCTGTCAGTCCGGTCGTACGCCGGGTTCTCGACGTGATCGTCGAGGTGAGTCGGTAGGCGGGTTTGCCCCGGCGGGCGGTTGGGCGCTGGAGTGTCTCGAGAGGCTGATGGCCGCCGACCCGTTACGGAGGGTGTTCTCGCCGGTTCCCGGAGTCAAGGACGGCCTGCGGCCGCCGGCTTCGCCGGTCGCCTTCGGCGATCCTTGACACCGGGCTCCGCCGAGAATTTGGCTGGCTATCGGGTCGGCGGCGGGGTTTGGCGCGGATTCCATTGGTTGCGTACGTGCTCGGCGATCCGGGCTGGGGAATTCTGTCGGGCGAGGGGCTGCTCGCGCTTTTACTAGACGATGACGCCTTGCGAAGGCTTCACAAGGACGAGCAGGACTCATTCAGGTGCGTCGGGTGAATCGGATGCGTCGGTCCGGGAGTCGCTCGTAGGTGTAGTTGGGGTCGTGGATGCGGCGATGGTCACTGGCACACAACAAGACCAGGTTGGCCATGTCGGTCTTGCCGCCTTGGGACCAGGGTTTGAGGTGGTGGGCTTCGGTCCACGCGGCGGGTGCGTCGCAGTCTTCGGCTTGGCAGCACTTGTCGCGTAGGCGGAGTGCCCGGTGTTGGACGGGGTGGGCTAGGCGGGTGGTGCGGCCCAGGTCGAGGATTTCGGAGTCGGTGCCTAGGACGACGGGGATGAGGTCGGCGTTGCAGGCCATCCGGCGGGCTTCGGCGGCGGTGATCTGGTCGCCGTGGAACCCGAGGGCCGCGGTGCCGAGGTCCTTGCGGAGGTCCTCCACGCGCATGGTGATGAACACCGTGGTCGCATGCCCACCGTGGCGGGGCAGATTCTCCACGTCGTAGGTCTCGATCACGCGGGCGAAGGCCTGGCCGAGCAGCCGGTCGTAGGGCATCTTGATGCCCTTGTCCTGGGCCGAGAGCTTTCGGGGCTGGGCCAGCGAGTCCAGGATCGTGCGCAACCGGGCCCCGATGGCGCGGGTGACCCGGGCGTGGATGTCGATGGTGCCGTCGCCGTTGTCGCGGGAGGAGAAGAAGGTGCGTCGCTGGGCGTGCTCCTCTTCTCGCTGCAGTGCTTTGGCTTCCGCGGCCTCGAACCGGTCTGGGTTGATCTCGGCGAGGATCCGTTTGCCGACGATCCTCAGCTCGTTGGCGGTCAGCCGGGTGGCGTGGTCGACCAGGAGCTTCTCGGCCGAGGATCAGGTCCTCGGCACTCGCGGCCGGGTCGGCCTCGATCGCGTCGAGGGCCTTGGTGATGACGCGGGCCTTGTCCTGCGACACGATGCCCTGGGCCAGGCCCGCACTCACCAAGTCGTACTTCGCGACACTCGCGGCGAGTTTCACCTGGGCTCGCGCGACGGCCTTGTCGACGAGCAGCTCGGTCCGCAACCACCCCGAGGCGTCCTTGGCACCGGTCTCCTCGGCGATGTCACCAGCCGACGCGAGCACCCGGAGCTTCAATGCGGCCTGCTGGGCCTGGAGCTTCTCGAGTCGCTTGAGTAAGTCCTTCTTCTGCCCGGTCTGCCAATACGCCGGATCGGACGCCAGCAGTTCAAGGAGAGAGGTTTCGATGGCGGTCAGGGCGGCGTCGATCGCGTTGCTGGGGTTGGTGCCCCAGTGGTCGATCTCGTGGCCGAGACTCATCGCGTCCCTCCCTTCAGAGGTGTGCTGTGATGGGTCTGATTCTACTCGCAAAGCACCCACTTGAACACCTATTTGTCCAGGTCAGGCTGCTTTTTCGCGGTCAGCGAACGGTCTCGTTCCTGTGGATGGTAAGTGGCCCGGAGGGCCACCATCCCTCCCCCAAAGCAGTCCGGTCCAGTACAAGAATCTCGCTGCGCCACACCCGGGCCGCCGCCCCGATAGCCAGCCAAATCTTTTCTCGATCTGGTCCGGAGTCCAGGACCGCCGAAGGCGGCCGGCGTAGCCGGCGCCCGAAGGGCGTCCTTGACGCCGGAGCAGATCGAGAAGACCCTCAAGAACGGGTCGGCGGCCCACGCCAGCCCTGGGGAACGGTTACGCACCCGGTGGTCTCGACAAGCTCGACCACCGGGTCATCACTGGTCCGTGACACACAAAGTCGCGGCCCATCGAGAAGACCCGCGAGAACGGGTCGGCGGCCACGCCAGCCCCGGGGAACGGTTACGCACGGGGTGGTCTCGACAAGCTCGACCACCGAGGGCGTCGCGGTGCTCCGGCATCACCCTGCAATGCCCCCAAGGCATCAAGAGATTCAAATTCGGGCTTGGACAGGCATCACCGAACGTTCCTAACGTGATGGTCACCACCTTCCCCCTCAGCAACCCAACATCTGAAGGACGTGACTCGTGACCGAGTACAGCCCGACCGACCTGGCCGCCCAGCTCAAGAGCGGGCTCCTCTCGTTCCCGGTCACCCATTTCACCGAGGATCTGCAGTTCGACGAGGAGGGCTACCGCAAGCACCTGAGCTGGCTGGCCGAGTACCCGGTGGCAGGGCTCTTTGCGGCCGGCGGCACGGGGGAGGGCTTCTCGCTGAACCCGGAGGAGACCGACCAGGTCGTACGTGCCGCCGTGGACGAGGTCGCGGGGGCCGTTCCGGTGCTGGCGCCGGCGACGGGCAGCACGGCCACCGCGGTGGCGCAGGCGAAGGCGGCGGAGGCCGCGGGGGCGGACGGGATCCTGCTGATGCCGCCCTACCTCACCGAGGCCGGGCAGGCCGGGCTGGTCGAGCATGCCAGCCGGGTCTGCGAGGCGACCGGTCTCGGCGTGATCGTCTACAGCCGTGCCAACGCGGTGCTGCGCGACGAGGCCGTCGCGCAGCTCGCCGACCGCAACCCCACGCTGATCGGCTTCAAGGACGGTGTCGGCAACATCGAGCAGATGACCCGCACCTACGCCCGGGTCGGTGACCGGCTCACCTACATCGGCGGCCTGCCGACGGCGGAGACCTTCGCGCTGCCGCTGCTGCAGCTCGGCGTGAGCACCTACTCCTCGGCGCTGTTCAACTTCGCGCCGAGGTGGGCGATCGAGTTCTACGATGCCGTACGTGCCCAGGACCGCGACGAGGTCTACCGTCGTCTCAACGAGTTCGTGATCCCCTACCTCGACATCCGGGACCGTACGGCCGGCTACGCCGTGTCGATCGTCAAGGGCGGTCTGGCCGCGATCGGCCGGCCCGCGGGCCCGGTCCGGCCGCCGCTGACCGACCTGCGCGAGGACGAGATCGCCGAGCTGCGCGACCTGATCGCCCGCATCTCCTGACGCCGACCGCCCCGAGACTGCACCGAGACAGACCCGATAGGAAGGGACCATGAGCCACCGCTCGATCATCGCCGGAGCCGACTCCGAGCAGCCCGACGTCACCGCCGCCACCAGCGCCGCGGCGGAGGCCTTCGCCGGCTACCGTGCCACGTCCCCCGAGGCCCGGGCGGACTTCCTCGACGCCGTCGCCGCCGAGATCGAGGCGGCCCGCGCCGAGATCGTCGAGGCCGCCGTCGCCGAGTCGCACCTGCCCGAGGGGCGGATCAGCGGCGAGGTCGGCCGCACCACCGGCCAGCTCCGGATGTTCGCCGGCGTCGTACGTCGCGGCGACCACCTCGGCGTACGCATCGACCCGGCTCTCCCCGACCGGACCCCGCTCCCGCGCGCCGACATCCGGCAGCGCCAGATCCCGCTGGGGCCGGTCGCGGTCTTCGGCGCCAGCAACTTCCCGCTCGCCTTCTCCACCGCCGGCGGCGACACCGCCTCGGCGCTCGCGGCCGGCTGCCCGGTGATCGTCAAGGGTCACCCGGCGCACCCGCTCACCGGCTACCTGGTCGCCCAGGCGATCACCCGCGCGGTCGAGAAGGCCGGCCTGCCCGCCGGCACCTTCTCCTTCCTCCTCGACACCGACTTCAAGGGCGGCATCGAGCTCGGCCAGGCCCTGGTCGTCGACCCGCGGATCAAGGCCGTCGGGTTCACCGGCTCCCGCGGCGGCGGGCTCGCAATCGCCGCGGCAGCGGCCGCCCGGCCCGAGCCGATCCCGGTCTACGCCGAGATGTCCTCGATCAACCCGGTCGTCGTCCTCCCGGGCGCCCTCGATGGTGACGTCGACGCGCTCGCCACGGCGTACGTCGGCTCCCTGACCCTCGGCTCCGGCCAGTTCTGCACCAACCCCGGCCTGCTCTTCCTTCCGAGGGGCGAGGCGGGCGACGCCTTCCTCGCCGCCGCCGGCCGAGCCACCGCCGAGGCCGTCGGCGCCACCATGCTGACCCCCGGGATCGCCCAGGCCTACGAGGCAGGCATCGAGAAGCTCCGTGCCACCGACGGCGTCACCGTCGTCGGCGAGGGCACCGCGGGCGACACCGACGCCCCCGCGCCCCAGATCGTCGAGGCCGCCCGCCTGGCCGGCGTGACCGACGAGGTCTTCGGCGCCTCCGGCGTCGTGGTCCGCTTCGACACCGTCGAGGACCTCCTGCCCAGCCTGGACTCCCTCGAGGGCCAGCTCACCGCGACCGTCCACGCCACCGACGCCGACCACGAGGCCGCCGCCCGGGTCGTCGAGGCCCTCGAACTCAAGGCCGGCCGGATCCTCTTCAACGGCTGGCCCACCGGCGTCGAGGTCGGCCACGCGATGGTCCACGGCGGCCCGTTCCCGGCCACCTCCGACTCCCGCACCACCTCGGTCGGCAGCCTCGCGATCGAGCGCTTCCAGCGCCCAGTCGCCTACCAGGACGTCCCCGCGGCGCTCCTCCCGGAAGCCGTACGCGACGACAACCCGTGGCACCTCGCCCGCCGCATCGACGGGGAGCTGCAGCTGCCATGAGCACCAACCCGACCATCGCGAAGGTCGAGGTCGTCTCGGTCGCCGGCCACGACTCGATGCTGCTCAACCTCAGCGGCGCGCACGCGCCCTTCTTCACCCGCAACATCGCGATCCTCACCGACTCCGAGGGACGCGAGGGCGTCGGCGAGGTGCCGGGCGGCGAGCCGATCCGCCGCACCATCGAGGAGGCCGCCGAGCTGCTCGTGGGGCAGCCGGTCACCCGCTACCGTAGCCTCTTGCGCCAGGTCTCGGACACCTTCGCCGACCGCGACGCCGGCGGCCGCGGAGCCCAGACCTTCGACCTGCGTACGACCGTCCACGCCGTCACCGCACTGGAGTCCGCGCTCCTCGATCTCGCAGGTCAGGCCCAGGGTGTGCCGGTCGCCGAGCTGCTCGGCGACGGCCAGCAGCGCGACTCCGTACCGATGCTCGGCTACCTCTTCTACGTCGGCGACCCCGACCGGACCGACCTGCCCTACCTGCGCGAGAAAGACGCCGCCGACGACTGGGACCGCCTCCGCCGAGAGGTCGCGCTGACCCCCGAGGCGGTCGTACGTCTCGCCGAGGCCGCCCAGGCCCGCTACGGCTTCGCCGACTTCAAGCTCAAGGGCGGCGTCCTCGCCGGTGAGGAGGAGGTCGCCGCGGTGACCGCCCTCCACGAGCGCTTCCCCGACGCCCGGATCACGCTCGACCCCAACGGCGGCTGGCTGCTCGCCGACGCGGTCCGGCTGCTGAAGCGCAAGGACGACGTGCTCGCGTACGCCGAGGACCCCTGCGGCGCCGAGGGCGGCTACTCCGGGCGCGAGATCATGGCCGAGTTCAAGCGCGCCACCGGGCTGCGTACGGCGACCAACATGATCGCCACCGACTGGCGCCAGATGTCCCACGCGATCCGCACCAACGCCGTCGACATCCCGCTCGCGGACCCGCACTTCTGGACCATGTCGGGCTCCGTCCGCGTCGCGCAGCTGTGCCACGAGTTCGGGCTGACCTGGGGCTCCCACTCCAACAACCACTTCGACGTCTCGCTGGCCATGTTCACCCACGTCGGTGCCGCCGCGCCGGGGGAGATCACCGCCCTGGACACCCACTGGATCTGGCAGGACGGCCAGGGGCTGACCGAGTCGCCGCTGGAGATCCGCGACGGCGCGATCGCGGTGCCGACCGCGCCGGGGCTCGGGATCCGGCTCGACCGCGACCGGGTCGCGGCCGCGCACGAGCTCTACCTCGAGCACGGGCTCGGCGTACGCAACGACGGCGTCGCCATGCAGTACCTGGTGCCGGGGTGGACCTTCGACCCCAAGCGCCCGTGCCTTGTCCGCTGAGCTCGCCTGGCTCCTGCTCGCCGGCATCGGAGCGGGACTGACCGGCTCCGTGGCCGGTCTGGCCTCGCTGGTCAGCTACCCCTCCCTGCTGGCCGCGGGGCTGCCGCCGGTCGTCGCCAACGTCACCAACACGGTGGCCATGTTCGGCGTCACCGGCGGCACCGTCGCCGGGTCACGGCGCGAGCTCCGCGGCCAGGGCCGGAGGATCGCCTGGCTGGCCCTGGCCTCCTTCCTCGGCGGCGCGGTCGGCGCGGCCCTGCTGCTCACCACACCCGCCGAGGCGTTCGAGGCGGTCGTGCCCTGGCTCGTCGGCGGCGGCGCGATCCTGCTGCTGCTCCGCGACCGGATCCGCCTCTGGACCGCGGCGCTCGCCACCAGGAGAAGGCCACGGCAGGATCCGGTCGACCACGAGGGGCGGCATACCGTCGCCCGCGGCCTCGCGTGGGGAGCGGCCGTGTTCGTGCTCGGCATCTACGGCGGCTACTTCGGCGCGGGCGTCGGCATCATCGCGCTCGCGGTCCTCGTCCTCGAGCGCACCGAGGCCCTGGCCGTCACCAACGCGGTCAAGAACGTCGCGACCGGCGTCGCCAACGGCACCGCCGCGGTCGCGTACGTCTTCTTCGCCCCCGTCGACTGGCCCGCCGCGGTCGCGCTCGGCGTGGGTGCCGTGCTCGGCGGCTTCCTGGGGCCCGCGATCGTCCGGGTCGCCCCCGAGCGACCGCTGCGCTGGCTGGTCGGCCTTGCCGGCCTGGGCCTGGCCGTGCACCTCGCCACCAGCTGACCCCGGTAGGCTCCGGCCGTTGTCACGGGTCGACAGAAGGACGAAGCGAACATGGGTTCGAGCATCACCGCAGCGCGCGGCCGGGCGCGTGCGCTGGTAGACAACGACACGTTCCAGAAGGTCATCATCGGCGTGATCATCCTCAACGCGGTGGTCCTCGGTGTCGAGACGATGGTGCCCGAGCACCTCGCCCACGAGCTGGCGATGCTCGACAGCGTGCTGCTCGGCGTCTTCGTCGTCGAGCTGGTGCTGCGGCTGGTGGCGTACGGCCCGAGGTTCTTCCTCGACCCGTGGAACATCTTCGACACCGCGATCGTGGCGATCGCCCTGGTGCCCGCCACCGGCCCGATGTCGGTGCTGCGGGCGCTGCGGATCCTGCGGGTGCTGCGCCTGGTCAACTCGGTCCCGTCGATGCGCCGCGTCGTCGACGGCCTGATCAACGCGGTGCCGGGGATGGGCGCGGTCGCGGGGCTGCTGGGGCTGATGATGTACGTCGCGGTGGTCATCTCGACCAACCTCTACGGGGAGATCGCGCCGGAGTACTTCGGCGACCTCGGCACCAGCGCGTTCACGCTCTTCCAGACCATGACCGGTGAGGCCTGGCCCGACATCGCCCGCGAGGTGATGGCCGAGGACCCCTCGGCGTGGATCTTCTTCGTCGTCTTCATCCTGGTGATGACCTTCGCGGTCCTCAACCTCTTCCTCGCCGTCGTCGTCTCCGGCATGGAGAGCGTCGAGAGCCTCGCCCGGCACGAGGAGGAGTCCGACGCCGAGATGATGGCCGTGCTGACCTCGCTGCGTGAGGACCTCACCGCTGTACGCGAGGAGCTGGCCTCCACCCGCGCCGAGCTGCAGAGCAGCCGCTCGGAGGTCTGAGCCGCGGTCGGTCACCGGCCCATCCCCGTGACCACAACGACCACAAGATCCAATACGTCCAGATGCTTCCTGGCATCTCCTCGCCGCCCATAACTTCGCGGCCATGAAGTGACGAGCGTCACTTTCGAAGGAGATCCCATGAACCCCCTCATCCGTACCGCCGCGATCGCCGTCGCCACAGCCCTGGCCGGCACCTCGCTCGCCGCCTGCAGCTCGGTCAACAGCTCCGACTCGTCCGCCGGCGAAGCGCCGACGAAGGTGAACATCGTCGCCCCCGCCGACCCGGGTGGTGGCTGGGACCAGACCGCGCGCGCTCTCTCCGAGGTGATGACCGGCGAGAAGATCGTCGAGAGCGCCTCGGTGTCCAACGTCCCGGGGGCCGGCGGCACCGTCGGTCTGGCGCAGCTCGCCAACGAGACCGACCCCAACACCCTGATGGTGATGGGCCTGGTCATGGTCGGTGCGATCGAGACGAACAAGTCGGCCACCAAGCTCTCCGACACCACCCCGATCGCGAAGCTGACCGAGGAGCAGGAGGTCGTCGTCGTACCGGCCGACTCGAAGTACCAGACCATCAACGACCTGGTCGACGACATCAAGGCCAACGGGCAGGACGTCGCGATCGCCGGCGGCTCCGCGGGCGGCACCGACCAGATCCTCGCCGGCCAGCTGCTCAAGGCCAGCGGTGTGCCCTCGGGTGACATCGCGAAGAGCCTCAACTACGTGCCCTTCGACGGCGGCGCCGAGTCGGTGACCGCGCTGCTCGGCGGCAAGGTCGACGCCGGCATCTCCGGTGTCGGTGAGTACGCCGAGCAGATCAAGGCCGGCAAGCTCCGGGCGCTGGCCGTCTCCGGCGAGGAGCCCTCCGGCCTGCTCCCGGACGTGCCCACCCTCACCGACGCGGGCATCGACCTGGTGCTCACCAACTGGCGTGGCATCGTCGCCCCGGGCGACCTCGACGACGCCGAGCGCGAGGCCCTGACCGACCTGGTCACCGAGGCGGCCGAGTCCGACGCCTGGGCCGAGGTCCTCGAGACCAACGACTGGGACGACGCGTTCATGGCGGGCGAGGAGTTCGAGACGTACGTCGACGAGGAGGTCACCTCCGCACAGACCACGCTCGAGGAGATCGGTCTCGTCCAGTGACCACTCAGACCCCCACCCAGCCTGGCCGGCTCTCCTTCGGGGAGCCGGCCATGGCCGGGGGCATCCTCGCCCTCGGTGTGTTCGCGCTGGTCCGTGCGGGAAGCATCGCCGAGCCGGTGACGGCCGCCGGCGCGATCGGACCGCGGACGATGCCCTACCTGGTCGGCGGCCTGCTGGTCGTGACCGGTGGCATCACCATGGCGCGTGTCCTGCGCGGTGAGCGCGGCGAGGCCGAGGGCGGCGAGGACGTCGACCTCTCCGGCAGCACCGACTGGCTCACCGCCGGCCTGCTCGCCGTGGCCGTCCTGGGCCACGCCCTCCTGATCGGCCTGGTCGGCTGGCCGCTGGCCGGCGCCGCGCTGTTCACCGCGGGCGCGGTCATCCTCGGCGCCCGCCCCTGGTGGCGATCGCTGCTGATCGGTCTGGTCATGGCGTTCGCGATCCAGATCGTCTTCGCCGGCGGTCTCGGTGTCTCGCTGCCGCCGGGTCCGTTCCTGGAAGGGGTGGCGTTCCTCCATGGATAACCTGACGCTGCTCCTGGAGGGGTTCGCCACCGCCGCGCACCCCGAGTACCTCGTCTTCGCCTTCATCGGCGTCATCCTCGGCACCGCGGTCGGCGTCCTGCCGGGCATCGGGCCCTCGATGACCGTCGCGCTGCTGCTGCCCCTGACGTACGCCCTGGACCCGACGGCCGCGCTGATCACCTTCGCCGGGATCTACTACGGCGGCATGTACGGCGGGTCGACGACCTCGATCCTGCTCAACACGCCCGGCGAGGCGTCCTCGATGATCACCGCCCTCGAGGGCAACAAGATGGCCAAGCGCGGCAAGGGCGCCGCGGCGCTCGCCACCGCCGCCATCGGGTCGTTCGTCGCCGGCACGCTCGCCACGGTCGCGCTCACCTTCCTGGCGCCCCTGGCCGCGGACCTCGCGGTCAAGCTCGGTCCGGTCGAGAAGGTGGCCCTGATGGTGCTCGCCTTCACCACGGTCGGGGCGCTGCTGGGCCGCTCGGTCTCGCGCGGGCTGGCCGCCCTCGGTGTCGGCATGTTCATCGGGCTCATGGGCGTCGACGGCATGTCGGGCCAGATGCGGTTCACCTTCGGCGTACCCGTGCTCAACGACGGCATCGACGTCGTGGTCGTCGCGGTCGCGCTCTTCGCCGTCGGCGAGGCGCTGTACGTCGGCGCGCAGCTGCGCCGCGGGCCGCAGCAGCTCGTCCCGGTCACCCGGGGTTGGCGCACCTGGATGACGCGTGAGGACTGGCGCCGCTCCTGGAAGCCGTGGCTGCGCGGCACCGCGATCGGCTTCCCGATCGGGACGCTGCCGGCCGGTGGGGCCGAGGTCGGCACGTTCCTGTCGTACTCCGCCGAGCGCAAGCTCGCTCGGGGCAAGGCGAAGGAGGAGTTCGGCCACGGTGCCATCGAGGGCGTCGCCGGGCCCGAGGCGGCGAACAACGCATCGGCGGCCGGTGTGCTCGTGCCGCTGCTGACCCTCGGCATCCCGACCTCGGCCACGGCCGCGGTGATCCTGGTGGCGCTGCAGCACTACAACATCCAGCCCGGGCCGCTGCTGTTCAAGGACCACGGCGACCTGGTCTGGCCGCTGGTGGCGAGCCTCTACATCGGCAACGTGCTGCTGCTGGTGCTCAACCTCCCGCTGGTCGGGCTGTGGGTGAAGGTGCTCCAGATCCCGCGGCACTATCTCTACGCCGGCATCCTGCTGTTCGCGGCCCTGGGCGCCTTCGCGGTGCACTTCAGCCCGCAGGACGTCATGGTGCTCCTCGTGCTCGGCATCCTCGGCTTCTTCATGCGCCGCTACGGCTACCCGGTGGCGCCGATGGTGGTCGGGCTGATCCTCGGGCCGATCTTCGAGCGGCAGCTGCGCTCGGCGCTGCAGATCGCCCAGGGGGACTGGCTGACGCTGGTGCAGTCGCCGTTCGCGATCGTCGTCTACGTCGCCCTGCTGCTCGCGCTCGCCGGGTCGATCGTGCTCCGCCGCAAGGAGGAGGACCTGGAGCACGAGCTGATCGAGGCCGATCGCTGAGGTGCAGCAGATCGCCTCAGCTTCCGGCTGGGGCGATCTTCTGCAGCACGACGTTGCGGGGGCCGTCGGCGGTGCCCTTGACCACACGCAGGAAGTAGGGCTGGTCGGGGTTGTGGTTGGGGTCGAAGGTCCAGTTCCCGCGGGGACTGACGATCGTGCCGACGGACCCCAGGGAGTCCGCGATCTCGTTGCGGTTGACGTCGTCGGAGAGCTCGAGCGCCTTGTCGAGCGCGGCCGCGGCGTCGTAGGCCTGCACCGAGTAGGCCGTCGGGGTGGCGTCGTACTTCTCGCGGTAGTCCTTCACGAAGGCGGCGTTCGTCAGCGAGTCCATCGCGTCGCTGTAGTGCAGCACCGTCCGCACCCCGGTCGCGTCGCCGCCCAGGGTGGACAGCACGTCGCCCTCGGTGAGGAAGCCGGGACCGTAGAGCGGGGTGCTCCGGGCCAGGCCGGAGTCGCGGTACTGCTTCACGAACGCCTCGGCCTCCTTCCCGGCGTAGGCGGCATAGATCGCGTCCGCGCCCGACTTCTTCACCTTGGCGAAGAGGCCCGACCAGTCCTCGGTCGCGTCGGCCGGCGTGTAGCCCTGTCCCGCGATGCCGCCGCCCTCGGCCTCCAAGGCGATCATGAAGCCGTCGGAGGACTCGTGGCCGGCGGCGTCGTCGGAGGCGATGACGTACGCCGCGCCCCGCTCGGTCTCCTGAGCGACCGCCTCCCCGAGCGCGCCGCCCAGGTCTGCGTTGGTCACGGACGTACGCCACAGGTAGTCGGAGCCGTCGGCGAACTGGTCGGCCCCGGCGCCGGTGACGATCAGCGGTGTCTCGCCGCCCTCCGCGACGTCCTTGGCCGCGAGCGCCGTCTCCGAGCCCACCAGCCCGACGACCGCCTGGACCTCCTCGTCCTCGATCAGCCTGGTCACCGCGGCGACCCCGGTCTTCACCCGCTCGCCCTCGTCGGCCTCGATGACGTCGACCAGCCGGCCACCGAGCTTGCCGCCGTGCTGGTCGAGGTAGAGGTGGAAGCCGCGGGACATGTCGGTGCCGATCGACTTGTGGGCGCCGGAGATGGGGACCACGAGACCGATCGCGACCTTCGACTCCGACGTCGTGGCGCATGCGGTGAGACCGAGCGCGAGCGCGGAGACGGGCGCGAGAACGAACAGCTTCCGACGAGCCGATCCGGTCACGGGGGACTCCATCTGTGCGAAGACGAGTGGAAGGTTCCGAGTAGCCGAACACTGGCACAGACCACCGCCGCAGGGCGAGCAATTCGGCGCCGTGTCCGCAAGTGGGTAGTCTCGCCCTGCCAGTCGTACTCCATGCCTGATGGGGTCAGGGAACCCGGTGAGAGTCCGGGACTGACGCGCAGCGGTGAGGATGACGGGCGGTACACGCACCTCCTCCGGGAGGGGCAGCCACTGGAGCCTGGCTCCGGGAAGGCGTCCCGCACCGATCGATTCCGAGTCCGAAGACCTGCTGGCTCTGGCGGCGCCCGCCGCCAGGTCACCACGTGCCCCGCGGAAGGGCACCTGACCAGAGCAGGTGTGGCGATGTCCCGAGTCCGATCCGACCGGTGCCCAGGAGTCGGCCGTCCGTGGCCGGCCGACGACGGCCTGCTGGTGCGGCTGCGCCTGATCGGCGGCTCCGTCTCGTCGGCCTCGCTGCTCTCCTTGGTCTCCGTCGCCGAGACCTACGGCGACGGCCGTGTCTACCTGACCGGCCGTGCCAACCTGCAGGTACGCGGCCTGCCCGCCGTCGACGGTGCGCTGCCCAGCGAGGTGCTCACCGCGCTGAAGGCGACCGGTCTGGTGCCGGCGCAGACCCACGAGCTCGTACGCAACGTGATGGTCTCCCCGCAGACCGGGCTCGCCGGCGGCCGGGCCGACCTGCGTGGCGTGGCCGCCTCGCTGGACCGGCTGCTGTGCGCCTCGCCCCGGCTGGCGGCGCTGCCCGGGCGGTTCCTCTTCGTGCTCGACGACGGTCGCGGCGACCTGGTCGCGCGGGAGTGCGACCTCGGTCTGGTGGCGCTCTCGGACGCTGAGGGTCAGCTGCGGGTCGGCGACTCGTGGGGGCCGGTCGTGCCGCTCGCCGAGGCCGCGTCCCGGCTGGTCGCGCTCGCCTCGCGCTTCCTGGACGTACGCGGCGAGGGGCCGTCGGCTGCCTGGCACGTCTCCGAACTGGGCGGCCCGCTCGTCGAGCCGGTCGAGGCCGACGACCGGGTGCCGGCGCCAGCCGCTGAGCTCGGGTTCGGCGAGGTGCCCGGCGGCGAGCATGTCGCCGCCACCGACGGAGCCCTGGACCGGGCCGCCGTCGAGGCGCTGGTGGAGCGGGCGCCGGCGGTCGTGGTGACGCCGTGGCGCGGCGTACTCGTGCCGGCGCCGCAGGTGCGCCCGACCCGGCGCTACGACTACATCGACCAGGGGCCGGCGATCTACGTCGACTCCTTCGCGACCATCCGCCGCGAGGCCGACCTCTCCGCGGTGCCCGCCGACGCCGAGCGGCTCGCGGTGCGGATGATCCACGGCAGCGGACAGGTCGACCTCGCCTCCGACCTGGTCATCCACCCCGGTCTGGTGAAGGCCGCGCGTGGTGCCCTCGAGGCCGGGGCACCGATCCTGTGCGACGCGACGATGGTCGCCACCGGAGTCACCCGCAGCCGGCTGCCGCGCGACAACGAGGTGCTCTGCATGCTCGGCGACGACCGCGTCCCGGCGCTGGCCCGTGCCTGGGGCACGACCCGCACCGCGGCCGCGCTGTCGCTGTGGGAGCCCTACCTCGAGGGCGCCGTGGTCGCCATCGGCAACGCTCCGACGGCGCTCTTCCACCTGCTCGAGATGATCCTCGACGGCGGTCCGCGGCCGGCCGCGATCGTCGGCTGCCCGGTCGGCTTCATCGGTGCCGCCGAGTCCAAGGAGGCGCTCGCCTCCTTCGCCGACGACCACGGGATCGACATCCCCTACGTCACCGTCCGTGGCCGCCGTGGCGGCTCCGCGATGACCTCGTCCGCACTCAACGCACTCGCCCAGGAGCAGGAATGAGCAGCACTCAGCAGGCTCTGGGACGGTTCACCGTCGTCGGCATCGGCCCGGGCGACCCCGAGCTGATCACCCTCAAGGCCGCCCGGCTGATCGGCGCGGCACCGGTGATCGCCTACCACGCCGGGGTGCGCAAGCAGTCCCACGCCCGCCGGATCGCCTCCTCGCTGATCCCGGCCGGTGCGGTGGAGGAGGAGCTGCGCTACCCGGTCACCACCGGAACCACCTCGCACCCGGGTGGCTACGTCGGGGCGATGGCCGAGTTCTACGAGTCCTGCGCGGTCCGGCTCTCCGCCCACCTCGACGCCGGCCGCGACGTGGTCCTGCTCGCCGAGGGCGACCCGCTCTTCTACGGCTCCTCGATGTATCTCCACGACCGGTTCAAGGAGGTCTACGAGACTTCTGTGGTTCCGGGCGTCCCGGCCTTCGCGGCCGCCACCGCCGCCGTCTCGACACCGCTGGTGCGCCAGACCGACGTCCTCACCGTGCTGCCCGGGACCCTGCCCGAGCCCGAGCTCGCCCGGCGTCTCGCCGACACCGAGGCCGCGATCATCATGAAGCTCGGCCGGACCTTCCCGGCGGTCCGCTCCGCGCTTGCCGCGGCCGGGCGGCTCGAAGGTGCCTGGTACGTCGAGCGTGCCTCGCAGCCGGAGGAGCGCTGGCTGCCGGTTGCCGATGTGGACCCGTCGTCCGTGCCGTACTTCTCGCTCATCGTCGTCCCCGGCGACTCTCAGCCCTCCGCTGGTCGAGCCGGAGTCGTGAGGGACGAACGACTCCGTGTCGAGACCAACACGGTCGACTCGAGCGCGTCAGGGGACTGTGTTGGTCTCGACACGCCTCCGCCTAGCGGCTCCGGCGGCTCGACCAGCGACGGGGAGGTGCTGGTCGTCGGGCTGGGGCCGGGGCCCGATGGGTGGCTGACGCCCGAGGTGAGCACGGCGCTCGCCGAGGTCGGCCACGTCGTCGGCTATGCGCCGTACGTCAACCGGGTGCCGCAGCGTGAGGGGCTGCGGCGGCACGCGTCGGGCAACACCGTCGAGGTCGACCGAGCCCGGCACGCCCTGGACCTGGCGCTCGCAGGGGAGCGGGTCGCCGTGGTCTCCGGCGGCGACGCCGGCGTCTTCGGGATGGCCTCGGCCGTGTTCGAGGCGGCTTCTGACCCGGCCTATGCCGGCGTACGTGTCCGGGTGCTGCCCGGCGTCAGCGCCGTCCAGGCGGTGGCCGCGCGTGCGGGCGCTCCCGTCGGCGCCGACTTCGCGGTGATGTCGCTCTCCGACCGGCTCAAGCCGTGGTCCGTCATCGAGGAGCGGCTGCGTGCGGTCGCCGCCGCCGACCTGGTGCTGGCGATCTACAACCCAGCGTCGCGCTCGCGCACCGAGCAGATCGGCCTGGCTCGTGACGTACTCCTCGAGCAGCGCAAGCCGGACACCGTCGTCATCGTCGGGCGCGACGTGGGTCGGGCCGAGGAGTCGTTGACGGTGACCACCCTCGGTGAGCTGGACCCGGGGTCGATCGACATGAAGTGCCTGGTCATCGTGGGGGCGAGCTCGACCCGGGTGACCCCGGCGGGGCAGGTCTGGACGCCGAGGTTCGTCCAGTGACCGGCCAGCAGGTGCCCGGTCGGACGGTCCACTTCGTCGGTGCCGGGCCCGGCGCGGCCGACCTGCTGACCGTGCGTGCGACGCGGTTGCTCGAGGCCGCCGACGTGGTGCTCTACCCGGGCACCTATCTGGATCCCGAGGTGCTGGCCCACTGCAGCCCCGAGGCCGAGCTGGTCGACACCCAGAAGCTCGATCTGGACCAGATCGTCGGTGCGATCGTCGCCGCTCAACGTGCCGGCAGGCAGGTCGTGCGCCTCGTCTCCGGCGACCCGTCCGTCTACTCGGCGGTCGCGGAGCAGACCCGGCGGCTCGACGTCGCCGAGGTGCCCTGGGACGTGACTCCCGGCGTGCCCGCCTACGCTGCCGCGGCCGCGCTGGTCGGCCGCGAGCTCACCGTGCCGCTGGTGGCCCAGTCGGTCGTCCTCACCCGCACCCAGGCCCGGTCGACGGCCATGCCGGAGGGGGAGTCGCTGGCTGCGTACGCCGCCACCGGGGCCACCCTGGTGCTCCACCTGGCGATCCGGCGCACCCGCGAGCTGATGGCCGAGCTGCTGCCGTACTACGGCCCTGAGTGTCCGGTCGTGGTGGTCTATCGCGCCAGCCAGCCCGACGAGCTGGTGCTGCGCGGGACGGTCGCGACGATCGCCGACGCGGTCGAAGAGGCCGGGCTCCGCCAGGCCGCCGTGATCCTCGCCGGGCCCGCGCTGGCCCGCGACGGCGGAGAGTCGTTCCTCTACGACGCGGCTCGCCCGCGTGTCTCGACGAGCTCGACCACCGGGTCGGGAGGTTCCTGATGGACCTCTACGACGCCATCAACCGTCGCCGCGACACTCGCGCGGAGTTCACCGGCGAGCCGGTAGCGCCCGAGGTCCTGGATCGGCTCCTCTCCGCCGCCCACGCCGCCCCGAGCGTGGGGATGTCGCAGCCGTGGGACTTCGTGCTCGTACGCGACGCCGACCGCCTCGAGCGCTTCCACACCCACGTCGCGACCGAGCGGGAGACCTTCGCCGCCACCCTGTCCGGCGAGCGGGCCGAGACCTTCTCCCGGATCAAGATCGAGGGCATCCGCGAGTCCGGCCTGGGCATCGTGGTCGGCTACGACCCGAGCCGCGGCGGCCCCAACGTCCTCGGCCGCCACGCCATCGCCGACGCCGGCCTCTACTCGGTCGTCTGCGCCATCCAGAACCTCTGGCTCGCCGCCACCGCCGAGGGCCTCGGCGTCGGCTGGGTCAGCTTCTACCGCGAGGAGTTCCTGCGCGACCTGGTCGGGATGCCCGAGGGCGTACGCCCCGTCGCCTGGCTCTGCGTCGGACACGTCGCCGACCTCCCCGACGTCCCCGACCTGGAGCGCTTCGGCTGGCGCCACCGCTCACCGCTCTCGACCGTGGTCCACGAGGAGAAGTTCGGGTAGTCCGTCAGAATCGGCGGGTGAAGAAGTACATCCTCTTCGACCATGACGGTGTCCTGGTGGACACCGAGCCCTGGTATTTCAGGGCCGGGGCGCGAGCCTTGGCCGCGATCGGTGTGACGTTGGACCAGGAGCGGTATCTCCGGGACATGAGCCTGGGTCTGGGGACCTGGGAGCAGGCGCGAGCGGCCGGCGTCGACGAGCGGGTCATCGACAGGCTGCGGGAGGTTCGCGACGCCTACTACCAGGAGTATCTGCGGACCGAGGCGATCGAGATCGAGGGTGTCGTCGAGGTGCTGGCGGAGCTGTCGAAGCACGTTCGGATGGCCGTCGTGACGACGGCGAAGCGCGCTGATTTCGAGGTGATCCACGAACACCGTCAGCTCAGGGGGTTCATGGACTTCGTCCTCGTCCGCGAGGACTACGAGCACTCCAAACCGCACCCGGAGCCCTATCTGACCGCGTTGAGGCGGTTCGGGGCGGCCAAGGAGGAGGCGCTCGTCGTCGAGGACTCGTCCCGAGGTCTCAGCTCGGCCGTCGCGGCCGGGATCGACTGCGTGGTCGTACACAACGACTTCACCGGCACTCAGGACTTCTCCCAAGCTACTTACCGCATCGACACCTTGGGAGAGCTGAAGCGCATCGCGCTCGGATGAGATGCCGACCTTTTACTAGACGATGACACTTTGTGAAGCCGGTGGACTCAACCGGTCGAAGCAACGCTGAGTTGAAGGAGCGTTGTGATGCCGACGGGGAAGCCCTTTTCACAGGAGTGTCGTTCTCGAGTCGTGGATCTGATCTGTGCGGGTATGTCGGCACGGCGGGCTGCTGATGTGGTCGGCGTGGCGAAACCGACCGCGGTGCTGTGGTGGCATCAGGCTTGCCCAGTGCCGATTCCACTTGAGCCGGGTGCGTTACGGGGTGGGCTGGGCACAGTGCTACAGAGTGACCCGAGTGTCCCCGGTACCGACCGTGCAGGCCGTCAGCGTCGTTGTTTGACCGCCCAGGATCGTGCGGTGATCGCTGCAGGACTGGCTGATCGGTGGTCGCAGGCCAAGATCGCTGCGGTGATCGGGCGGGATAGGTCGGTGGTGTGCCGCGAGGTCGCCCGCAACACCGGCCACGATGGTGTCTATCGCGGTGAGGTGGCTCATCGGGCAGCCCACCAGCGCCGCCGGCGTCCCAAGGAGTTCAAGCTGGCCGCGAACCCACGACTGTCTCGGCTGATCGAGACCTGGATGGACCAGGGCTGGTCACCCGGGTTGATCGCGGCGGTGCTGCGCACCGATCACCCCGGTGCCGATCCGGCTGCGAGGATGGGACGGGTGAGTCACGAGACGATCTACCGGGCCCTCTATGTTCAAACCCGCGGTCAGCTCCGAGCCGATCTACATCGATGCCTCTCTACTCGGCGCAAGGCCCGCAAACCTCGTGGCCGTTCCAGCCATGACCCCAGCAAGAACGCCTATGCCGAGGCATTCAAGATCAGTCAACGACCTGCCGAGGTCGCTGACCGAGCCGTTCCGGGGCACTGGGAGGGCGACTTGATCCTCGGGAGCGGGAACGGCTCAGCGATCGGCACCTTGGTCGAACGCACCACCCGGTTCGTGATCCTGCTCCACCTGCCCGGTCGCCACGACGCCGAGACCGTTGCTGAAGCGATGATCCGCGAGATGGGCACGCTGCCCGATCACCTACGACGCTCGATCACCTGGGACCGTGGCCTTGAACTTGCCCGCTACCAGCACATCCAGGTCGAGCTCGGCACCACCATCTACTTCGCCGATCCACACTCCCCCTGGCAGCGAGGATCCAACGAGAACACCAACCGGCTCCTCAGACACTGGTTCGAGAAGAGCAGCGACCTCTCACGCCACACTCCCCAAGACCTCCAACGCATCGCCGACACCCTCAACCAACGCCCACGCCCTACCCTTGACCTACAGACGCCGGCCCAACGGCTGGCCCAGCTGCTGAACCCAGCAGCCTGACCAACCGTTGCTTCGACCGGTTGAGTCCACCGCCTTCACAAAGTGTCATCGTCTAGTAAAAGGGGCGCGCGGTAGGCCCACTGCACGACGGTGCGCTGAGGCGCCCAGCCGCGGAAGGTGCCGATCGTGTCGACGGACTCCACAGAGATCCGGGTCAGCTCGCCGCCCAGCTCGGCATGCTGTCGCGTCAGGAGCTGCTCGGTCTCCAGGGTGACGCCGTGGACGACCAGACGACCGCCGGGGCGGAGGGCGGCGAGGCAGGTGTCGAGGACGCCGGGGCGGGTTGCGCCGCCGCCGATGAAGATCGCGTCGGGGGAGCGGAGGCCGGGCAGGGCGTCGGGGGCGCGGCCCTCGACGACGGCGAGGCCGGGTACGCCGAGGCGGGTCGCGTTGCGGGCGATCCGGGCGGCCCGCTCGGGGCTGGCCTCGATGGCCGTCGTGGTGCAGGAGGGGTGCGCCCGCATCCACTCGATCCCGACCGAGCCGGCGCCGGCGCCGACGTCCCACAGGTGCGCCCCAGGAGTGGGTGCCAGTCGGGCCAGGGCCGAGGCGCGCAGGTCGCGCTTGGTCAGCTGGCCGTCGTTCTCGAAGACGTCATCGGGCAGGCCCGCAGCCCAGCCGAGAGAGGGCGCGCCGACGCACTCGATCGCGACGATGTTGAGCCGTGGTGACTCGCCCGCCCAGGTCGAGGCCGTCCCCGTCCGGGCGCTCTCGGTCTCTGCGCCCAGCTCGCCGAGGACGGTCATCGTCGACGCGCCGAACCCGCTCGTGATCAGCAGGTTCGCGAGCTCGGCCGGGGTCGACCCGTCGGAGGAGAGGGCCAGGATCCGGCGGCCGGGGGCGAGCTCGCGGGCGACCAGCGACACGTCGCGGCCGACCAGACTGACTGCCACGCACGACTCGGCCGGCCAGCCCATCCGGGCGCGGGCGAGGGCGACGGAGGAGACGGCCGGCTCGATGCGTACGTTGGCTGCTCCGAGCAGGTCGATCAGGGTCGTACCGATGCCGGAGACCAGCGGGTCGCCCGAGGCCAGCGCGACGACAGGGGCGTCCGTCGGCAGCGACTCGAGCAGGGCCGGGAGCCCCTCGCGCAGCGGCGAGGGCCAGGGCTCGCGCCGCTGGCCGGGAACGTCGGGGACGAGGTCGAGATGACGCTTGCCGCCGAGGAGGGTCGCGGCGTCCTGGATCAGCTGCTGGTGACGTACGGGGATCTCGTCCCAACCTCCGGCACCGATGCCCACCACGACGATCATGAGGCCAGACGCTACAGTGACCGCACAGGCGCGAGGTGCCCCGACTGCCCAGTCATCGGCTCGAGAGGAGAGCTGGTGAGGACGGTGGGACGGGAGAATCTGGGAAGCCGGTGAGATTCCGGCACAGGCCCGCTGCGGTGAACCGAGCCCCACACGGGGGACTCGGCAAGTCCGAAGACCGGCCCCGCGTCCATCCATCCAACGCGATAGGGAGCGGGAGCCTCTCATGCCGGTGCACTATCCATTTTCTGCCGTCCTCGGCTGTCAGGCGGACGACCTCGACGACATGGGCCTCGCGCTCGTGCTCACCACGATCTCCCCGGAGATCGGCGGGGTCCTGGTCCGCGGCGAGAAGGGGACCGCGAAGTCGACGGCCGTACGCGGCCTGGCGGCCGTGCTGCCCTCGATCTCGGTCTATGCGGGGGACCGGTTCTCGATCGACCCCGCCGACCCGTCCGCGGAGTCGCCGGACGGGCCGTTCGGGTCCGCTGCCGTCGTGGAGAGCCGGCCGGTGCGGCTGGTCGAGCTCCCGGTCGGTGCGACCGAGGACCGGGTCGTGGGCTCGCTCCATCTGGAGAGCGCGCTGTCGCGCGGTGCGGTCGAGTTCGAGCCGGGGCTGCTCGCCCGGGCCCACCGCGGACTGCTCTACGTCGACGAGGTCAACCTGCTCCACGACCACCTGGTCGACCTGCTCCTGGACGCGGCCGCGATGGGCCGGGTCTCGGTCGAGCGCGACGGGGTCTCGGTCGAGCACGCCGCCCGGTTCGTGCTGATCGGCACCATGAACCCCGAGGAGGGCGAGCTGCGCCCGCAGCTGCTGGACCGCTTCGGGCTCACCGTCGAGGTTGCCGCTCCTCGCGATCCCGCCCTCCGGGCGGAGGTCGTACGCCGCCGGATGGCCTTCGACCTGGACGCTCCCGCGTTCGTCGAGCGCTATGTGGCCGCCGAGCGTGACCTGACCGCCCGGGTGTCCGCCGCCCGCGCGCTGGTCGGGAAGGTCCGGCTCACCGCACCGGGGCTGCTCAAGATCGCCGAGGTCTGCGCGGCCTTCGAGGTCGACGGGCTGCGCGCCGACATCGTCACCGCCCGCACCGCGGTCGCCCACGCCGCCTGGGCCGGGCGCTCCGAGGTCACCCGCGAAGACATCCGCCGGGCCGCACTCCTGGCCCTTCCGCACCGCCGCCGTCGCAACCCGTTCGACGCTCCCGGTCTCGACGAGGACCTGCTCGACCGCATCCTCGGCGACGAGGAACTGCCGCCGGAGCCCCCGGAGGGTGGGCCTTCGGATGGCTCGGACAGCGAAGACTCTGTTGGTCTCGACACGCCTCCGCCTAGCGGCTCCGGCGGCTCGACCGACGCGGAGGACGGTTCGACCGACGCGGAACCCCCGTCGGTCGAGCCCGCGAGCGAAGCGAGCGGTGTCGAGACCAACACAGCCGATGACGCACCCGACCAGGCCCAATCTCCTTCCGGCGTCGCAGGCGAGTCCGTCACCGCCGCCGCCCCGGCCTACCGCCCCCGCCTCCTGACCGTCACCGGCCTGGGCACCGGCCGCACCGGCGGCCGGAGCAAGGCGATCGGCAGCAGCGGCCGCCGGATCGGCGCGAACACCAGCGTCCGCGGCTCCCTCCATCTCGTCGAGACGCTCAAGGCGGCCGCTGGCAAGCAGGCCGCCCGGCCGCGTACGTCCGCGAAGGTCGAGCTGCGCATCGAGGACCTCCGCACCGCGGTCCGTGAGGGTCGCGAGGCCAACCTGGTGCTCTTCTGCGTGGACGCGTCCGGGTCCATGGCCGCGCGCAAGCGGATGGCGCAGGTGAAGGCCGCGGTCCTCTCGCTGCTCCTCGACGCCTACCGGCGCCGCGACAAGGTCGGGATGATCACCTTCCGCGGCGAGGGCGCCGAGCTGGTGCTGCCGCCGACCGGGTCGGTCGACCTCGCAGCGGCCCGTCTCGACGAGGTGCCCGCCGGAGGACGTACGCCGCTGGCCGAAGGCCTCCTCGAGGCCGCCCGAGTGCTGCAGCGCGAGCACCTGCGTGACCCCGATCTGCGGCCGCTGCTGGTGGTCGTCACCGACGGTCGCGCCAACTCGTCCCGAAAAACTGCGCAGACCCACGGTAAGGACGCCGTCCGACGCTCGCAGCAGGCCGCCGCGTACGTCGCCGGCCTGGGCGTCACCACCGTCGTCATCGACTCCGAGAGCGGACCGATGCGGCTCGGGCTGGCGCGTCAACTGGCCGAGCACCTGGGCGCCGAGCACGTCCCGGTCGCCGAGGTGAGCGCCGAGGCGCTGACGTCGGCCGTCCACGGGTTCACCGGATCCACCATGGGAAGGGGCGCTGCCTGATGCCGAAGGGACAGCCGCTGAACGTGCCCGACGACGGGCTCACCACCCGCCAGCGCCGCAACCGGCCGCTGGTGATGGTCCACACCGGTCCCGGCAAGGGGAAGTCGACCGCCGCCTTCGGCCTCGCGCTGCGCGGCTGGAACCAGGGCTGGCGGATCGGGGTCTTCCAGTTCGTGAAGTCGGCCAAGTGGCGCATCGGCGAGCAGACCGTGCTCGAGCGCCTCGGCAAGCTGCACGAGGAGACCGGCGAGGGCGGACCGGTCGACTGGCACAAGATGGGCTCCGGCTGGTCCTGGAGCCGCAAGCAGGGGGAGGCCGAGGACCACGCCGCGGCCGCCGCCGAGGGCTGGGCCGAGATCAAGCGGTGCCTGGCCGACGAGCGCTACGACCTGCTCGTCCTCGACGAGTTCACCTACCCGATCAAGTGGGGCTGGGTCGACGCCGCCGAGGTCGCCTCGGTGCTCGCCGAGCGGCCGGGGCGCCAGCACGTCGTCATCACCGGCCGCGACGCCGATCCCGCCGTGCTCGAGGTCGCCGACCTGGTCACCGAGATGACCAAGATCAAGCACCCCATGGACGCCGGGCAGAAGGGCCAGAAGGGCATCGAATGGTGACCCTGCCCCGGCTGGTGGTTGCGGCTCCGTCGACGGGTTCGGGGAAGACGACGATCGCGACCGGGCTGATGGCGGCGCTGCGCGCCTCCGGGATGACCGTGAGCGGGCACAAGGTCGGCCCGGACTACATCGACCCCGGCTACCACGCGCTCGCGACCGGACGCCCGGGCCGCAACCTCGACCCGCACCTGGTCGGCGTCGAGCGGGTGGTGCCGCTGCTGCTCCACGGTGCCGCTGGTGCCGAGGTGGCGGTCATCGAGGGCGTCATGGGGCTCTACGACGGCCGCCTCGGCACCGACGGCTTCGCCTCCACCGCGCATGTCGCCGCACTGACCTCCTCGCCGGTCGTCCTGGTCCTCGACGTCGCCCGGATGTCCCGCTCCGCTGCCGCGATCGCCGCCGGGATGGCGGCCTTCGACCCGTCCGTACGCATCGGGGGAGTCGTGCTCAACCGCTGCTCTCCCGGGCGCAACGCCGAGGAGATCCGGCGAGCGCTGGAGCAGGTCGGTCTGCCGGTGCTCGGCATGCTCCCGCGGGACGAGTCGCTCGCCTCCCCGTCGCGTCACCTGGGTCTCGTCCCGGTCGCCGAGCGCGACGAGTCCGTCGCGCTGATCGAGCGCCTGGGGGAGCAGGTCGCCGCCCACCTCGACCTGTCCGCCCTGCTCGACGTCGCCCGCTCCGCTCCCGATCTGGACGCCGAGCCGTGGGATCCGGCCACGGCGCTGGAGATGGACGCCGCGCCGGGCGGGGAGCGTCCGGTCGTCGCGGTCGCGGGCGGCCGGGCGTTCACGTTCCGCTACCCCGAGACCGAGGAGCTCCTGGAGGCCGGAGGCTGCGACGTACGCCCCTTCGACCCGCTCACCGATCCCGCGCTCCCCGAGGGCACGAGGGGGATCTATCTCGGTGGCGGCTTCCCGGAGGTGTACGCCGCCGACCTGGCCGCCAACACGAGCCTGCTCCGCGACCTGAGGGCCGCCGTCGAGGCCGGGATCCCGACCGTCGCCGAGTGTGCCGGACTCCTCTACCTGGCCGAGTCGCTCGACGAGGTCCCGATGGCCGGCGCCATCCCCACCCGGGCTGCGATGAGCGAGCGCCTGACCCTGCGCTACCCGGTCGCCACCGCCGAGTCCGACTCCTTCCTCACCCGCGCCGGCGAGCAGGTGACCGGCCACGAGTTCCACCGCACCATCACCTCGCCCCCGGCCGGCACCCAGGCGGCGTGGGCCGTCGACGGTGTGCAGACAGGCTTCAGCAGCGACACCGTCCACGCGTCGTACCTCCACGTGCATTGGGCCGGCCATCCACACCTTGCCCGCCGCTTCGCCGAATCCGTCGGTCGAGCCGCCCCGGCTGGTCGAGCCGCGAGCGCCAGCGAGCGTGTCGAGACCAACACGGTCGAATCGAGCGCGACCGGGGACCGTGTTGGTCTCGACACGCCTCCGCCCAGCAGCTCCGGCGGCTCGACCAGCGAGGTGGCCGACCCGTTGCGGCACCACGGCGATGTCGAGGTGGGCGACGGGCTGCTCGACTTCGCGGTGAACGTCTACCCGGACCCGCGACCGGAGTGGCTGGACCAGGCGCTCCACGACTCGCTGGCCCCCACCGCCTACCCCGACGAGGAGCCGGCGCGCGCGGCGCTGGCCAAGCATCACGGCCGCGAGCGCACCGAGGTGCTCCCGACGGCCGGTGCGGCCGAGGCGTTCACGCTGGTCGCCCGGGCCAGGACGTGGCGTAAACCGGTCGTCGTGCACCCGCAGTTCACCGAGCCCCACGCGGCGCTCGAGCAGGCCAGCCACACGGTGACCGAGGTGCGCCTCCGTGCCGAGGACGGGTTCGTCCTCGACCCGGCAGCCGTACCCGGTGACGCCGACCTGGTCGTCGTCGGCAACCCGACCAACCCCACCGGAGTGCTCCATCCCGCCGCCACCCTCCGCGGACTCCTCCGCCCCGGCCGCCTGGTCGTGGTCGACGAGGCGTTCATGGACGCGGTCCCCGGCGAGCCCGAGACCCTCACCGCGGAGCGGGCCGAGGGCCTGCTGGTGATCCGGAGCCTGACGAAGCACTGGTCGATCCCGGGGGTCCGCGCGGGCTACGTCGTCGGCGACGCCACCGCGATCGGCGACCTCGAGGCCGTACGCACCCCGTGGTCCGTCTCGGCCACCGCCGGCGCCGCGATGCTCGCCTGCGCCACCGAGCGCGCGAGCGCCGAGGCCCGCGAGCGCGCCGAGCGCATCGCCACCTGGCGCGAACACCTCGAGGCGGGCCTGCGCGAGCAGCAGATCGAGTACGTCCCCTCGACCGCCTCCTTCGTCCTGGCCCGCCCCGGCGCCGGGGTCCGGGAGGCCCTGCGTGAGCAGGGCATCGCCGTACGCCGCGCCGACACCTTCCCCGGGCTCGGCCCGGACTGGGTGCGGATCGCGGTGCGCCCCGAGGAGATCACCGACCAGCTCCTGACCGCCCTGCGGCGGACCGGGGGAGACCGGTGAGCCCACGGGCGATCGGGCTGCTGGCCGGCTTCGCGCTGGATCGCCTGCTCGGCGATCCCCGGCGCTACCACCCGGTCGCCGGCTTCGGCACGGTCGCGATGAAGGCGGAGCAGACGTGCTACGCGGACGATCGTGCCCGAGGAGTCCTCCACACCGCGACGCTGGTCGGGGGAGCGGTCGTCCTCGGCGCCGCCGCCGAGCGCCTCGCTCCCGGCCGGGCCGGGAAGATGTTGGTCACCGCCGCCGCCACCTGGGCTGTCCTGGGCGGCCGCTCGCTGGAACGCGAGGCACTGGCGGTCCACGCACACCTCGACACGGGTGACCTGCCCGCCGCGCGGCAGCGGCTGACCCACCTCGTCGGCCGCGACACCGCCGAGCTCGATGCGTCCGAGGTCTCCCGCGCGGTGGTCGAGAGCGTCGCGGAGAACACCTCCGACGCGGTGGTCGCGCCGCTGGTGTGGGGTGCGCTCGCGGGCGTACCCGGCCTTCTCGGCTACCGCGCCGCCAACACCCTGGACGCGATGGTCGGCCACCACAACGACCGCTACGAGCGCTTCGGCTGGGCCAGCGCCCGCCTCGACGACCTGCTCAACCTCCCCGGCTCACGACTCTCCGGCCTGCTCACCCTGGCCGCCGCGCCGTCACGGGCGACGCAGGCCTGGCAGGCCTGGCGCCGCGACGCAGCGCAGCACCCGAGCCCGAACGCGGGTGTCGTCGAGGCGTCCTTCGCCGGTGCCCTCGACATCCGCCTCGGCGGCACGAACCGCTACTACGGCAACCGGGTCGAGCACCGCGCGGTCATGGGTGACGGCCGCGCCGCCACCCCCGCGGACGTCGTCGGCGCCACCACCCTGGCCCGCAGGGTCGGCATCGGCGCGGCCCTGGTCGCGGCGGCGTACGCGGCGGTCGCTCAGCGCCCGTGACGGAACGCTCGGGCCATGACCGCCGGCGGTGCGTCGGCGACGCCCGGCCCGCCAGCGCGGGTCCACTCGGCCAGCGCGTCGGCGACCCGCTCCGAGCCGGCCCGGGCGACCCAGACGGGCTTCGCCCCACGCTGCCGCCCCTCGGGTGAGGGGCCGACGACCACGACGTCGGCCCGTTCGCACGGGCCGAGGCAGTCGGCGACACGTACGGTCGCCGACTCCCCGGCCGCCGCGTTCAGCGTGCTGAGCACGGCGGCGTGGTCCACCCCGGGCGACTTCCGCTCGGTCCCGCAGCAGCAGCCGCGGCAGACCGTCAGCGTCGGCCGCCCGGCGGGGGCGCTCATCCTTCGCAGGCCTCGCAGTCCGGGCCGTTCTCGATGGCACAGACAGCGGCGTCGCTCCAGTCGTCCCAGCTCAGGTCGTCGATGGCGTCGGTGGTGGTCGGGTTCTCGTTCATGGTCACGCCTTTGCGGTCGGAGTGGTCGAAGTGGACTGCTTGCTGGCCTGGATACCGGCGCGCGAGCGCAGGTAGTACAGGCTCTTGATGTTCGGGTCGAGCAGCGCGAGCTTGTGGATCTTGCTGATGTACTGCGGGGTCGCGTCGGCCTGGAAGAACAGGTTCAGCGACTGGGCCTGGTCGATGTAGACCTGCCGGTCGGAGGCCCGGGCGAGCAGGATCTCCTGGTCGATCTCATAGCCGGTCCGGAAGACCTCCTTCTCGTGGTCGTCGAGCCACGAGACGTGCTGGACCGAGCCGCCGTGGTCGATGATGTCGGAGATGTGGGCCTGGTCGTAGACGCCACGCTCCTTCATCACCTCGACGAGGTTCTGGTTGGCCCGCGGCATCTCGCCGGCGGAGGTGGTCTGGTTCCAGACGTTGGCGACGTACGGCTCGATGCCCTGGCTGGTGCCGCCGACGATCACCGCGGTGCTCATCGTCGGCGCGATCGCCATGAGGTGGGAGTTGCGCCGTCCGACGCACCACTCGGGGATGCCGGCGACCGAGCCCATCCACCGCGAGGCGGCGTCGGCACGGGACGAGATCCGCTCGAAGATGTCCTTGTTCAGCGCTGCCGCCTTGTCCGACTCGAACGGCACCCGCTGCTTCTGCAGGTAGTCGTGGTAGCCCATCACGCCGAGGCCCAGGCTGCGGGCCTTCTCGGTGTAGCGCACCGCCCGCTCCAGACCGCGGATGGTACGCGCCTTGCGCAGGAACGCCTCGGCGACCGCGTCCAGGAAGACGGTCGCGACGTACGCGGTGTCCTGGTCCTTCCACTCGTCGTAGGTCGACAGGTTCAGCGAGGAGAGCACGCAGGTGTAGGAGTGGTCCTCGTCGCTGAAGAGGGTGATCTCCGAGCACAGGTTGGAGGCCTTGTTGGCCAGGCCGTTGGCCTGGTAGGACTCGGTCTGCGCCGCGTTGACGGTGTCGACCTTCCAGATGTAGCCCTTGCCCAGCACGACCCGGATCTTCAGCACCCGCTGGTAGCGCTCCAGGGCGTCCTTGTCGCCGGCGAGCATCCGGTCGATGAAGGCCTGGCTGAAGATCCAGCCGACGTTCTTGTTGGCCGGCTCGCGGAAGATCAGGTCGGCGAGCTCGTAGAAGTCCGGGTGGTCCACGGGCAGGTAGCCCGCCCAGGAGCCGCGGCGGGTGGCGCCCTGGCTGATCTGGTTGGTCATCTCCACGAAGTTGCAGAAGACCGGGACCACGCCGTTGGCCTTGCCGTTGTCGCTGAACTTCGCGCCGCGCGGCCGGACGTCACCGAGGTACGCCGAGGTGCCGAACCCGTTCTGGGACAGGATCGCGGCCTCCTTGAGGGTCTCGTAGAAGCCCCAGACCGAGTCCTCGACGTAGGACCCCTCGCACGAGACCGGCAGGCCGCGGTCGGTGCCGAGGTTGGACAGCACCGGCGTCGAGGGGGAGAGCCAGCCGTTCCAGATCGCCTCGAAGAACGGCTCCGTCCAGGAGACGCCGTCCTCGCGGGGGTACATCTCGTCGGCCAGCCCGCCGGCGGTGGCCGCGATGGTCTCGTAGCGCTCGCGGACGCTCTGGTCCGCGACGGTGTACTTGGCCTTGAACATCGCGTAGCCCGCGGTGGTCATGAAGGCAGGCACGGTGCCCTCGTCCTGCAGTGCCTTGCGCTCGGCGGAGAGCGCCTCCCAGCTGGTGCTGCTCATCAGAACTCGAACTCCGTCTCGCCGATGTTGCGGTTGTATTCGTTGCCGGTGACCTGGAAGAAGTCGTGGAACTGGGTGCCGTTGATGCCGGCGTAGAACCACTCGGCGACCGGGTTGGTCTCGACCCCGAACAGCGGCTCCATCCGCATGTTCTCCAGGGTCATGTCGATGCGGGAGCGCACGAAGGCCTCCAGATCGGCCTGCTCGATGCCGGTGATCGGCCCGTGGGCGAAGAGCATCTCCACGATCCGGGCCTCGTGGGCGTAGAGGTGCTCGGCGACGCCGCGGACGCGGGCGAAGAGGTCGTCGCGCTCGGCCTCGAACTTGTCGGCCGGGACGGTCGCGGCGTACTCGTCCAGCGTCGTGTTGAACAGCCAGGCACCGCCGGTGGCGTGCAGGTTCTCGTCGCGGGCGGAGAAGTTGATGCCGCTGATCACGTTCTGCAGCAGGTTCTTGCCACCGGACTGGAAGTGCTTGAGGAAGGCGAAGTTGGAGTAGAGGACGCAGTTCTCCATCAGCGTGAAGACGCTCAGCGCGTAGAGCAGGTCCTCGTCGGCGATGGCGTCCCACACGAAGGCGATCCGCTCGGCCAGCACCGGGTCGTTCTTGTAGGAGTCGTAGAACTCCTCGGTGTCGATCATCAGCGTCTTGTTGAGCTTCGCGTAGAACGGCGCGTGCATGTTCAGCTCGGCGAAGGAGAAGGCGTTGGTCATCATCTGGATCTCGGGCCGCGGGAACGCGTGGAAGAGCCGGTCGCCCCACACCTCGCCGCCGAGGATCAGCTCGTAGATGGTGAACAGCTTCAGCGTCGTCTTGACCGCAGCCTGCTCGGCGTCGGTCATGTTGACCAGGAAGTCCTGCTTGTCGTTCTCGACCGGGATCTCCTCGGCGGTCCAGAAGATGCTCCGCTGCTTCTTGGCCAGGTCCTCGGCCATCGGATAGTCGAAGACGTACGCCGACTTCTCGGTGCGGATCGGTAGACCCTCGGTGTCGATCAAGCCCATACCCCCCTTGTTCAGGCGGGCCCCGCGGCCCGCTGGATGTCTCGTGCATCCGTGCCGGGGCAGGAGAGGACGGCGTCGTACGCGCTCGATCCCCTGACCTTCCCTCGAGGTCGCGGACCCCACCATGAGGTGGGCACTGGCAGGTCTTCGGACTCGTGGGCGTCTCGTGCTCGGTCCTAGTGGCCGTCGCTTCCCAGGAGCCGGCTTGCTCCCAGTGCTTCGTGACGGCGGTCGTTCCCACTCACCGCTGCGGGGCAGTCCCGGACTCGCACCGGGTTCCCTCTTGCCTCTCCCGCCTCGTCGCCGAGGTGGGAGAACCAGCTGCGGGCACCACTATATGCGGGAATTACACCAATGCAACTTCCTAGATCTTGTGTTTCGCCGACTCCATGGAACGCTGTGGGTGCGGCCAGCGTCCCGACGTGGCATGATGCCGCCAACGGACATGAGGAAGCCGGTGGAACTCCGGCACAGTCGCGCTACTGTGACACCGCCTCGCGGCGGTGGAGTCAGACCCGAATGTCCGTCCAACCCCAACGAACAGGGACGCAGGTATCCCTGAGGAGGACATATGTCGCAGCACGCTGTGGCGCCGGTCGCCGGCGCAGATCTGCCCACCATCCCGCTCCGTGAGCTCGCCCCCTGGGCGCTCTTCTTCGGTCTGCTCGGTCTCCTGGCGCTCTTCTTCATCAGCGCCGACCAGGGCGCCGTCTCGATCCCGTCGGGCACCCTGATCCACGAGTGGGTCCACGACGGTCGTCACCTGCTCGGCTACCCCTGCCACTGATGAGCCCGCGTGCCTTTCTCGTACGCGGCCTCCTAGCCGGCCTCCTCGCCGGAGTCGCCACCTTCCTGGTGGCGTACGCCGTCGGTGAGCCGCAGGTCGGTGCTGCCATCGCGCTGGAGGAGGCCGGCGGCGACGGACACTCGCACTCGCATGCCGCCGAAGGTGCTGAGGGCGAGGAGGAGGCCGCCGAGGTCTCCCGCACCAACCAGAGCACCTGGGGGCTGCTGACCGGCACCCTCGCGGTCGGCGTCGCGCTCGGCGGCATCGTCGGGCTGGTCGCCGCGGCAACGCTGGGTCGTCTGGGACGGCTCACGCCGGGCCAGTCGACGGCGCTGGTCACCCTGATCGGGTTCGTCGCGGTCGCACTCGTGCCGTTCCTCAAATACCCGGCGACCCCGCCGGCGGTCGGCAGCGGCGACACCATCGGCGTACGCACCGCGGTCTACTTCGCCTTCCAGGCCCTCTCGGTCGTGGCGGCGGTGGTCGTGACGTACGCCGCGGTGCGGCTGCGCGGGCGGTTCGGCACCTACCTCGCCGTCGTCGGCGCGACCGCGGCCTACCTGGCCGTGATGGTCGTCGCCGGAGAGCTGTTCACGACGGTCAACGAGGTCGGGGACTTCCCGGCCGACACGCTGTGGTTCTTCCGCCGGGCCTCGCTGATCACGCTCGCCACGATGTGGGGCGTGCTCGGAGTGGCACTGACCGGACTGGTCATTCGTCTGTACGCGGCAGAGCGCGCTGTCGCGGAACGCAAGGCCCTGGCCGCCAGCCTGTGAGCTAGCGGGGGAGGCGGTAGGCCTCCACGGGACGGCCGCCGTCCAGGTGATCGCGCACGATCACCCGGGCGGCGGCCGCTTCCACGTTGCCGTACCAGACGTCGTCGGGCTGCACGCTGAGCACCGGCGCCTGGTTGCACGGGAACTGGCAGCCGGTGTGGGTGATCAGCAGGTCGTCGTCGCCGAGACCGGCCTCCATCGCGCCCAGGACGACCGCCCTGGCCACCTCCTCGGAGCCCTTCGCGGTGCAGCGCGGGCCGCGGCAGATCAGCACCTGACGTACGTGGCCGGGGACCCGCTCCCAGGCGGGGGAGGTGAGCCCGGGCTCGGTGCCGGTGATCGGTCTGGTCTCGGCCAGCACCTCGGCGAGCTCGTCACGCGTGGTCGCCAGAGCGGTCGCCACCTGGATCGTGGGAGGCTCGCCCGCGCGCTCGCGCCACCAGTGGGCCGCGATCCGGCGCAGCCAGGAGTGGCCCGGGGCGAGCGGGCCGAGGCTGACCCCGGCCAGGGTGATCGTCTCCGCACCGGCGTCGGCGAGCCGGGTCAGCTCTGCGGAGAGGGACGGGCCGCCCATCTGCAGGAAGGCGAGGCTCGCGTCGAGCTCGCCGGCCCAACCGAGCAGGTCCTGGCGGCGGTCGACGTCGGTCACCGACATCCCGACGACCACCCTCATCCGAGGCTCCGGACCCAGGCGACCGCCTCGGCGACGTCGTCGACGGTGCGGACGCCGTCGGCGGCGGTGGGTCGGCGTACGACCACGACGGGCACGCCGAGCTCGGCGGCCGCGGCCATCTTCGGCCAGGTGAAGGTGCCGCCGGAGTCCTTGGTGATGAGCACGTCGGTGCGGTGCTCATGCATCAGCGCGAGCTCGCCCTCGATCTCGTAGGGGCCACGGCTGGTCAGCAGCGTCCAGGGCTCGGGCAGGTCGAGGTCGGGCGGGTCGACCACGCGGGCCAGAGCCTCGTGGCCCGCGAGCGCCGGGACGAACCGGGCCAGCTCCTGGCGTCCGACGGTGATGAAGGGACGCCTCCCGAGACCGGAGGCGAGCGCGGCGGCCTCGTCGTGGGTGTCGACGTAGGTCCAGGACGGGTCCGCCGGCCAGCCCGGCCGCTCCAGCCGGAGCAGCGGATGCCCGGTCTGCGCGCAGGCCGTGGCCGCGTTGGCCGAGATGCCGCGCGCGAACGGGTGCGTCGCGTCGACGACGGCGTCGAAGTGGTCGAGAGCCCCCCTCAAGCCCTCGACCCCTCCGAAGCCGCCGATCCGCACCGCCCCCACCGGCAGCCGCGGCCGAGCCACCCGGCCCGCCAACGAGGAGGTGACCGCCACCCTCTCCTCGACCAGCCGTGCCGCCAGGTCCCGAGCCTCCCCGGTCCCGCCCAGGATCAGCAGCCTCATCGGATACCCCCGCTGGTCGAGCCGCCCCCGCTGGTCGAGCCGCCGGAGCCGTTAGGCGGAGGCGTGTCGAGACCAACACAGTCCTCTGTCGACCTCGAGGGGACTGTGTTGGTCTCGACACGACGTCGTTCGTCCCTCACGACGTCGGCTCGACCGACGGGGGAGACGGCGAGGTCGAGCAGGGCGTCGACGTCGAGGTGCTCCTCGACGAGGTCGGCGATCAGGTCCAGGCGGCGTTCACGGGCCGCCGGGAAGGAGACCGAGGAGGGTTCGCGACCCAGCGTCGCCTGCAGGAACGCGCCCCGGAGGGCGTCGCCCTCCAAGGAGCCGTGCCACATCGTCCCGAAGACGTTGCCGGCCTGCGCGCCACCGAGGAACTCGGTGACCCCGTCGCCGCGGGTGATCCGGCCGTGGTGGATCTCGTAGCCGCTCGCCTCGACCCCGAGGGCCGGGCCGGTGGGCAGGCGGAGGTTCTTGGCGGGGGCGAAGTCGGTGCGGACGTCGAGCAGGCCCAGTCCCTCGACCTCGGTGACCGACCCCTCGACCCCGTCGGGGTCGGCGATGACGCCGCCGAGCATCTGGAAGCCACCGCAGATCCCGAGGAGCGGGCGGCCGCGGCGTACGTGCTCGATCAGGGCGACGTCGAGGCCGCGCGAGCGGAGCCAGGCCAGGTCGCTGATCGTGGACCGGGTGCCCGGCAGGACCACCAGGTCGGCGTCGGCGACGTCGGCCGGGGAGGAGGCGAAGACGACGTCGAGGTCCGGCTCTAGACCGAGCGCGTCGACGTCGGTGAAGTTGGAGATGCGAGGGAGGCGTACGACCGCGACCTTGCGGGTGGCGCCGGCCGCCGCACGACGGCCCTCCAGGTCGAGCGCGTCCTCGGAGTCGAGCCACAGCGACGGCTCCCAGGGCAGCACCCCGAAGACCCGGCGCTCGGTGAGCGACTCCAGCGAGTCGAGCCCGGGCTTCAGCAGACCCGCGTCGCCGCGGAACTTGTTGATGACGAAGCCGCTGATCAGGGCCTGGTCCTCGGGTTCGAGGAGGGCCAGGGTGCCGTACATCGCCGCGAACACCCCGCCGCGGTCGATGTCGCCGACGACGATCGTCGGCAGCCCGGCATGCCGGGCCAGTCCCATGTTGACGTAGTCGCCGGCCCGCAGGTTGATCTCGGCCGGGCTGCCGGCCCCCTCGGCGACGATCACCTCGAAGCGCGAGGCGAGATCGTCGTACGCAGCGTGGGCCGCGGTCGCCAGATGCCGGCGCCCGTGCTCCCAGTCGTGGGAGGAGACCTCGCCGGCGGGATGGCCCATCAGCACGACATGGCTGCGGCGGTCGGAGCCGGGCTTGAGCAGCACCGGGTTCATCGCCGGCTCCGGGGCGACCCGTGCCGCCAGCGCCTGGACCCACTGGGCCCGGCCGATCTCCGCGGTCGTCCCGTCAGGCGCCTCGCAGACCATCGAGTTGTTGGACATGTTCTGGGCCTTGTAGGGCGCCACCTTCACGCCGCGGCGGGCGAACGCCCGGCACAGCCCGGTCGCCACGACCGACTTGCCCGCATCCGAGGTGGTGCCGGCGACCAGCAATCCGCTCATCGGCGCGGAGCCCGCAGGAGGTAGATGTCCATCACCCAGCCGGACGTCTCGCGCAGCCGGGCGCGTGCCTCATCGATGGCGGGCAGGACCTCGCCGACGGTGCCCGCGACCAGCTCCTCCTCACGCGTGCCGAGGTTGCCGCCCCACCAGATCCGCCAGTCCTCGAGCCCCGGGAGTTCGACGACGCGGTTGAGCATCACCACGAGGTTGTCGTGGCCGGCCTCGACGGCCTCGAGCACCGCGCGGCCAGTGGTGACGTAGAGCGGACGGCCGACGTCGTGGAGCACCAGGCGGTGGCGCGCCGCGAGCAGCTGCACCGAGGAGATCCCGGGGATGACGTCGACCTCGATGTCGAGCTGCTCGGCGATCTGGTCGACGACGCGAATCGTGGAGTCGTAGAAGGCCGGGTCGCCCCAGACGAGGAAGCCGACGTCACCGGGGTGCTCGGCGAGCACGGCGAGGTAGCGCTCGACCCGGGCGCGGTGCCAGTCGGCGACCGCGGCCCGGTACTCCTCGTCGGTCCCGGTGAACTCCTCGCGCCGCTCGCGGGGTGCGTCGTCGACCTTGACCACCCGGGCCGGCTGGTCGAGATGGCGGTCGAGGAGCTCCTCGCGGGCTCGCACCAGCGGGTCCGGCATGCCCTTCTTGACCGTGCCCGACTTGTCGGTGACCAGGAAGTAGTCGACCGACCGCATCGCGGCGACGGCCTCGAGGGTGACCTGGTCGGGGTCGCCGGGGCCGACGCCGATGATCTTGATCCGACGCGTCACTCTTCCTCCAGGTCACCTTCGATGTCGAGATAGATCTCCCGCATCGCAGCGACGACCTCGGGGTCGGGTTCCTCCCACAGCCCCCGCTCGGCCGCCTCGTGCAGCCGCTCGACGATGCCGCGCAGCGCCCACGGGTTCGAGGAGCGCATGAACTCCTGGTTGGTCTCGTCCAGGACGTACTCGCGCGCGAGCTTCTCGTACATCCAGTCCTGCACCACACCGGCGGTCGCGTCGAAGCCGAAGAGGTAGTCGACGGTCGCGGCCAGCTCGAAGGCGCCCTTGTAGCCGTGGCGCTGCATCGCCGAGATCCAGCGCGGGTTGACCACCCGGGCCCGGAAGACACGGTTGGTCTCCTCCTGCAGCGTCCGGGTCTTGATGGCGTCGGGCGAGGTCGAGTCGCCGACGTACGCCTTCGGATCCGAACCGGTCAGCGCGCGGACGGTGGCGACCATGCCGCCGTGGTACTGGAAGTAGTCGTCGGAGTCGGCGATGTCGTGCTCGGCGGAGTCGACGTTCTTGGCGGCGACCTTGATCCGGCGGTAGTTGGCGCGCATGTCGTCGGCCGCCGGGGCGCCGTCGAGGTCGCGGCCGTAGGCGAAGCCGCCCCAGGCTGCGTACACGTCGGCGAGGTCCTGGTCGGAGCGCCAGTTGCCAGCCTCGATCACCTGCAGGATCCCGGCGCCGTACGAGCCGGGCTTGGAGCCGAAGATCCGGGACGTCGCGCGGCGCTGGTCGCCGTGCTCGGCGAGGTCCTCGAGGGTGTGCGCCCGGACGAAGTTGTCCTCGGCCGGCTCGTCCAGGTCGGCCACCATCCGGACCGCGTCGTCGAGCATCGAGACGACGTGCGGGAACGCGTCGCGGAAGAAGCCGGAGATGCGTACGGTCACGTCGATGCGGGGCCGGCCGAGCTCGGCCAGCGGGATGACGTCGAGGTGGGTGATGCGGCGGGAGGCCTCGTCCCACTCGGGACGCACCCCGAGCAGCGCGAGCACCTCGGCGACGTCGTCGCCGGACGTACGCATCGCACTCGTGCCCCACACGGAGAGCCCGACCGACGTCGGGTAGTCGCCGGTCTCGTCGAGGTAGCGCTGCAGCAGCGAGTCGGCCATCGCCTGCCCGGTCTGCCACGCCAGCCGGCTCGGGACCGCGCGCGGGTCGACGGTGTAGAAGTTGCGCCCCGTCGGAAGTACGTTGACGAGCCCCCGCAGCGGCGAGCCCGACGGCCCCGCGGGGACGAAGCCACCGTCCAGGGCGTGCAGCACCGCGGACAGCTCGTCGGTGGTCTTCGCCAGCCGGGGCACGACCTCGGTCGCGGCGAAGGCGAGCACCTGCTGGACAGCCGGGTCGTCGTGGAGCGTCTCGGCGACCGCCGGGTCCCAGCCGGCCGCGTCCATCCGCTGCACCAGGTCGCGCGCCTGGGTCTCGATCTCGTCGACGGCGCGGGTGTCCGCACCCTCCTTGAGGCCGAGCGCCGCCCGCAGACCGGGCACGGCCCCGCCGACGCCACCCCACACCTGCGCGGCGCGCAGGATGGAGAGGACCAGGTTGACCCGCGCCTCGCCCTCGGGGGTGCCGCCGAGCACGTGCAGGCCGTCGCGGATCTGGGCGTCCTTGATCTCGCAGAGCCAGCCGTCGATGTGGAGCATGAAGTCGTCGAAGTCGTCGTCCTCGGGGCGCTCCTCCATGCCGAGGTCGCGGTGGAGCTCGGCGGCCTTCATCAGCTGCCAGATCTCGCCGCGGATGGCGGGCAGCTTGGCCGGGTCCATGGAGGAGATCCGGTCGTACTCCTCCATCAGCGACTCCAGCCGGGCGATGTCGCCGTAGGACTCCGCGCGGGCCATCGGCGGCACCAGGTGGTCGATGATCGTGGCGTGCGCCCGGCGCTTGGCCTGGGCGCCCTCGCCCGGGTCGTTGACCAGGAACGGGTAGATCAGCGGCATGTTGCCGATGGCCGCATCCGGGCCGCATGACGCCGACAGCGCTGCGTTCTTGCCCGGCAGCCACTCCATCGAGCCGTGCTTGCCGAGGTGGACGACGGCGTCGGCGCGGAAGCCGTGCTCGAGCCAGCGGTAGGCGCCCAGATAGTGGTGCGAGGGCGGCAGGTCGGGGTCGTGGTAGATCGCGACCGGGTTCTCGCCGAACCCGCGCGGCGGCTGGATCAGGATGACGATGTTGCCGGCCTGGAGCGTGGCCAGCACGAGCTCGCCGGAGTCGTTGACGAAGAGCTCGCCCGGCGTCGGGCCCCAGGTCTCGACCATCTGCTCGCGCAGGTCGGCGGGGAGATCGGCGGTCCACGCGTCGTAGTCGGCCTTGGAGATGCGGACGTGGGCGTCGGTGAGCTGGGCGTTGGTCAGCCACTCCTCGTCCTGGCCGCCGGCCGCGATCAGCGCGTGGATCAGCGCGTCGCCGGCAGCGGTGTCGCCCTCCTCGGTGGCGACGGAGTCGAGGATGCGTACGACCTCGTTGTTCTGGCCCAGGTCGTAGCCCTCCTCACGGAGCCGGCGCAGCATCCGGATCGCGGAGACCGGGGTGTCCAGGCCGACCGCGTTGCCGATGCGGGCGTGCTTGGTGGGGTAGGCGGAGAGCACCAGCGCGAGGCGCTTCTCGGGGTTGGGGGTGTGGCGGAGCCGGGCGTGATTGACCGCGATCCGGGCCACGCGCGCGGCCCGCTCGGGGTCGGCGACGTAGTGGGGGAGCCCCTGCTCGTCGAGCTCCTTGAAGGAGAACGGAGCGGTGATGATCCGGCCGTCGAACTCCGGGATCGCGATCTGGTTGGCCGAGTCGAGCGGCGTCACACCGTCGTCGGAGGCCTCCCACTCCGCGCGCGAGCTGGTCAGGCAGAGGCCCTGGAGCACAGGGATGTCCAGCGCCGCCATCCGCTCGACGTCCCAGGCCTCGTCCTCACCGCCGGCGGAGGCGGACGCGGGCACGGACCCGCCGGCCGCGAGCACGGTCACGATCAGCGCGTCGAGGGTGCCGAGCGCCTCGTAGAGGTCGTCGGGGGCCGAGCGGAGCGAGCCCGCGAAGACGGGTACGCCGGTGGCCGCGCCGGTCGCGTCGATGGCGTCGGCGAGCGCGTGCGCGAACGCGGTGTTCCCGCTGGTCTCGTGGGCGCGGTAGTAGAGGACGCCGATGCGCGGTCGGGTGTCGTCGGCCTGCGAAGGCCGCTCCGCGAACCCCCAGGCCGGCACCTCCGCCGGCGGCTCGAACCCGAACCCGGTCAGCAGGACCGTGTCGGAGAGGAACGCGTGCAGCTGGGCGAGGTTGGCCGGCCCGCCCTCGGCGAGGTAGCGGTGGGCCTCCGCGGCGACGCCCATCGGGACCGTGGAGTGCTCCATCAGCTCGGCGCTCGGCTGCTGCTCGCCGCCGAGGACCACCACCGGGGTGCCGCGCTCCTTGACGGCGCTCAGGCCGTCCCACAGGTCGGTGGGGGAGCCGAGGAGCCGGAAGACCACCAGGTCGGCGTCGGCGACGACGGTCTCGAGGTCGGTCGCCCGCGACGGGTTCGCCCAGGCGTAGTCGGCTCCGCTGGCACGGGCCGAGAGCAGGTCGGTGTCCGAGGTGGACAGAAGGGCGATGCGTACGCGTGCAGGGTCGGCCATGCCGGGGTCCTCCTAGGGGTTCTCGCCCCGTCGATCGGTCGGATGCCCGCGGCCAGTGTCTGGCTGTGCCCGTGCCCAGCGTCGGAACGGACGTCACAGTGGCGGAACCGCCCCGGACTCTCACCGGGTTCCTGCGCCACGAGCGTGCTCGCAGCCTACCCCGCCCGGTGCGCGAGCCAGGTCTCGCGGGTGATCTCGTACTCGACCTCGCCGTCGGCATGTCCGAGGAGCGGTTCCTCGAAGTCCTGGTGGAAGGCGCGCACGAAGCTCATCCCGACCGACGCCATCGTGGCCCGCGAGGGCTCGTTGACGGCCATCGTCTGCGCGATCACCCGGTCGAAGCCGAGGTCCTCGAAGGCGTGCCGGAGCAGCTCGAGCGACCCCTCCTTCGCGTAACCCTTGCGCCAGTGTCGCTGCGGCAGCCGGTAGCCCAGCTCGGCGGCATCGGTCCGGGGCGGGGCGTCGGGCGGCTCGAGCATGTAGAGCCCGACGGCCTCACCCGCTGCGTACCCGATCCACTTGCCCTGCGCCTCGGTCTCCTTGGCCGCCCGGATCCAGGTGTGCATCCGCTCCTCGGTCTCCGCGGGCGTGAGTGCCCGGGTGAACAGGTAGCGCAGCACCACCGGATCGGAGTTGAGGTCGATCAGGAACGGCAGATGCTCCTCGCTCAGCGGGACCAGGTCGAGGCGCTCGGTGCGCAGTCGGGCTTGCGGCATGGGCGAGACGTTAGCCAGGACGTACGCCGCCGGCACCTGGTTTCTACGCAGGTCGAGCCGCGAGCGCCAGCGAGACGGTCATTCGTTCAGCACCCGGTTGGCGACGGCGAACGCGGTGTTGGCGGCGGGTACGCCGACGTAGATCGAGGTCTGCAGGAGCACCTCGACGATCTCCTCACGGGTGAGCCCGTTGGTGAGGGCGGCGCGGAGGTGGAACTCGAGCTCCTCGAAGTGGCGCCCCGCGACGAGGGCGGTGAGGACGCCGATCGAGCGGTCGCGGCGGGCGAGGCCGGGGCGGGTCCAGATCGTGCCCCAGGCATAGCGGGTGATCAGGTCCTGGTAGTCGCGGTTGATGTCGGTGATCGCGGCGGTGGCGCGGTCGACGTGGGCGTCGCCGAGCACCTGGCGGCGTACGTTCATCCCGGCCGCGTAGGCCGGGTCGGCCGCGGTCACGTGGGCGGTGATCAGGCTGGAGACGGCGTGCGGTGCCTCGGCGGGGGCGAGGTGGCCGACGGCGTCGAGGGTGACGAGTCGCCCGTCGCGCACCCCGACGGCGACCTCCTCCAGCGAGGCGGGCGGGGTCGGGGCGTCGTCGACACCCGCGATCGCCAGGACCGGCGCAGTGATCTCGGCGAGCCGCCCGCGCACGTCGTACGCCGCCAGCGCATCACACACGAGCGCGTAGCTCTCCGCGTCGGCGTCGCGCAGGGAGTGGAGCAGGGCGCCGCCCCGCGCGGGCTCGCGCTCGAGGAAGCCGGGGGAGAACCAGCGCTGGGTGGAGCCGGCGATCTGGGAGGCGGTGCCGGCGCTGCGTACGGTCGTGGCGCGGTCGTTCCAGCCGTCGGGCTCGCCGATCTTGGCGCCGGTGTTGGTGAGCACGGCGGCGCTCACCCGGGCGGGCGCGTCGAGCAGGAGCTGGAGGCCGACGGCGCCGCCGACCGAGTCGCCGGCGTAGGCGAACGTGCCGTGGCGCTCGCCGCGGTCGGTGAGGACCCGGTCGACGCAGGCGAGCACGCCGGCGGCGAGATCGGCCATCGAGAACGCGTCGGTGGTCGGTGCCCCGTGGCCGTGGCCCGGGAGCTCCCAGCCGATGACGTGGAAGCGGTCCGCGAGCAGCTCGGCCGTGGCGGACCAGAGCGCGGTGACCGAGGTGCCCAGCGACGGGCCGACGACCAGCACCGGCTTGCTCGGGTCTCCGGCCAGCTCGACAGGGGTGATCCTCGGCGTCATCACAGGTCCTTCCAGAGTTCGTGGGCGCGGGCGACCGCGGAGTCGATGAGGGCGTCGGTGGCCCCGAGATAGTCGTCGAGACCTGCGGCTGCCTCGGAGCCGGCCAGGATCTCGCCCCCCACGAACCCGGTCAGCGACCGCTGCTCGGCCAGCAGGTCCGCACCCGCGGCCTCGGCGGTGGCGCGCATCCGGGCGGCGTCGACGCGGAGCCCGGCGAGCAGCTCGGTGGTCTGCGAGGCGGCGACGACGCTGCGCCGGGCCAGGGTCTGCAGGGTCTCCCACTCGACGTGCCAGGCGCCGTCGGGGCGCTCGTCGACGTAGCTCGCCGCGGCGGTGTGGAGCGTCGCGGCCAGCGGGGGAGCGGCCAGCGCGTGGCGGCGGACGAGGACCGAGAGCACCGGGTTGGACTTGTGCGGCATCGTCGAGGAGCCGCCGCGCCCCTCGCCCGCCGGCTCGGCGAGCTCGCCGATCTCGGGGCGGGTGAGCAGGGTGATGTCGGTGGCGATCCGGCCCCAGGCGTCGGCCGCAGTCACCAGCGCGTCGCCGGCTGCGGTCAGCGGGGCACGGGTGGTGTGCCAGGGCGCCCGCGGGGTCAGTCCGAGGGCGGTCGCGGTGGCGTCGGCCGCGGTCTGCGCCGCGCCGACCGGGTCGGCCAGACCCCGGAGCCGGGCCAGCCCGACGACCGCGGCCAGGGTGCCGGCCGCGCCGCCGATCTGGGCGGGCAGCGACGTCCGCGCGCGACGGAGCGCCTCGGCGGCATCGGCCAGGCCGGCGAGCCAGGTCGCGGCCTTGAGGCCGAAGGTGACCGGCACCGCGTGCTGGGTCAGGGTGCGGCCCGACATCACGGTGGCGCGGTGCTCCCGGGCAAGACCCACCAACGAGGCGGCCTGCGCCGCGAGCTCGTCCTCGACCCGGTCGAGCACGTCGCGCAGGCAGAGCACGAGCGCGGTGTCGACGACGTCCTGGCTGGTCAGGCCCTTGTGGAGCCACCGGGCGGCCTCACCGTCGAGCCGGCCCCGCAGGAGCTTCACCAGGCCGATGACCGGGTTGCCGCCGGCCTCGGCGCCCTCAGCCAGCCCCGGAACATCGGCCCCGGAGACCAGGCCGGCCAGCGGCGTACGCGCCTCCTCGGGGGCGATCCCCGAGGACGCGGTCGCGGCCAGCCAGGTCTCCTCGACCCGAACCATCGCGGCGAGATAGGCCGCCTCGGAGAAGAGATCCCCGGCGCGCTCCTCGCCTGGCCACAGCAGCGACATTCGACTCCTCAGCCGTAGTTGAGAAAGGTGGTCTCGCGGTCGCCCTGGAGGTGGATGTCGAACCGCAACCCGGTTGCGTCCGCGGTGGCCACCAGCGTCGCACGCTCGTCCTCGGACAGCGACACCAGCAGGGGGTCGCCGGCGTTGGCGGGGTGCTTGGGCAGGTAGATCCGGGTCTGCAGCTTGTCGAGCAGGCCACGGGCGAAGACGGTGAGGGCGAAGAACGGCGCCGCCCCTTCCGCGGACGGACCCGGGAGCACCGTCGAGAAGGTGTAGTGGCCGTTCAGGTCGGTGTCGGCGCGGCCCCAGCCGGTGAAGGTCCAGCCGTCGCGGTGCAGCGACCCCTCGGCCTGTGGCACGTTGCCCTCGGCGTCGGTCTGCCAGATCTCGAGGAGCGCGTCGGGGATCGGGTTGCCGGCGCCGTCGTAGACCCAGCCGTGCAGCCGGATCGAGCCCGGGCTGCCCGGCGGGACCAGGTCGGCGTCGCCCTCGTAGGGGAGCGCGTAGCCGAAGAAGGGGCCGATCGTCTGGCCCGGCGTCGGGAGCGGAGAGGTGGTCACAGGTCGCCCTCCTCGGGCTCGGTCCAGGTGCGGCTCGGGCCGGTCAGGACGATGTCCCAGCTGTAGCCCATCGAGTACTCGGGGATGGTGAGGTCGTGGTCGTACGTCGCCACCAGCGCGTCCCGGTCCTTCTGCGAGGTGATCGACTGGTAGATCGGGTCGAGCGCGAAGAGCGGGTCGCTGGGGAAGTACATCTGCGTGATCAGCCGCTGCGTGAACGCGCGCCCGAAGAGCGAGAAGTGGATGTGCGCCGGCCGCCAGGCGTTGATGTGGTTGCCCCACGGGTAGGGGCCGGGCTTGATCGTCTGGAACCGGTAGCGCCCCTCGGAGTCGGTGATGCAGCGGCCCACGCCGGTGAAGTTGGGGTCGAGCGGTGCCGGGTGCTGCTCGTGCTTGTGGATGTAGCGGCCGGCGGAGTTGGCCTGCCAGATCTCGACGAGCTGGTTCCGTACGGGGCGGCCCTCGCCGTCGAGGACCCGGCCGCTGACCGTGATCCGCTCGCCGATCGGCTCGCCGCTGCCGGCGATGGTCAGGTCGGCCTCGAGCGGGTCCACGTCGGTGTGCCCGAAGCACGGCGACCACAGCTCGATGGTCTCGGGGTCGGCATGGCGCGGGTCCTTGGTGGGGTGGCGCAGCATGCTGGACCGGTAGGGCGGGTAGTCCAGCAGCGGCTGACGTACGTTCTGGCCCGCTGCGTCCGCCTCGATCTTGGCGATCTCGGCCGAGAGGTCCGCCTGGGTCTCGACTGGTTGTTTCCTGGTGGGCGCTGTCACATTCCGAACGCTAGGTGGGGGAGACGTACGATGAAAGCGCGGACTTCCGCTGAGCGAAAGTAGGTGGGTCGAATGGCAGGTGGCAGCGGAGGGCGGACGGTCGCCTCGCGCGTCCTCGGTCTCATCGGCGCCTTCGACGCGTCCCACCGGCGGCTGACGCTGAGCGAGCTCGCGACCCGGGCCGACGTCTCGCTCCCGACCGCCCACCGCCTGGTCGCCGAGCTGGTCGACTGGGGTGCCCTGGTGCGGGAGGAGGACGGCACCTACGCCGTCGGCCGGCGGCTGTGGGACGCCGGCCTGCTCGCCCCGGTCGCCACCGACCTGCGCTCGGTCGCGGCGCCGTTCCTCCACGACCTCTACGGCGCGACGCTGGAGACGGTCCACCTGGCCGTGCGCGAGGACGACCACGTCCTCTATCTCGAGACGCTGCGCGGCACCCGCAACGTACCCATCGTCTCCTCCGTCGGCTCCCGCCTGCCGATGTACTCCACCGGTGTCGGCAAGGTCCTCCTGGCCCATGCGCCCGAGGACGTACGCAACCGGGTGCTGTCCGCCCCGCTCAAGCCGTTCACCCGCCACACCATCACCACGCCCGGGCTGCTGCGCCGCCAGCTCGACCGGGTGCTCGCCGAGGGCTATGCCACCACCGCCGAGGAGATGACTCTCGGCGCCTGCTCGGTCGCGGTCCCGATCACCACCTCGTCCGGAGTCGTGGGCTCCCTCGGCATCGTCGTCTCCGATCTCCGCCGCAACCGGCTCCGCCTCGTCTCCGCGCTGAAGGTCGCCGCCCAGGGCGTCTCCCGCGGACTCGGATGAAGCCGCAGAGCGGGGTGGGGTACCTTGCGCTGGTGACGATCCAGACCCCGAACGAAGACGTACGCCGCGCCGCCGCCGAGCGCCTGGGAGCCCTCGCGACGCCGCCGGGTGCCCTGGGCCGCCTCGGAGAGCTGGCGGTCTGGGTGGCGGCGTGCCAGGGCGAGGTGCCGCCGCGACCGGTCGACGACGTACGCCTGGTGATCTTCGCCGGCGACCACGGCGTCGCCCAGCACGGGGTCTCCGCGTTCCCGCCGGCGATCACGGGCGCGATGGTGCGTACGTTCCTGGGCGGCCGGGCCGGCGTCAGCGCGCTCGCCAAGGCGCACGGTGTCCAGGTCCGGGTGCTCGACCTCGGCGTCGACGAGGAGTTCGAGGACCTCGACGCGGCGACCCGTGAGGCGCTGACCGCGCACAAGATCCGGCGGGGGAGCGGCGCGATCCACCTCGAGGACGCGCTGACCGCCGAGGAGACCACCGCCGCGCTGGAGGCCGGCGCCGCCGTGGCCCGCGAGGAGATCGCGGCCGGTGCGCAGCTGCTGATCAGCGGTGACATGGGCATCGGCAACACCACGCCCGCGGCCGCGATGGTGGCCGCCGGGCTCGGCCTGCCCGCGAGCGAGGTCACCGGTCGCGGCACCGGCATCGACGACGAGGCGCTGCGCACCAAGACCGACGTCATCACCGCGGCGCTCACTCGTGCCGGCGAGCGCGCCGCCGACCCGGTCCAGACCCTCGCCGCCCTCGGCAGCGCCGACCTCGCCGCGACCACCGGCTACCTCCTCGAGGCCGCCCGTCAGGGCGTCCCGGTCCTTCTCGACGGCCTGATGAGCGTCGCCTGCGCCCTCACCGCCGACCGGATCGAGCCCGGCGCCGCGGCCTGGTTCGCCGCCGGCCACCGCTCCACCGAGCCGGCCCAGTCGATGGCCCTGGAGAAGCTCGGCCTGGTGCCGCTGCTCGACCTCGACCTGAGGCTCGGCGAGGGCTCCGGCGCCGTCGCCGCGGTGCCGGTCGTACGCAGCGCCGTCGCCCTGCTGCGCGACGTCGCCCTGCTCTCCGAGCTTGCTCCGGGAGAGCCTGCCTGATGCTCGTGCGGGACGCCTGGCGTCTCGCGGTCGGCACGCTGACCGCGATGCCCGTGCCCCCTCCCGAGCTCGTCGACCGCCGCCGCGCCGCGGTGGCGATGGCGGTCGCGCCACTGGCCGCTCTGCCGCTGGCACTGGGTGCCGGCGCTATCGCACTCCTTGGGCAGCTCGCCGCGCTACCGCACCTGGTCACCGCGCTGCTCGCGATCGGCGCCGTGGTCGCCGGCAACCGGGCGTTCCACCTCGACGGCCTCGCCGACACGGTCGACGGCATGGCCGCCTCCTACGACCGCGAGCGCTCGCTGGCGGTCATGAAGACCGGCACCTCCGGCCCGGCCGGTGTCACCGCGATCGTCCTCGTCCTCGGTCTCCAGGTGGCGGCGCTGGCCTCGCTGCTGGACGGTGGGCTCGTACGCTCCTCGGTGCTCGTGGCGGTCGCCGTCTGCGCCTCGCGCGCGGCGCTCGCACTGTGCTGCACCCGCGGCATCAGGCCGGCGCGGGAGGACGGGCTGGGACGAACGTTCACCCAGACCCTGCCGCCCCTCGTCACCGTCCTCGCCTGGACCGTCGTCGCTGCCGCGCTCGCCGGCGCGGGTGCCTGGGCCGGCCTGCCGTGGTGGCGAGGAGCCTTAGCGGTCGCCGTCGCGGCAGTCGTCGTCGGCGCGATCATCCTGCGGGCGGTCAAGCGGTTCGGGGGAGTGACCGGTGACGTCTTCGGTGCCGCCGTCGAGGCCGCGCTCGCAGCGCTTCTCGTCGCCTTGGCCTGACGCGCCCCGCTGGTCGAGCCGGATTCGTGAGGAACGAGCGAATCCGTGTCGAGACCAACACGGTGCCGTCCGCGCTCGAGGGGACTGTGTTGGTCTCGACACGCCTCCGCCTAGCGGCTCCGGCGGCTCGACCAGCGGGGGTGGCTAGAGCTTCAGCACCCGTCCGGCGATGACGAGGTGCACCTCGTCGCAGGCCGCGGCCAGCCGCTGGTTGACCAGCCCGAGCAGATCGCGGAAGAGACGGCCCGAGCGGTGGGCGGGCACGACCCCGAGCCCGACCTCGTTGGTCACCAGGACCACGTCGCCGTTCCGGTCCCCGAGCACGGCGGTCGCCTCCTCGACCAGCGCCGAGACCGCCGCCGTGGCCTCCTCCGAGGTGGCCTCCCACAGGCCTCGCGCGTCCATGACGGCGGTGAGCCAGGTGCCCAGGCAGTCGACCATCACGGCGTCACCCGCCGCCAGCCCCTCGGCCAGCGCTGCGGCGAGATCCCGCGACTCGACCGTGCGCCACCGCTCCGGCCGCCGGGCCTGATGCGAAGCCAGCCGTGCGGCCCAGTCGGGATCCGGCTCCTCCTCGAGCGTCGGCCCGGGCGCGACGTACGCCACCGACGGCGCGGCAGCGAGCAGCGACTCGGCGTGCCGAGACTTCCCCGACCGCACCCCACCCGTCACCAGAATCCTCACCCGGCCAGTCTCCCAGCCATCGCATAGCCTGCGGCCATGACCCCAGAGCGCATCGCGCTGATCTCGGACGTACATGGCAACCTGACCGCCCTGGAAGCCGTCCTCGCAGACATCGAGGCGCGAGGAATCACCCGGATCTTCAACCTCGGCGACTACGTCGGCAAGGGCCCGCGAGGGCGTGAGGTCGCCGAGCTCTGCCGGGAGCGGTGCGAGGTCAACATCCTCGGCAACTGGGAGGACTTCCTGCTCACCCCCGAGCCCGACTTCGGCCGTGAGTCGGTCGGGCTGATGTGGTGGCGGCTGCAGGCATGGGAGCAGGCCGAGTGGCTGCGTACGCTCCCGTTCAACCACGACTTCTGGATCAGCGGCCGAAGGGTCAGGCTCTTCCACGCCTCCGAGGAGACGGTCCACCGCCGAGTCAGGTTCGACCACGACGAGAAGGAGTTCCTGGGCCTGTTCCAGAACACCGAGGCGACCGGGTTCGACGGTCCGGAGCCCGACATCGTCGGCTACGCGGACACCCACGACCCCTACTACGAGACCGACCGCGACCGGCGCACCGTCTTCAACACCGGCAGCGTCGGCAACTGCATGAGCGACCCGACCCCGGTCTACGTCATCCTCGAGGGCGTCATGGACAGCGACCAGGAGGCCCCGTTCGGCATCCAGTGGGTCCGGGTCCCCTATGACGTGGAGGCCGAGATCGCGTACGCGGCCGAGGTCGGCATGCCCGAGCTCGAGGCCTACACCTACGAGCTGCGCACGGGCTTCTACCGGGGCAACCTCAGGAACGGCGAGCAGCCGACCTACCACCGGAGGCGGTAGATCGGCTCTTCGCCGCTCTTGCGGTTCTTCTTGTGCTCAACTGATCTTGCGTCGGTAGGCGGCCATGGCGAAGGCGTACGAGACGACCAGGATGCCCACGCACCAGGCCAGCGCCACCCAGATGTCGTCACCGACCGGCTGCTCGGCGAAGAGCGCCTGGATGGTGTTGACGATCGAGGTCACCGGCTGGTTCTCGGCGAAGGCGCGCACCGGACCGGGCATCGTCTCCGTCGGTGCGAACGCCGAGCTGATGAACGGCAGGAAGATCAGCGGGTAGGAGAACCCGGTGGCTCCCTCCATGGTCTGCGCCGCCAGGCCGGGAATGACGGCCAGCCAGGTCAGCGCCAGGGTGAGCAGCGCCAGGATCCCGGCGACCGCGAGCCAGGCACCCAGCCCCGCCGAGGTGCGGAACCCCATCACGAACGCGACGCCCAGGATGATCACCAGGGTGAGCATGTTGGCCACCATCGAGGTGCCGACATGGGCCCACAGCACCGCGGACCGGGCGATCGGCATCGACTGGAACCGCTCGAAGATCCCGCCCTTCATGTCGGTGAAGAGCCGGAGCGCGGTGTAGGCGATGCCCGAGGCGATCGCCATGATCATGATCCCGGGAAGCACGTAGTTGACGTAGTTGTCGGTCCCGGTGCGGATCGCCCCGCCCAGCACGTAGACGAAGAGCAGCATCATCGCGATCGGGGTGAGCGCGGTGGTGATGATCGTGTCCGGGCTGCGGGTGATGTGTCGCAACGAGCGACCCAGCAGCGTGCTGGCATCGGCGAATGCGTGCTTGTTCATGACTGCCTCTTTCCGGTGAGCGAAAGGAAGATCTCTTCCAGCGACGGCTGCTTCTCGACGTACTCGACCTTCGCCGGCGGCAGCATCGCCTTGAGCTCGGCGAGGGTGCCGTTGGCGATGATGGTGCCGCCGTGGAGGATGGCGATCCGGTCGGCGAGCTGCTCGGCCTCCTCCAGGTACTGCGTGGTGAGCAGGACGGTCGTGCCCTGCTCGGTCAGCTCCTTGACGACCTTCCACACCTCCAGCCGCGCCTCCGGGTCCAGCCCGGTGGTCGGCTCGTCGAGGAAGATCACCGACGGCGAGCCGATCAGCGACATCGCGATGTCCAGCCGCCTCCGCATGCCGCCGGAGTACGTCGCGACCTTCCGGGCGCCCGCCTCGACCAGGTCGAACCGCTCGAGCAGCCCGTCGGCGATGTCGCCGGGGGAGGGGAGGTGGCGGAGCTTCGCGACCAGGACCAGGTTCTCCCGCCCGGTCAGGATCTCGTCGACCGCCGCGAACTGGCCGGTCAGCGAGATCGCCTCACGCACCCGCTGCGCCTCGTCCACAACCGAGGCGCCCTCGACCAGCGCCGCGCCGGCATCGGGTTTCAGGAGCGTCGAGAGGATGCGTACGGCCGTGGTCTTTCCGGCTCCGTTGGACCCGAGCAGCGCGAAGATCGAGCCTCGCGCCACCTCGAAGTCCACGCCCCTCAGCACCTGGTTGTCCTTGTAGGACTTCTCCAATCCCCGTACGGAGATCGCGGCTGTCGCGCTCATGACTCGTCCTCCTTGTTGATGGCCTCGATGGCGTCGGTGAGCCGAGCGCGCTCCTTCTTGATCCAGGCGCCCTCGGAGTAGTTGCTCGCGAACTCCTCGGCGAACTCGACGGGGTTGTCGCCGACGATCGCGCTGACCGGGGTGCCGTCGGCGGCGCCCTGCTCGAAGAGGTCGAGGAGGTCCTCGGCCATCGCCGTCAGGATCGTGCCGTCGGCGATGCCGGCGGAGTACATCAGGTAGCGCTCGACTGCGTCGTGCGCCTTGCGGTGGCTCTCGGGGAGCTGCTGCTTGCGGGACTTGAGCTGCCGCCAGCGCTTCTTGAGCTCGAGCTCGCCGACGACGGTCTCGAACATCGATCGGATAGACATGTCCTACTTCCCTTCCGTGCGGAGGCTCTCCAGCCGTTCGGCCAGGAACCCCCAGGTGGTCCAGAACTCTTCGAGGTACTTCTCGCCATCTGCGTTGAGCGAGTAGACCTTCCGCGGCGGCCCCTTCTCGGACGGCCGCTTCTCCACGTCCACCAGCCCGTTCTTCTCGATCCGGACCAGCAGCGCGTAGACCGTGCCCTCGGCGATCTCGGTGAACCCCTGGCTCCGCAGCCAGGTCGTGATCTCGTATCCGTACGCCGGGTTGCCGGTCAGGAACGCCAGCACGATCCCCTCCAGCGTCCCCTTGAGCATCTCGGTCATCTGCTTGCCCATCGGGCACCTCCTTCCACTACTCAGTGTTGCTGACTACTGGTACATAGTAGCGCTGAGTAGTGACGAAAGGTCAAGTCCTTTGGTCGGCTGGGGTCCGAGGGTGGCGGCTACGCTCCTGCTCGGAAGGCGGCTAAGTAGTCGTGCGCCACGTAGTGACAGTCATTGACCGTCGCTGAAGCGTCTGAAACTTTTATGTTTAGAACCCCGGCAACGGGGTATGAGGTGGTTGTAACCATCACCAAGAGTCTTGGGGGGCGCGCATGACCGTGCAGATGATCGAGGCGGACGTCAGGAAGTCCGCGCAGAAGATCCAAGCAGCAGCGAACAATGTCAAAGGGATCGACTTCTCTGACTCGATCAGTGCGATCACCTCCGCCCTCCCTGACAGCACGTGCGTCGGTGCGGCGAACAAGCTCAAGACAGAGCTGAAGACCAACCTCGACGCGTGGGTGAAGTCGGCGAACAGCCACCACGAGCTCACGAACAACGCGGCCGACCACATCGTCGCCTCCGACGAGACCAGCCAGCGCACCGGCAACAAGATCAACCAGCAGGTCGGTCCGCGATGACCGTCACCTACGAGAAGCTCCAGAGCTGGAAGCCCGACGGGCTGAGCGACGCCGCCGACAAGCTCAACAACCTGCGCAAGAAGCTCATCGACCAGCAGGACGAGATGGACGCCGGCAAGCCGCCGGAGACCTGGCAGACGCCCAACAGCTCAGAGGCTGCACGCAGCCGCCACAAGCGCCTGGTCGAGGACCTGAACGACATCGCTGCTCCGTTGTCGGCGGTCGTCGCCGGTCTCGACAGTGCGGCGTCGTCTCTCCGCAGTGCCAAGGAAGCCGCGAAGAGCGCGTACGACGGCGCCATCGGCAAGGGCTGGACGGTGAAGTTCCCCGGCGGCACTCAGGTCGAGATCGAGGACCCGACGCCGCCCGAGTCGAAGGCGCCCGGTAATCGTCGAGGCGCGCCCGTCGGTCACCCCGAGCAGGACACGATGGACTCCTACGCCGAGACGATCTCGAAGGCGTTGGCGGATGCGACCGAGGCCGAGACGGAGCTGGAAGGGGTCCTCACCACCGCGACGAACGGTGGCTACGACGGCGGCGACGGCGAGATCGCCGACGCCATTCCGCCCGAGATCGGCAAGATCCTTGCGTCCGGCCAGGAGGATGGCGACAAGCCGGACAAGGCAGCGATGCAGCGCTACGCCGCCTACATGGATGAGCTCGAGGACGAGCCGGAGCTCAAGCGCGAGATCATGAGTCAGATGGGTCGCGAGGGCATCGCCAACGCCCTGGACAACGCCAAGGATGTCGGCGTCGACCTTCACGCTGCCCTGGGTGCAACGGGCCGAGGCGTGATCGAGGACTGGGTCGAGTCCGACATCAAGAACAAGTCGGTCACCGGCGACAGCGCGACCCTTCTGGAGCACTACTCCAAGGATTCGGCGTTCGCCAAGGAGCTTTACTCCAACGTCAAGCCTGAAGAGTTCGCCGACGCCATCGAGGACCTCAACAAAGAGGCGTTCCCTAGCTCGGGACGCATCGATGAGGCAGAGAAGGACGCCTACTCGAGGTTCTTGAAGGGTGCTGGTGCCACGTTGGCAACGTACTCCAACGGGCTCAGCCCTGAGGACGCCAAGGCACTGGGCCAGACGTGGACCGAAAAGATCACCCGCGGTGAGGGTGCTGACGCAGCGGCCCTCAGCCTTCTGTTCAAGAAGGGCGGTGAAGTTGCCGAGTATCAGACCGACTTCGCCTACAACCTCGCGAACGGGGTGTACGAGTTCGAGCAGAACTGGATCAAGGAGCATGAGGGCGAGCCGCTGTGGCGCGGCCGGTCGGACGGAATCCTCGACCCGGACGATGCCGAGGGTCATCCCGCCGCGGGACGTGCGCCGGCGAAGTGGACCGCTGGGTTTGCCACGGATGCGCTCGGGAACATTCTCGGCGGTCTCAACCACTCCCCGGACGCGGCTCAGCGGTTCTTCATGGACGGCTATCCCGACGGAGACACCAGCAAGGACAACGAGCGGCTCAAGTACCTCATGCTCGAACGGACGTTTTCTGGCGAGGCGGAGTCGGACGAGGGTGACGGCCTGGGCATGGCGCTCGAGGCGGCGACAATCGGCGACCGCAGCCTCGCCGATGGTGACAAGTTCGTTCCTGGAACATCCATGAAGCAGAACGAGTTCAGCGCCGCGCTCGCCTCAGACATGATGCAGACCATCGCCGACTACAGCGGTCGCGATGATGGTGGGGACTGGGATATGTGGCGCCCAGAGGATCGCTGGCACATCTGGCCCGAGATGAAGGACAGTCTAGGCACCATCACATCCGGCTACGCCAACGACATCTTCGATCTGATGAAGCCTGAAGGTGCCACCCAGACCGGCGCTGACGAACTTCACATCAGCAAGGAAGACTTCAAGTTCGTCCTGGGTGAGCTTGGCCGTGGCGAGGACAAGTCCGGCGCCGAGATGCTCGGTGCGGCACTAGTCCAAGAGGGAAACCTACGCATCCAGGACAAGATCATCGAGGAATTCAAGGATGAGCCGGGCGTTCCGTCTCTGAGAGAGATCAATGCGCGGCTCGGGCTCGATATCAACGGCATCAACACCCAGATGGGAAGCGTCCTCTCCGAGACGATCGCCCACTCGGCGGTCATTGACATCGACGAAGAAAATCGCGCCAAAGCGCAGGCAGCCTTCATGGAGAAGGCTTTCAGCATCGGCACAGAGTTTGTTCCTGGTGCGGGCGACGTGCTCACTGACGCGTTCAAGGACAAGATCGGCAAGGTCGGTGAACACTTTCTGACGTCGACCGTAGACACTGCATCCGGGGAGGGCCTTGACGCCCTGAAGAGCGCGGTCGGTGAAGGCCCCAAGGGCGACGAGTGGAGAGAAGGGCAGCACGCCAGTGGTTCCCAGTTGCTTGAACGAAGCATGCTCAACACCTACATTCGGATGGGTGTGATCCCTGCTTCGGACATCGGTCCGGAGCTCCTCGTCCAGACCGCAGACGGGGTGAAGTTTCGAGACGACGTCTACTCGGGCGAGGACATCAAGGATCCGCAGAGTCCTCTTGGGCGGGCGTTCGATCAGTGGACGTCCAGCGCCTCTTACGATCAGTTCGGCGGCTTGACCGCTGACGGAAAGCAGCAGTTCGAGATCGACTACGCCAACGATCTCGAGGCAGTCAAGAAGTTCGTCGAGGAGAAGTACGAGCCGCGAGCCGATTCGTATGAGCCGTGAGGAGAGCAGTGAATCGACCAATAGCGTTTGCTGTGGTGTGCGTGGTCGTCATTTCCGTAGTTGCGTGCGGGCAAGAGAAGTCATCCAGTCCCAAGGAGTCGGCGATGCAGTGTGACGTTCTGAGCGGCGAATATTTGAACTCGCTAACCGGCGTTAGTGACCTTCATGATGAGAAGACGGACGTCGCGGTCGGCAGCATGGATTGCGTCTGGCGTGATCCTGCCAGCGATCGGTGGGTAGTGCGTGCGATCGTGCGACAGCTCGATGGTGCCGAACGCTCCAAGGCTGAGGCGATGGTTGCGGACGAGAAGGTCGACCTCGAGGGCGAGGCGGTCGATGTGCCGGCCCTCGCCGAGCTCGGTCCCGGCTACGTCGAGCATTGGTCGAGCGACGGCAGCCAGGATGAGTTCAAGGCCGTAGTGGTCGCGAATTCCTACCTGCTTCGCGTGAGTTACCGACCGAGCGACGCCAAACTGAGCGACGCCGCCACGGCGGTCGTGGATATGGCTGCGACGCTCAGTGGAGATCTCCCGAAGGTGGAAGCCGCGTCACCGACAAGCCAAGGATCCTACGGGACAGATGGATCTGGCGACGCTGCGGTTACTGCCTCCTCGGATCTGTCGAGCAGGCTGGGCTAGGGATTAGAGCGGAATGTCGAACCCAAGCAACCCGGGCGCAGGTCCGTCGTGGCCGGCGCCCGGAGTTCCCGCGCCTCGCTCTGGCGCTCGGCGCGCCAGCGGATGGCTCGGGCCGGCCGGACTCGGGTTTGCGGCGGGGATGCTGGGGGTCGTCGCCCTGGTGCGGGTGATCGTCGGCATGCCGAAGGTCAGCCAGGGCTACTACAACTCCCTCTACCGGTTCGAGGACCGCCCGGTCATCTGGGTCATTCTCGGGCTGCTGATGATCGCCTCGATCGTCCCGATCGGCATCGCTGTCGTCCTCGGCCACGTCGGCCTGGGTCAGGCGAAGGCGGCCGGAACCAGCGCCGCCGTCTCGGGGATAGCGCTCGGGATCGGCTACACGCTGGCCGTCTTCTGGGTCGTACGAATCGTCAACGCGATCACGAACGCCGCCGAGCTCAACGGCGGGTTGCGGATTTTCATCGAGTACGTCGGGCTCTGGGCCTGACGTGGCCGTTCAGTCTCGGGAAGCGCGGCCGCCGACCCTGGTGATCGGGTCGGTGCTGGCGCTGCTGTACGCGGTCGGCTCGCTGATCATCTGTTTGCGGGTCATCGGCATGGTGTTCGAGGACGAGGGCACCCGCCTGAGCAGCGGTGAGCAGTCGGGGCTGGCTGTCGCCTGCACGGGGATCGCGGTCACCGTGTTCGGGATCTTCTGCATCCTTCGCGGTCTTCATCGCCGGATCTGGGCGCTGACCTTGGTGGTGATCGGGCTCGGGGTCGGTGTCTTCGTCGGCATCGGGATCACGGTGATGGCGTTCGAGGCGGACGAGGGCGGGCTGTTCAGCAGCGGCTGGTTCTGGCTCGTGATCACGTTGGTCATGATCGCCCCGGTCGTTCTGCTGAGCATCGCGATCTCGAAGCTGCCGTCGCCGCACGAGTCCACGACGACCGGGCCGCCCTGACGGCGGCGCCGTCAACGTACGTCGGCCCAGAACCTCTCCAGCTCGGCGTCGAGCTCGGCCGCGACCTGCATGGGCAGGGAGTGGGTGGTCTTCGGCCAGACCTTGACGGTCGCGCCGGGGATCCGCCGGGCCTTCTCGGCCGCGTCCTCGCCGCCGGCCAGCGACTTGTCGCTCGCGATGGCGACGTAGACAGGCATCCGGAGAGCGCGCAACTGCTCGTCGGTCAGCCGTGAGGGCGTCGGGAGGCTGCCGGAGTCGAAGTGCGCCGTACCGGCCGCGATCATTCGAGCCATCGGGTCGTCCGGGTCGACCTCGTCGTCCTCGACGCCGCCGATCCGGTTCAGTGCGTGGTCGCGCCAGGAGTCGGGCAGGAACGGGAGTACGGCCACCGCGGACCAGCCGATCGCCCAGGCAGGCAGCATGCCGAACGTCATGATCGGCTCGAGCAGGGTCAGGCTGGCCAGCCGATCCGGGTAGCGCACGGCGACGGCCGCGGCGAGCCCTCCGCCTTGGGAGTGACCGACCAGGTGGATCCGGTCGAGCTCGAGACCGTCCAGCGCCTCCTCGACCCAGCGGGCGTTGTCGTCCATGCCACGCAGCGGAAGGGTCTGCTCGGAGAGCCCGCTGTCGCCGATCGCGTCGAACGCGTAGACGGTGCGGTGCTCGGCGAAGTCCCGCAGGTTCTCTCCCCACATGGGTACGCCGCTGGCCCGTCCCGGCACCAGCACGACCGGGACATCGTCGACCGGGTTCGGGTTCAGCCATGCGTACGCACGGACCGTGCCGAAGGTGGTCTCGACGTCATGCGTCTCGGTCGGCTTCGGCAGTGCGGCGAAGGCGGCGTCGTACGCCTCGATGTAGGCCTGGCGTCCCGCTGGCGTGCGGAAATGGCCGACGCCGGGGCCGCTCGTGCCGAGCACCATCACCAGGCACCCCGTCGAGACGACCGCGATGGCGGTGAGGAGGACCACCGGCCAGCGTCGGCGCTTCCTGTGCGGTTCGACGTCCTCATTCTCGATGTCCCCGTCCATGTCGTCCCCTCGTTTGCGATAACGATGCGATCGCATTGAAACCGTTACGATGCGACTGTATTGCTAGCCTGGGCGTCATGCCAAGAGCCGTCGACCACGAACAGCGCCGGTTCGAGATCGTCGCCGGGCTCTGGCAGATCGTCGCCGAGCAGGGGATCGAGGGCATCAGCCTGCGGACCGTCGCCGCCCGGGCCGGCGTCTCGATGGGCCGCGTACAGCACTACTTCGGCACCAAGGACGCGTTGGTCGTCGCCGGCATCGACCTGCTCGTCAAGCGCGCCGTCATCGAGTACGAGGCGACCGCCGACCGTCCGCCCGCCGACCGTCTCCTCCACATCCTGCTCCAGCAGATCCCGGCCACCGAGGCCGGTCGCATCGGGGTCACTGTGTGGTACGCCTACGTCGCCAAGGCGATGACCCACACGGCCGTACGCCAGATCCTGGCCGACGCGACCCGGGTGGGCGTCGAGGAGTGCACTCGCCACATCCAGGAGGCGGACGGTCTCGATGAGGCCGAGGCGCGAGCCCGTGCCATCGAGCTGCTCGCACTCTCCGACGGTCTCACCCTGCGGGTCCTCGTCGGTGACATCACCGCCGAAGAGGCCGAAGCCTCGATCAGGGCATACAGGTCGCGCCTACTGAGGTCATGAAGAAGAGGACGCGGCCGCGGGACGAGCCGGCGTACTCGGCCTCGCTGCCGCGCACCGTGACCACCTCGCCGTTCGCGCGCGATTCGATCTCCACCGAGGCGCCCTCGCTGCCGGCCAGGGCGTGCAGGGCGTCGGGGTTGGCGACCTTGTCCTGGGCGTTCCACTTCACCGTCTGCTCGAACTTCGGCTTCAGCCGCCGGCACTCCTCCTTGGAGCGCGCAGCCGCCTCGTCCTCCTTCTCCCGCGCTTGGGCGAAGCCTTCGGCCAGGGGGTCCGAGGTCGCCGTTCCGGTCGGGGAGTCGTCCGACTCCGGCGTACCGCCGCCCGGGCCGCCGAAAGCGAAGATGGCGGCGAAGACGAGGAGGGCGATACCGAGGACGGCCGAGCCGAAGCGGGTCACACCGAGGTAGAGGTCGGAGGGTTCCGCGTCGCGGAACTTCCAGCCCTCTTCGAGGAAGAACCCGACCTCCGGCCGGGCGGCGATGAAGAAGGACCATGCGGCCCCGAGAACCAAGATGATCGCGAGCAGCATCACGGGATACGTATACCCCGAGTCGGGCACCGGCCGCGCACCCGGTGAACGAAAGTTCGTTCGCCCGGGATGCGCCGCGAGCGTGGTCCGGCACCAGCCTCGGCAGGATTCGCTACGCCGGAACCAGCCCGGGCCTGCCGGACTCGGTGAAGAAGCGTCCACCGACGGTCAGCGGTGCGCCGGGCGTGCTGACGTACGGGACGTTCTTGTAGGTGATCTCCGCGCCGGTCGCGTCGAGCGAGACGGTCGTGTAGCCACGGAGGCCGTTGTAGAACTTCATGTGCGGGTTGCGCTCCAGGTACGCGGCCCAGTTGGCCGGGTGCTCGGCACCGTTGCCGCCGGAGGTGATCGAGCTGGTGACGATCTCGGTGCCCATGATCCGCGAGGACGGGTCGTCGAAGTCGTCGTGGATGTCGAGGCCGTAGTGGACGTGTACGTCACCGGTCAGCACCATCAGGTTCGACTGTTCGGACGCCTTCCAGCCCTCGAGGATCCGGCGCCGCGAAGCGGGGTAGCCGTCCCACGAGTCCATCGAACGGGTGCCGTCGCCGGACGGGTGGTCGCGGCGCGAGAAGGTGACCTGCTGCGGGACGACGTTCCACGTCGCCGCGGAGCGGCGCCAGCCGTTGATCAGCCACTGCTCCTGCTCGTTCCCCGGCAGCGTCATCGATTCCGCCTCGGACTCCGCCGACGGCACCTTCCAGCCGTCGCCGTTGGCCTGGTTGGTGCGGTACTGCCGGGTGTCGAGGATGTCGAACTGGGCCAGCCGGCCCCACTGCAGCCGCCGGTAGAGCCTCAGGTCGGGGCCGGTCGGCTGCTGCGGGAGCCGCAGCGGCTGGTTCTCCCAGTAGGCCCGGTAGGCGGCGGCGCGGCGTACCAGGAACTCCTCGGGCGGCACCGAGTTCTCGGGGGTGTCGGCGGCGTAGTTGTTCTCGGTCTCGTGGTCGTCCCAGGTGACGATGAACGGGTGCGCGAGGTGGGCCGCGATCTGGTCCGGGTCGGACTTGTAGAGCCCGTAGCGAGCCCGGTAGTCGTCCAGCGTGACGGTCTCGTGGTTGAGGTGTGCGGGCAGCGGCTGGGTATAGGCGCGCGTCCCGGCAGAGGCGTTCACGGCGTACTCGTAGAGGTAGTCGCCCAGGTGGAAGACGGCGTCCACGTCCTCACCGGCAAGATGCTTGTACGCGGTGTAGTAGCCCTGGTCGTAGCGCTGGCACGAGGCGAGGGCGAAGGTCAGCGACGACACCGCGGCACCCACGGCCGGGGCGGTCCGGGTCCGTCCGACCGGGCTGATCCACCGGCCGACCCGGAAGCGGTAGAAGTACTCGGTCGCGGCGTCCAGGCCGCGGACCTCGGCGTGCACCGAGTGGTTGAACTCCGTGTGCGCGGCAGCGGCGCCGCGGCGTACGACCCGGGTGAAGGCGGCGTCGCGGGCCACCTCCCACGCGACGTCGAAGCGCGCGGGCGGCATCCCGCCGGTGGGCTCCAGCGGTAGGGGAGCGAGCCGGGTCCACAACAGCACCGAGTCGGGCAGCGGGTCGCCCGACGCGACGGCGAGGGTGAACGGGTCCGAGGTGATGGCGGACGGAGAGCCGGCCGGGGCGGCGAAGGCGCCGGTACGCGGCAGGCCGGTCGTGAACGCCAACGCGGTCGCGGCGGCCGAGACGGTCAGGAAGCGGCGGCGGTCGAGGCCTCGAAGGGCGCCGCGGAGATCAGGAGTGTTGCTGGGGCCAGGCATGGACGTGCTCCTGTCGATATGGGGGTTATCGACATCAGCGAAGCGGTGCCTGGTGAAGGCCTCGTGAAGTGCGGGGGAGGGGTGGGCTACGGCTTGGTGCCCTCGACGGGCTCGGAGGTCTGATCGGCGGTCCGGTGCACCGGACACCCCGGCGCGAAGGTGCCGAGGGCCTCGGTGTCGAACCCGTGGGGATAGCTGCGGATGCGCGGCATGTCCCGGACGTACGCAGGTTTCCGTCGTGCCGGCAGCAGAGCCACCACACGTGCCCGCGCCTTCAGCGCCCCGCGCGACAGCGCCCGCGGGAGACGCCCGGGCTCGGGATAGCCGAACGCCTCGAGCAGATGCGGCTCCATCAGCGACAGCGAGAAGATCCGGATGAGCGGTGCCAGCGGGCGCGGGTAGAAGGTGGTCAGCAGCTCGAGGGTCGAGTCGGCGACGGCACGGCCGCCCTCGTCGTACCCGAAGTGCTCGGCCTCGTAGGTGTCGAGCAGCTGCTCGAACTCCTCGTAGGTCGCCGGGATGTCCTTGATCCCCATCCGCTTCCCGAGCGCCTGGTAGTAGCGCAGCGCCGCGAGCTGCTCGTCGGAGGTCGACTGCCGCCAGCCGAACTCCTGGTTCCAGCGCCGCGGGATCACCACGAACGTCGAGAGGACGTAGCGCATGTCGTCGTTGGAGATGTCGTACATCCGGTGCATCTGGTTGATCCGCCGCACCGCGGCCCGGCCGCGAGGGCTGTCCAGGTCCTCGATCGCCGCGTCCTCCAGCAGCAGCGCGGTGTCGTCGTAGCGCTTCTGGGTGTGCTCGGTGAACTGGTGGGTGTCGGCCAGCAGCCGGCCGATCGAGGGCACCGCATAGGTGCGGAACAGCGCGAAGCTCAGCGCCTGAGTCGTGTCCCACGGGAACTCGTAGAGCCCCAGACGCCTCGAGATCTCCTGGAACTCGGTCTCCGGGTCCAACCCGGCCGTGCGCGCCCGCCTGTGACAATTCAGCTTGGGCATCGTGCCTCCTCGCTCGATACATAACTGTATCGTGATCTGGGTCACTTGTCGTGGCCTTCCCCGTAGTGTCTTCGGCATGGAGAAGTCGGGAACGCAGTCGCCCCTGTCCCTCGCTGCCGCCGAGGCGGTCCGGACGTACGCCGCCACCACCCGCTCCGCGCTCGGCACGGCCGAGTCCCCGGTGATCTCGTACGCAGGTCTGTGGCTGCTCCTCGCCTCGCTGGCGCCGGCGTCGGAGACCGAGACCGGCGAGATTCTTGGGCTGAACCGCGCCGACGCCCGGGCTGCCGCGCTGACGCTGCTGGAGGCGCCGCACCCCACGATCGGAGCCGCCGTGGCCGGCTGGCTGCGCCCCGGGATCGAGCTCACGAAGGGCCTGCCCGTGCTGCTCGACCCGCTCCCGGAGCAGGCCGGGCTCGACGCGTGGGCCGCGGAGAACACCCGCGGCCTGATCAAGGAGTTTCCGCTCGAGATCGACGCCCGGACGCTGCTCGTGCTGGCCTCGGCGCTGGTGGTGACCCCGCGCTGGAGCGAGCCGCTCGACGACGGCGGCGACGGGCTGCTCCTGCTCGAGGGCGGCTTCCAGGCGGTGGTGGAGACCGAAGCCGCCGGCCCGGTCGCGGTCGCCTGTCCGTCGAGCGAGGACGGCATCTCGGTCTACTCCGTGATCGCCGCGCCGGACGTCACCGCCGACGACGTGTGGCGGGCCGCCGACGAGGTCGTCCGGAGGATCGACGCGGGCGAGGTGCGCAACCGCGCCTTCGAACCCGATGACGACGGTGGCCACGCCTGGACGGTCGACGAGGTCACGATCTTCGGTGGCTCACCCGCCGACCGCTGGCGCAGCCACCTTCCGGAGTGGAGCGCCGAGGACCGCCATGACCTCTCGGCCGCGCCGGGGGTCGGCGAGATCGCCCGCGGCGTGATGGCCGCGGTCGAGGAGGAGTCGGAGGCTGCCTGCGTACAGAAGGCGGTCGCGTCCTACGACCGTGAGGGTTTCGAGGCGGCCGCGGTGACCGGGATGATGGTCCGGGCAGCCGCCGCGCCGCGCGAGACGAAGGTGCGGCAGGTCGACCTGAGGTTCGACCGGCCGCACGCGGTGGTGGCGGTCGCGCGCGGGGGAGCCTGGGAGGGCATCCCGCTCTTCAGCTCCTGGGTGACCCCGGCATAATTTCCGCCATGGATGCGCACCCCCCGATCGCCGGCCGTTACCGGCTCCTCGCCCTGCTCGGAGCCGGCGGCATGGGAGAGGTCTGGCGGGCGCGTGACACCGTCCTCGACCGTGATGTGGCGGTGAAGCTGCTGCGCGACGTGGACGACCCGACGATGGCCGAGCGGTTCCGCCGGGAGTCCCTCTCGACGGCTCGGGTCGTCCATGACGACGTGGTCAAGATCTTCGACGCGGGCAGCGACGACAACGACGTCTTCCTGGTGATGGAGCTGCTGCCCGGCCCGACCCTGGCCGAGCCGATCCGGCAGCACGGCGCGATGCCGGTCGACATGGCGGTCGAGTACACCCGCCAGGTCGCCGGTGCCCTCGGCGCCGCTCACCGGGCCGGTGTGGTGCACCGCGACATCAAGCCGGCCAACCTCATGTTCGACGGCGACGGCCGGCTGACCGTGCTCGACTTCGGCATCGCGTACGCCATGACGGGGGTCGACGCCGGGCTGACCCAGACCGGCCACGTCATCGGGAGCCCGTCCTACCTCTCGCCCGAGCAGGCCGCCGGCGACCCGGTCGGACCGCCCGCGGACGTCTACTCGCTGGGCTGCGTGCTCTTCGAGATGCTCACCGGCAAGGTGCCCTACTCCGCCCCACATCCGGTGAAGATCCTGCACATGCACCTCAGTGACCCGGTGCCGCGCATCACCGACTTCCGCTCGGTGCCCGCACCGCTGGCGCGGCTGGTCACCCGCATGCTCGACAAGAACCCGGCCGCCCGGCCCTCGATGGACCAGGTCGGGCACGAGCTCGGCTATGTGCTCAGCGGCGCCGACCCCGACGCCACCGACCTGCTGGGCTCCGGGCAGGCGCCGCGTCCGACCCAGGCGATGCCGCAACGGCCCCTTGATGAGCCGATGGCGCTGCCCGGCTCCCGCACCGGCGTCCTGCCCCGGCCCGACGCCCCGCCGCCCGTACGCGGGCCGCGCCCGGGGTCGCTGCGGAGGTTCCCGACCGGCCGTCTCCTCGGAGCCGCGGCGCTCGTGATCGCGTGCCTCTTCGCCGCCTCGTGGCTGGCTGCGTACGAGCCCGCGCCGGCCGAGGCCGACCAGCCGTCCCAGAGCTCCGACAACTCCAGCGGCTCCGACAACAACACCGACACCGGCTCCGACGACTCCGCCGACGAGAACACCGACGAGAACACCGACGAGAACACCGACGCGTCGGACAACAAGACCCTCAACCGGCTCGACCGGCTGGACCGCTGGCGGGAGAACCTGGAGAGCTGGAACGTCATCGACGAGGGCCAGTCCCAGGAGTGGGAGGACCAGATCCAGGACATCCGCGACCTCGTCGAGAAGGGTGAGAGCGCCAAGCGCGAGATGGAGCAGCTCCGCGACGAGTTCGACAGCCTGGGCAAGCGCGACGGCAAGGACGGCGAGAAGATCCTCGACGGGCTGCTCAAGGGCAACTGACCTGAGGAAACGGGTGCGCGACCCGGCGTGAGGGTGCAGACTTCGCGTCCATGACCCGACTCCAGCTGGCCCGGACGGCGGTCTTCGTCGCCTTCGCGATCCAGGGACTGACCTTCGCATCGCTGATCACCCGGCTCGAGTCGATCGCGACCAAGCTCGATCTCAGCGCCGGCGACGTCTTCGTCGTGCTCGGAGTCACCACCGCGATCGGGGCGCTGGGCAGCGTCGTCGCGGGTCACCTCGCGACCAGGATCGGCAGCGCCGCAACCCTGTCGCTGATGCTCGGCGGTGCGTCCCTGGCCGCCGTCGCGCCCGCCTTCGCGCCGACCATGGCGACCCTGCTGGTTCTCAACGGCGTCTACGGCTTCTTCCTGGGCGGCGTCGACGCGTCGATGAACATGCAGGGCACGGCCACCCAGGACGCGTACGCCCGCCCGCTGATGAACGGCTTCCACGCGATGTGGAGCGCGGCGGCCGTCCTCGGCGCCGTCTACGCGACCGTGACGATCGCCCTCGGCGTACCTCTGGGTTTCGACATGATCCCGATCGCGCTCATCGGCCTGGCGGCCAACGCTGCCACGTTCCGGCTCCTGCTGCCGCCGGAGGCGGTCGACGCCGCCGAGCACCGGACCAGCAGTACGCAGCGTCCCAAGCCCCAGCTGCCGTGGCTGCCCCTCCTCCTGGTGGCGGTGCCCACCTTCGCGATGTGGTTCATCGACTCCGCGGCCTCGGCCTGGGGTGGGATCTACGTCGTCGACGGCCTGGGCGCCGTCGCCGCGGTCGGGCCGGCGATCTACGCCGCCTACCAGCTGGTCCTCCTGGTCGTACGGCTCCCCGGCGACCGCCTCGTCGCCCGCTTCGGTCCCGAGCGGGTGATCCGGACCGGCGGGATCGTCGGCGTCGGCGCCCTGGTGCTGATCGTCGCCGCCCCGCACTGGAGCGTCGCCGCCGTCGGCTTCGCCGTCCTCGGCGGCAGCCTCGCGATGGTCCCGCCGCAGTCCTTCGTCGCCGCCGCCCACATCTCCCCGGACAACGCCGAGGAGGCGATCGCCCGCGTCAATCTCGCCAACTACGCCGGCTACCTCGCCGCCGCCTCCCTCATCGCCGGCGTCGCCGAGCTCTTCGGCGAGCGCTCGATGTTCGTCATCCCGCTGGCGATCTCCGTGCTGATCCCGCTGATGGCCCGCCGCTTCGCCACCCGCCCTGCTTCCGAGGCGGTGAACCTCGGCTGATCCGGCCGAAAATTTCCTCCGCCGTTTCTTGACTCATTCAGGATTTCGCGTAGTGTCTGAGGCGTGGGGAACGCGGACTACGAACAGTTGCTGAGAGGTGCCTCCCTGCGCGTCACTCGCCCGCGAGTGGCCGTTCTGGGGGCCGTCACCGAGAACGCGCACGCCGACACCGAGACCATCCTCGGAGCGGTGCGCGAGCGGCTTCCGGACGTCTCCCATCAAGCCGTCTACGACTCCCTCGCCGCCCTCTCGGCGGCCGGGATCGTACGCCGCATCCAGCCGTCCGGCTCGGTGGCTCGTTACGAGACCCGGGTCGGGGACAACCACCACCACGTGGTCTGCCGCTCCTGCGGGAGCATCGCCGACGTCGACTGCGCCGTCGGCCATGCGCCCTGCTTGACGGCATCGGACGACAACGGCTTCGTCGTCGACGAGGCCGAGGTCATCTACTGGGGCACCTGTCCGCAGTGCCAGGCCGCCCAGCGCAAGAACTGAGCAGCGCAGCAATGATCCGAACAAGAAGGACTGGAACCTGATGTCTGAAGAGTCCGTGAGCAAGTGCCCGGTCATGAACGCCGGCCGCGTTCACCCGACCGTCGGCAGCGCCAACCAGGAATGGTGGCCCAACAAGCTGAACTTGAAGATCCTGGCCAAGCATCACCCTGCGGCCAACCCGGTCGACCCCGACTTCGACTACAAGACGGCCTTCGAGGCGCTCGACCTGGCCGCCGTGAAGGCTGACATCGCCGCGGTCCTGACCGACTCCAAGGACTGGTGGCCGGCCGACTTCGGCAACTACGGCCCGTTCATGATCCGTCTCGCGTGGCACGCCGCGGGCACCTACCGCAGCCACGACGGCCGCGGTGGCGCCGGCAGCGGTCAGCAGCGCTTCGCGCCGCTCAACTCCTGGCCCGACAACGTCTCCCTCGACAAGGGCCGCCGTCTGCTGTGGCCGGTCAAGGCCAAGTACGGCCAGGCGCTCTCCTGGGCCGACCTGTTCGTGCTGGTCGGCAACGTCGCGCTGGAGACCATGGGCCTGAAGACCTTCGGCTTCTCCGGTGGTCGCGAGGACGTGTGGGAGGCCGACGACGACGTCTACTGGGGCCCCGAGAAGGTCTGGCTCGACGACGAGCGCTACACCGGCGACCGCGACCTGCAGGCGCCGCTGGCCGCCGTCCAGATGGGTCTGATCTACGTCAACCCGGAGGGCCCCAACGGTGACCCCGACCCGCTGAAGTCCGCGGTGGACATCAAGGAGACCTTCCGCCGCATGGGGATGAACTCCGAGGAGACCGTCGCCCTCATCGCCGGTGGCCACACCTTCGGCAAGACCCACGGTGCCCACCCCGACGACCTGATCGGTCCGGACCCGGAGGCCGCGCCCCTGGAGAACCAGGGCCTCGGCTGGAAGAACGGTCACGGCACCGGTGTCGGCCCCGACGCGGTCACCTCGGGCCTGGAGGTCACCTGGACCTACCACCCGACCCGCTGGGACAACGAGTTCTTCCACATCCTCTACGCCTACGACTGGGAGCTCACCGAGTCCCCGGCCGGCGCCAAGCAGTGGAAGCCGAAGAACAACGGCGGTGCCGACCTGGTGCCCGAGGCGTTCGGTGACGGCAAGCGCGAGCCGCGCATGCTCACCTCCGACCTCGCCCTGCGCATGGACCCCGAGTTCGACGCGATCTCGCGCCGCTTCAAGGACGACCAGGACGCCTTCTCCGACGCCTTCGCCCGCGCCTGGTTCAAGCTGACCCACCGCGACATGGGCCCGAAGAGCCGCTACGCCGGCGCCGAGGTCCCGGCCGAGGACCTGCCCTGGCAGGACCCGCTCCCGACCGGTTCGGCGGCCACCGACGACGCCTCGATCGCCGCCGCCAAGAAGGCGATCGCCGAGTCCGGCCTCACCGCTCAGCAGCTCGTCTCCACCGCCTGGAAGGCTGCGGCCACCTACCGCAACTCCGACAAGCGCGGTGGCGCCAACGGCGGTCGCATCCGCCTCGAGCCGCAGGTGTCCTGGAAGGTCAACCAGCCCGACGAGCTCAAGCCGGTCATCGCCGCCTACGAGCAGATCGCGGCCTCGACCGGTGTCTCCTTCGCCGACGTACTCGTCCTCGCCGGTGGCGTGGGTGTCGAGCAGGCCGCGAAGGCGGCGGGCTACGAGGTGACCGTGCCGTTCACGGCCGGCCGCGTCGACGCCACCCAGGAGCAGACCGACGCGGAGAACTTCGGCTGGCTCGAGCCGGTGGCCGACGGCTTCCGCAACTACGACTCCGGGTTCCTCAACCTGCCCTCCGAGTTCCTCTTCATCGACCGCGCCAACCTCCTGGGCCTCTCCGCCCCCGAGGCGACCGTCCTCACCGGTGGTCTGCGCGTGATCGGCAACAACTGGGACGGCTCGGACCTCGGTGTCTTCACCAAGACCCCGGGCGCCCTGACGAACGACTTCTTCGTCAACCTGCTCGACTACGACCAGCAGTGGACCCCGTCCGCAGACGAGACGACCTACACCAGCACCAACGGCTGGACCGGTTCGCGCGTCGACCTGGTCTTCGGCGCCAACTCCGAGCTCCGCGCCATCGCCGAGCTCTACGCCGGCGACGACGCCAAGGAGAAGTTCGTCAAGGACTTCGTCAGCGCATGGGTCAAGGTCATGGAGAACGACCGCTTCGACCTGAAGAAGTGATCTGAGGCCGTACGCCGCGGCGTACGACCGACACGGAGGCCGGCCCCTGACGGGGTCGGCCTCCTTCGTCATACCCGCCGGGGTAGGATCATCGGCCGCCGCAATCAGTTGCCTAGGTCAGGTGGAGCAATGGAACACCGGAGCGCCGAGCCTCCGAAGGGTCCGACCGGTCCGCCGCCGTCGTGGCGGCCGCCTCCTCCGCCCGCCCCTCCGCCCGCCCCTCGGATCGCGGCCGAGCCGCCCCGGACCACGCCCAGCCGACCGGGTGCCCGTCGCGCCGCGCCCCGGCCCTCCACCGCCCGCGCCCTGCTCGCCAGGGCAGAGCCGGCCGCGGCCTGGGCCGCCGAGAAGTGGGCCGCGGCCAGAGCCTCGGCGACCAAGACCTCGGCCGCCACGGGCTCGGCGAACCGGCCCTCCGCGCCGCCGAGCTGGCGGCGCTGGGGAAAGCTCACCGCGAAGGTGGCACTGGTCGGCTTCCTGGCGATCGCCCTGATCGGCTCGATGACGGCGATCGTGGCGTACAACCGGATCACGGTGCCGGACCCCAACGCCGAGTTCGAGGTCGAGACCTCGTTCGTCTACTACAGCAACGGCAAGACCGAGCTCGGCCGCTACCAGGAGGGCGACCAGAACCGGATCAAGCTGGACGCCGACGAGATCCCGGAGATGGTCAAGCACGCCGTCGTCGCCGCCGAGGACCGCACCTTCTACGAGAACAGCGGCGTCGACGTGAAGGGCATCGTGCGGGCGGCGTTCTCCAACACCACCGAGGGCACTGCCGGGGGTGCGTCCACGATCACCCAGCAGTACGTCAAGAACTACTACCTCAACTCCGAGCGGTCCTACTCGCGCAAGCTGAAGGAAGCGGTCATCGCCCTGAAGCTCACCCGGCAGAAGAGCAAGGACCAGATCCTCACCGACTACCTCAACACGATCTACTTCAACCGCGGCGCCTACGGCATCGAGGCCGCCGCCAAGGCCTACTTCGCGAAGTCGACCAAGGACCTGTCTCTCCAGGAGACCGCCGCGCTCGCGGCGATCCTCAACAACCCGGCCGGTTTCGACCCGGCCAGCAGCACCTTCCGCGGCAAGGAGAAGCTGCTCGGCCGCTACCAGTACGTCCTCTCCGGCATGGTCGACCTCGGCTACCTGAAGCAGGCCGAGGCCGACAAGGTGAAGGACGCGCTGCCGAAGTTCCCCGCGAAGACGGTGCCGAGCCGGCTCGGCGGCCAACGCGGACACGCGCTCACCATGATCAAGGCCGAGCTGCTCGGCCTGAAGGGTGCCGACGGCAAGCCGCTGTTCACCGAGGAGAAGATCGACAGCGGTGGCCTGCGGATCACCGCGACGCTCTCGCCGAAGGTGATGAAGGCGTCGGCCACCGCGGCCAAGACCGTGAAGCCCAAGAACCGCAAGGCGTACGTCAAGAACGACCCGGAGCAGAAGAACGCCCTGCACGTGGCGACCGCCTCGGTCGATGTCGCCTCCGGTGCGCTGCTCGGCTTCTACGGTGGCCAGGACTACCTCGACAGCCAGCACAACTGGGCCGCGACCGGCGGCCACGCGGGGTCGACGATGAAGGTCTTCGCCACCGCTGCGGCGATCGCGAAGGGCTACTCGCTGGAGTCGACCTGGGCGGGCGACTCGCCGTTCACCACCTACACCGGCTCGCAGGTCGTCAACGAGGGCGAGCAGGCCGGCGTCGCCGACGGCATGGACTACGGCCAGTACATCACCATGCTCAAGGCGCTGGAGCAGTCGGTCAACACGGCCTACATCGACATGACCGAGTCGATGGGTGGGGCCGAGGAGGGGCGCAAGGCCGTCTACCAGACCGCGCTCGACGCGGGGCTGACGCCCGAGAAGGCTGACCCGAGGTATCCCGGCATCCCGAGCACGTCCGGCTACCTCACCGACCAGGACGACCGGATCGCGCTGGGCGGCGCCAACGTCAGCCCGATCAACATGGCCAACGCCTACGCCACGATCGCCAACGGCGGCTACCGCCACGACGTGCACGTGGTGAAGAAGGTCCGCGACCGCGCCGGCAACGTCCTCTACAGCTGGAACGGCCGCAAGAACGCCCGGCACGCGATCTCCGAGGACGTCGCCGCCGACGTGACGTACGCGATGCAGGGCGTGGTGCAGAGCGGCTCGGGCCAGAAGGCCCAGAGCATCGGCCGTCCGGTGGCCGGCAAGACCGGCACCGGCACCTGCACCAGCGAGCAGTACGTCTGCTCGTCCTGGTTCGTCGGGTTCACGCCGCAGATCGCGACCGCCGTGCGCTACTCGCGCGGCAACGGCGAGGGGAAGCTCGACGGTGGCTGGATGCCGTCCTACTTCGGCGCCGACTATCCCACCGAGACCTGGGCCGCCATCATGGCGAAGGCCATGGAGGGCAAGGAGGTCGAGAACTTCCCGGAGCCGGTCTACGTGGACGGCCAGGACCCCGAGCCCGGCCACGAGAAGCAGCTGATCGCGCCGCCGCCACCACCTCCGGAGGAGGACGACGGCGAGGAGTGCGACCCGATCGCGGAGTTCTTCGGCGCCTGTGAGGGCAATGGCAACGGCAACGGCAATCCCTGGGAGGGTCGTCCGTGATCTGAGATACGTGCCCACGTATCGAGATGACGAGTTGGTGGGCGCGCCCCGACTCGGGCAGCATCTTCGCCGAAGGTCACGACTGCCAGCGCGAAGCCCCGGCTTGCTGGCGGGCAACCCTCCCACGCGGTGGGGTGCTCCGGGTGACGACCAGGCCCTCGCCGAGGTGGCGCGGGCAAGCGCGTGCTTCGCCCGGGCAGCCCTCGCGCGGCCCTGGGGGAGCCATGACCCCCGAAGGGTGCCCCCATGTCACTGCTCCCGCTCGTCGGCTCGAAGACCCAGGTCCCGCTGCTGGACGGGTCGACCGCGACGTACGCCAACCTCGATGTCGCCGCGTCGGCGCCGGCCCTGCAGGCCGTGGCCGACCGGGTGGCCGAGGTCCTGCCCTGGTACGCCTCGGTGCACCGTGGCGCCGGCTACCTGTCCCAGGTCTCGACCGCCCTCTACGAGGAGTCGCGCGCGACCATCGGCGCCTACGTCGGAGCCCGTGAGGACGACGTCACCGTCATCACCCGCAACACCACCGACGCGGTGAACCTGCTGGCCGGCTGCGTACCCGGGCGGGTGCTCGTCCTCGACATCGAGCACCACGCCAACCTGCTCCCGTGGCACCGGGTCGACGCGGGCGTCACCGCCGTCACCGCCCGGGACACCCTCGCCGGCACCATCGACGCGCTCGCCGGCGAGCTGGCCCGCGGCGACTACGCCCTGGTGTCCGTCACCGGTGCCTCCAACGTCACCGGCGAGGCGCTGCCGATCGGCGAGATCGTCACCCTGGCCCATGCCCACGGTGCCCGGGTCCTCGTCGACGGCGCCCAGCTGCTCGCCCACCGCCACTTCTCGCTGGCCGTGACCGGCGCCGACTACGTCGCCTTCTCCGGCCACAAGCTCTACGCCCCCTACGGCGCCGGAGCCCTCGTCGGGCGCCGCGACTGGCTCGACGTCGGCACCCCCTACCTCGCCGGGGGAGGGGCGGTCGACGACGTGGAGGTCGGGGAGACCACCTGGCAGCCCGCCCCCGCACGCCATGAGGGCGGCTCGCCCAACGTCATCGGCGCCGCGGCGCTGGCCGCGGCGTGCACGACTCTCGGCGACCTCTCGGCCGCCGAGCTGGACCGCCACGAGGCGTCGCTGAGGGGGCGCCTCGTGGCCGGCCTGTCCGAGGTGGAGGGTGTCGAGATCCTCCGCCTGTGGCCGGACTCCGACGAGCCGGTCGGCGTGGTCACGTTCACCGTCGACGGCATCGAGCCCGGCCGGGTCGCGGCCTACCTCTCCGCCGAGCACGGCCTGGGCGTACGCGACGGCCGCTTCTGCGCCCAGCCGCTCCTCAAGCGCCTCGGGCACACCGGCGGCGCGGTCCGCGCCAGCATCGGCATCGGGACCTCGGCCGGCGACGTGGACCGGCTGGTGGCCGGCGTACGTGCTCTTCTCGACGGTGACGTCCGGGGCGACTACGTCCTCCTCGACGGCGCCTGGACGCTCGCCGAGGACCCGCGGCCGTTGGTCGGACCGGTCGGTCTCACCCGCCTCGCCGACACCGCCGGATCGTGCGGCGCGGCGGTGTAGTGCAGGGATGAATCCAGGCGCTCACGGTGTTGAGGAACTGTGAGTGAACGAGTGCATGGCGAGCGGAAGGTACGCGGCGGCAAGCTCGTCGTCGTCGACGCGACGGTCTCCGCTGATACGATCATCGACGTCGTCCTCTCGGGCGACTTCTTCCTGGAACCCGACGAGGCGCTGGGGTGGCTGACCGCGGCGCTGGAGGGACAGCCGGCGGACGCGTCCCTCGACCGGCTGACGGCCTCTCTGGACGCGGCCGCGCGTGACGCCGAGCTGGTCGGCTTCGGCACCCGCGACATCGCCCTGACGGTGCTGCGCGCGCTCGGCCGGGCCACGACCTGGGACGACCTCGACCTCGAGATCGTCGAGACCGGGCCGCTGTCGCCGACGATGCAGATGGCCCTCGACGAGGTCATCGTCCGCCAGGTCGCCGAGGGTCGCCGCGCGCCCAACCTGAGGTTCTGGGACTGGGCCAGCAGCGCGGTCGTGATCGGCAGCTACCAGTCGCTCTCCAACGAGGTCGACTCGGCCGCCGCCGAGCGTCACGGCATCGAGGTCGTACGCCGCATCTCCGGTGGGGGCGCGATGTTCATCGAGCCCGGCAACACGATCACCTACAGCCTCGCCGTGCCCGACACGCTCGTGGCCGGCATGTCCTTCCAGGAGTCCTACGCCTTCCTCGACGAGTGGGTGCTGCGCGGCCTGCGCAGCGTCGGCATCGAGGCCGCCTACGCCGGCCTGAACGACATCGCCTCGCCGGTCGGCAAGATCGCCGGCGCCGCGCAGAAGCGGGTCCCCGGCGGCGTCCTGCACCACGTCACGATGGCCTACGACATCGACGCCGACAAGATGCTCGAGGTGCTCCGGATCGGCCGGGAGAAGATGTCCGACAAGGGCACCAGGAGCGCGGCCAAGCGCGTCGACCCGATCCGTTCCCAGACCGGGCTCAGCCGCGAGAAGGTCGTCGAGGCGCTGCTGGCCGAGTTCGAGCAGAGCTTCGGGGCTGCGTACGTCGGGCTCGATCAGGCCACGATCGACGAGGCTGCCGCGCTGGTTGTTGGTAAGCACGGCGCGCGGGAATGGATCACTCGGGTGCCGTAGGTGTGGGGCTTGCCCCCATACGTTGTGAGGCCCGGCGACTTCGTCGCCGGGCCTCAAAGATTTGGACTCCGCTGCTCGGAGCGTTCCTTGGATGAGATGGGGGGGTCCTCATTCACGACCGACATCACGAGCAGCGGAGCGTCGCCAGTTTGGCACGCTGGAACTTGCCGTCGCAATAGGTGAAGGCCCCTCTGGCCATATTTTCTGTCGGTCGATCCGCAGGGCAGAACTCATGACCTATCGAAAGTGCCTTTCTAGAGGCCTTCGACCCTGTCACCGGCGGCGGGCGCGGGAGTATGGCGGGCCTGCGAATGACGCTGGCGGCGGTGGTCGGCTACCCTGGACACATGCAGATGTCTGTCCTGCTTCTTAGGCAGCCGCGCTGACCCTGAGGGACACACCCCGGTCACGCGGCTACCCCTCCATGTGAGGGGCCTTTTTAGTTCTACGGAGCTTTGTTCCAGAAGCAGTCTTGACGCACGACACTCGACAAGGACGAAAGACCAATGACGCAGGAGCAGGCCGAGCAGGCGACGTACGACGTCGTGGAGCTGCAGGACAAGTGGCGCCCGATCTGGGAGAAGCTGGAGCCGTTCAAGGCGGGCCAGCGTGCGGGGGCCGAGAAGCGCTACGCGCTCACGATGTTCCCCTACCCCTCGGGCGACCTGCACATGGGCCACGCCGAGGTGACCGCGCTCCACGACGTACTGGCCCGCTACTGGTGGCTGAAGGGCTTCGACGTCCTGAACCCGATCGGCTGGGACTCCTTCGGCCTGCCCGCCGAGAATGCCGCGATCAAGCGCAACGAGAACCCCGCCGGCTGGACCTACGCCAACATCGAGACCCAGGCGGAGTCGTTCAAGCGCTACGGCATCTCCTTCGACTGGTCGCGTCGGCTGCACACCTCCGACCCGGAGTACTACAAGTGGACGCAGTGGATCTTCCTGAAGCTGTACGAGGCCGGCCTGGCCTACCGCAAGAAGTCCCCGGTCAACTGGTGCCCCAACGACCAGACCGTGCTGGCCAACGAGCAGGTCGTCAACGGTGAGTGCGAGCGGTGCGGCGCGACGGTCACCAAGCGTGACCTGACCCAGTGGTACTTCCGCACGACGGCCTATGCCGAGGAGCTGTACAACGGCCTGGACAAGCTGCAGGACACCTGGATCGGCAAGGTCGTCAACATGCAGCGCAACTGGATCGGCCGGTCCGAGGGCGCGCACGTCGACTTCGAGATCGCTCTGACCTCGGGTGAGACCAAGAAGGTCACCGTCTTCACGACCCGTCCCGACACGCTGTACGGCGCGACCTTCATGGTCGTCGCCGCCGACGCGGACCTGGCCGCCGAGATCGTGGCGCCCGAGCGGGCCGCCGCGCTGGAGAGCTACCTGGAGGACGTACGCAAGGCCTCCGACATCGACCGGCTGGCGACCGACCGTCCCAAGACCGGTGTCGACCTGGGCGTCACCGCGACCAACCCGGTCACCGGCGAGCAGATCCCGGTGTGGGCCGCCGACTACGTCCTGGCCGACTACGGCACCGGCGCGGTCATGGCCGTCCCGGCCCACGACCAGCGTGACCTGGACTTCGCCAAGGCCTTCGACCTGCCGGTGCGCCGCGTCGTGGACGTGCCGGGCGCGGACAACCCCGAGGAGACGTACGTCGCGACCGCCGGTGACGGTGCGTACGTGAACTCGCCCGAGCTGGAGGGCGTCGCCGACAAGGCGAGCGGCATCCACAAGATCATCGAGAAGCTGGAGGCCGAGGGCCACGGCAAGGGCACGATCAACTACCGGCTGCGTGACTGGCTGCTGTCGCGGCAGCGCTACTGGGGCGCGCCGATCCCGATCATCCACTGCCCGGTCGACGGCGAGGTGCCGGTGCCCGAGGCCGAGCTGCCGGTGCAGCTGCCGGAGCTGAAGGGCGCCGACCTGAAGCCGAAGGGCGTCTCGCCGCTGGCGGCCGCCACGGAGTGGGTCAACGTGTCGTGCCCGAAGTGTGGCGGGCCAGCCACGCGCGACTCGGACACGATGGACACCTTCGTCGACTCGTCCTGGTACTTCCTGCGCTACCTGTCGCCGACCGACGAGACCCAGGCGTTCTCCTCGGAGGCCGCCCGCGAGTGGGGCCCGGTCGACTTCTACCTGGGCGGCGACGAGCACGCGGTGCTGCACCTGCTGTACGCCCGCTTCTTCACCAAGGCGCTGCGTGACATCGGCCTGATCGACTGGGACGAGCCGTTCTCGGCCTACCTGTCGCAGGGCAAGGTCATCAACGGCGGCAAGAAGATGTCGAAGTCCCTGGGCAACGGCGTGAACCTGTCGGACGTGCTGGAGGAGTTCGGCGTCGACGCGACCCGGCTGACGCTGGTCTTCGCCTCCCCGCCGGAGGACAACATCGACTGGGCCGACGTCTCGCCGGGTGGCTCGGCGAAGTTCCTGCAGCGGGCCTGGCGCCTGGCGGGCGACGTCACCTCGGAGCCGGGTGTGTCTTTCGACGACGGCGACGTGGCGCTGCGCCGGGTCACCCACAAGACGGTCGCCGAGGCCGAGCAGCTGATCGAGTCCTACCGGTTCAACGTGGTCGTGGCTCGGGTGATGGAGCTGGTCAACGCCACCCGGAAGGCGATCGACTCCGGTGTCGGCCCCGCCGACCCTGCCGTACGTGAGGCCGCGGAGACGGTCGCGATCCTGCTCTCGCTGGTCGCGCCCTACACCGCCGAGGAGATGTGGGAGCGTCTGGGGCACGAGCCGACGGTCGCGCGAGCCGCGTGGCCCACGGTCGAGCCCCACCTGCTCGTCGAGAACTCCGTGACCGCCGTCGTGCAGATCAAGGGCAAGGTCCGTGCGCGCCTGGAGGTCTCGCCCTCGATCTCCGAGGCCGACCTCGAGGCCGCCGCCCTGGCCGACCCCTCGATCGCCGCCGCGATCGAGGGCCAGACCGTACGCAAGGTCATCGTCCGCGCGCCCAAGCTGGTCAACATCGTCGTCTGATCACATCGGGTCGGCTCGTGGTGCCGTCGCGATGGGTCGATCTGTAGGCTTCGGGCATGGCCCGGGTAGCGATCGTGACCGACTCGACCGCGATGCTTCCATCCGATCTCGGGGATGCCACGGAGCTGATCACATCGGTGCCGTTGCAGGTGATCGTGGATGGGACGTCGTACGACGACGGGGTGGAGGAGACGTCGCCGCAGGCGCTGCTGACGGCACTGGCAGCGCACCGGACGGTGACGACCTCTCGACCGTCGCCGGCACTCCTGGGGGAGGTCTACGCGAAGCTCGCGGCCGAGGGGTTCGACGAGATCGTCTCCATCCACCTGTCCGCGGAGCTGAGCGCGACGTGCGAGTCCTCGATGCTCGCCGCGCGCGAGGCTCCGGTGCCGGTGATCACGGTGGACACGCGGCTGGTCGGCCCCGGGGTCGGGTTCGCGGTGATGGCCGCCGCTGCTGTCGCCGGTCGTGGCGGCAGCGCGGCCGAGGCGAAGGCGGCCGCGTTGGAGCGGGTCGCGGCGACGCGTTCCTACTTCTACGTCGACACGCTCGAGTACCTGCGCCGTGGCGGGCGGATCGGCGCTGCCGCCGCGCTGCTCGGGACGGCGCTGGCGGTCAAGCCGCTGCTCACGATCGAGGAGGGGCGTGTCGTGCCGCACGAGCGGGTGCGTACGGCTGAGCGGGCGATCGCCCGGCTCCAGGCGCTCGGGCTCGAGGCTGCCGAGGACGCCGACGCCGTCGAGGTCGTGGTCGCCCACCTGGGCAGCCCGGACCGGGCAGCGGCGATGACCGAGGGGCTGTGCGCCGAGCTCGACGGCAAGATCGACGGAGACGTACGCGTCGGGGAGCTGGGTGCGGTGCTCGGTGCGCACGTGGGGCCGGGGTGTGTCGCGGTCGTCGTGGGGCCTCGGCTCTGATCCTGGGCTGATCTCGGCCTGATCTCGGGCCGGTTGCCGTCCACAGGGATGGTTCAGGATCGGGTTCTCCACAGGCGCCGAAATCGCGCTCGGAACCGTCGGCGCGGGCGCATAGTTTCGGCCGCATGCGCACCCGACCGACCACCGATCATGCCGATGCCGTCGCCCGGCGGCTGGAGCAGCTGCGTGCCGAGCTCGACCCGCCGGGGGAGGCGGACGAGGGTGAGGACGACTGGCAGCCGCCGTGGTGGGACGGGCCGGCTGCGACCGACACCGCGGAGCTGGATCCGCTGGTGCCGGTCCCGGGGCGGCACGCGTCCCGGCGGCAGGTCGTGATCTCACCCGACGCGATGCTGCCGGAGCCGCTGCGCGGGCGGGTGAGCCTCGGTCCGTGGCATCTGGTGGTGGTCTCGCTGGTGCTGGTCGCGGGGTTGGCGGTGGCCTGCTGGTGGATGATCCGGGCCGATCCCGAGGTGGTTCCAGCCGCCCGGGCGTCGCCGTCGGCCTCCCCGCTGGTGTCCCTGCCGACCGGCTCGGCCGCGCCGGGGAGCGTCGCCGCGGTGCCGTCGGATGGGGCGTCGGCAGGGACGGTGACGGTCGATGTGGAGGGCAAGGTGCCCAAGCCAGGCATCGTCGTGCTGCCGGTCGGCTCGCGGGTGGTGGATGCCGTCGAAGCAGCCGGTGGGGCGTCCCACAAACACCTCGCCGGTCTCAACCTCGCAGCCCTGCTCAGCGACGGGCAGCAGATCGTGGTCGGGGTGCCGGCCGGCGGAGCGGGTGTTGCTGCGCCCGGCTCCGGTGGTCCGGTGGCAGGGGCGCCGCCAAGGGCTGGGGTGAGTCTCAACGCCGCCTCCATGGAGGAGCTGGAGACCTTGCCAGGGGTCGGGCCGGTGACGGCGCAGGCGATCATCGACTGGCGCACCACCAACGGCGCGTTCACCTCGGTCGACGAGCTGCTCGAGGTCGACGGGATCGGACCGAAGACCTTCGACTCCCTGGAACCGCTGGTCACGTTGTGAACGATCTGCGACTGCCGCTTCTCGGGGCCGGTGCCTGGGCGGGGGCGCTGGCCGGGCCGGTCGTCGCGGCAGGCGGACGGTCCGGCATGGTCCTGCTGGCGCTGCTCGCCGCCGTCCTCGGCATCGGTGGCGGTTGGGCGGTCCGCCAGCGCCGGTCGACGGTGCTGGCCCTGGTGCTGATGATCGCCGGCACTGCGATCGTCTCGGGACTGCACGCCGCCCGGGTCAGCGACAACCCGGTCGCGCAGCTGGCGGCGCGAGAGGCGCAGGTGCGGGTGATCGCCACCGTCACGACCGACCCGAAGGAGGTGACCGGCCAGCATGCGACCTACCAGCTCCGGCGCGCCGGCGTGCGGGAGATCAGGGGCCGCGGGGTGGTCTACCGGCTGCGTACGCCGGTGGTGGTGCTCGGTGACGACGCGTGGGCCGACATCCCGCTGGGGGCGACGGTGGCGACGACCGGTCGCCTGGCGAAGAGCGACTCGCACGAGGAGTCTGCGTTGCTCATCGCGGGGGAGCCACGGGTCGTCGCCGGTCCGGGGCTCTGGTGGCGGGCCTCCGACAAGCTACGCCTCTCCATCCGGGACGCGGTGGCACACCGACCACCCGACCAGGCCGCGCTGGTTCCCGCCCTGGTCGACGGTGACGACACCGGGCTCTCCGACGACCTCGCCGACGACTTCCGCACCACCGGGCTCACTCACCTGCTCGCGGTCTCGGGCACCAATCTGACCCTCGTGGTGGGATTCCTGCTCATCATCGCCCGGTGGGCCGGGGTGCGGGGGAGAGGTCTGTACGCCGTCGGGGTGCTCGGCATCCTCGGGTTCGTCGTGCTCGCGCGGACCGAGCCGAGCGTGGTGCGTGCCGCCGCAATGGGTGCGGTCGGGCTCCTGGCGATGACGCACAACGGACGCCAGCGAGCGCTGCGCGGACTCGGCGCTGCGGTGATCGGGCTCCTGCTGATCGACCCGAGCCTGGCGACCTCGGTCGGGTTCACCCTCTCGGTGCTGGCCACCGCCGGCATCCTGCTCTTCGGACCGCCATGGCGTGATGCGCTGCGGCGGTGGATGCCGCAGTGGTGCGCGGAGGCGATCGCGGTTCCGGCCGCCGCGCAGCTGGCGTGCACGCCAGTGGTGGCCGCCATCTCCGGCCAGGTCAGCCTCGTCGCGGTGCTCGCCAACCTTCTCGTCGAGCCCGCCGTCGCACCCGCGACGGTGCTCGGCCTGCTGGGAGGTCTGCTCGGGCTGGTGTGGGATCCGCTCGGGATGGTTGCGGGCACGCTCGCGACTTGGTGCGTCGCCTGGATCATCGCCGTCGCTCGCTTCGGCGCCGGGCTGCCGACCGCCGAGGTCGGCTGGGCGACGGGGCCGCTGGCCCTGGTGGTGCTGGTCGTCGTCTGTGCCGCGATCGCGTTCCTGGCGCCACGGGTCCTTCGGCATCCGGTCACCGGCGTCGCCGGATGCCTGGTGCTGCTCGCCGTGGCGCTGGTGCGGCTGCCGAGCCCGGGCTGGCCGCCGGCAGGGTGGGTGCTGGTGATGTGCGACGTCGGGCAGGGAGACGCGCTGGCGGTGCGTACGGGGCCGGGGAGTGCGGTCGTCGTCGACGCCGGCCCCGACCCGGACCTCGTCGACGACTGCCTCGACCGGCTCGAGGTCGACGACGTCCCGCTCGCGGTGATCACCCACTTCCACGCCGACCACGTCAACGGCGTCGAGGGTGTCTTCGCCGGACGTCGGGTGGGCGAGCTGTGGACCTCGCGCCTCCAGGACCCGCCCGAGGGAGTGCGGGTCCTCGGCGAGGCCATCGGGGCGGCCGGAGTGGTGCCGGTCCCGGCTCCCTACGGAGCCACGGTGACCATCGGCGAGGTGCGGATCCAGGTGCTCTGGCCGACGGCAGGCTCCGACACCCGCGGACCCGGAGACGGCTCCACGGCCAACGACGCGAGCGTCGTCCTCCTCGTCGAGTCGCACGGTCTGCGCCTGCTGCTGACCGGTGACATCGAGCCGGAGGGACAGGACCAGCTCGCCGACGACCTCGCCGGTCTCGACATCGACGTGCTCAAGGTGCCCCACCACGGCTCGCGCTACCAGGACCTCGACTGGCTGCGTACGCTGCACGCGCAGGTCGCGCTCACCTCGGTCGGTGCCGGCAACGACTACGGCCATCCCGCCACGGCCACGGTCCGGGGGCTCGAGGACAGTGGCACCGAGGTCTACCGCACCGACCGCGACGGCTCGGTCGCGGTCCTCGAGTCGGGAGGGGAGGCCGCCGTGGTGACGCGATAAGTGTCGGTGCCGTGTGGGAGGGTTTGAGCATGGCACGCACCGCCTCCGCCCCGAGCCCCACCGGAAACCTGTCGGCCGCCGATGTCCTCGGCCGGGTGACGCTGGTGACGGGCAAGGAGGAGTTCCTGGGGGAGCGCACGGTCGCGGCAGCGAAGGCCGCGGTGAAGGAGTATGACGCCGAGGCGGAGATCTCCGAGGCGACCGCCGCCGATCTGACCCTGGCCACGCTCGGCGAGCTGAGCGCCCCGTCGCTCTTCTCGAGCATCCGCTGCGTCGTGGTGCGCAACCTGGAGAACCTGCCCGACGAGTCCGTGGCAGGCCTGGTGGACTACGCCGGGATGCCCTCGGAGGAGGTCGCGCTCATCCTCGTCCACGGAGGAGGACAGAAGGGCAGCGGCACGCTTGCGAAGCTCCGCAAGCTCCCGAAGGTCACCGAGCACAAGTCCGTCGAGCTGAAGGCGCGTGAGTTCGGCAGCTTCGTCAAGGCCGAGATGCGGCTCCACGGAGCGAGCCTCGATGAGGAGGGCGCCGACTTCCTGATCCAGGCGGTCGGCCAGGATCTCCGTGCCCTGGCGGCCGCGGCGAGCCAGCTCGCCGGCGACAACGAGGCGAAGCGACTCGGTCTGGAGCACGTGAAGCAATACTTCGGCGGCAGGGCCGAGGTGAAGAACTATGTGATCGCCGACGCGATCATCTCCGGCGACCGGGTCAAGGCGCTCGAGGAGATCCGCTGGGCCCTCGACACCGGCTCCTCCCCGGTCTACGTCCTCTCCGCCGTGGCCGGCCAGCTCCGCACCGTCGCCAACCACGTCGCCGGAATCCGCGACAGTGGCACCCCGCCCTGGAAGCAGAAGTCCATCGCCGGCCTCGCCCGCGGCTGGTCGCGCGAAGCCATCGGCGAGGCCCTCCGCTCGGTCGCCCGGGCCGACGCCGACCTCAAGGGCGCCGCCAGCGACCCTGCGTACACGCTCGAGCGTCTCGTCCTCACCATCGCCGCCCTGCGCCAGCGCTGATCACAGCACGCCGAGACCGTAGTTCTGGCGGCCGAAACCGCACTTGTGGGGGCCGAAACTCGAGTTTCGGCCCCCACAACTGCAATCTCGGCCGCCACAACTGCCCACTCGGCCGACAGAACTGACGTCTCGGCAAATGCGAAAGCCCCCGTCACACAGGACGGGGGCTTCGGTGCGGCTTACCTCAGAGAGAGGCAGCCTTCTTGGCGATCGCCGACTTGCGGTTGGCGGCCTGGTTCTTGTGGATGACGCCCTTGGAGACGGCCTTGTCGAGCTTCTTGGTGGCGACCTTGGCGTTCTCGACCGCAGCGTCCTTCTCGCCGGCCTCGGCGGCGGCGTGGAACTTGCGGATGACGGTCTTGAGCTCGCTCTTGACGGCCTTGTTGCGCTCGTGCGCCTTCTCGTTCTGCTTGTTGCGCTTGATCTGCGACTTGATGTTCGCCATGGGTAAGTGATCTCCAGTGCTTCGACGTGTGGTGGTGCGAGCTCTCAATCCGGCCCCTCGGGGAAAGTGAGAGGGGAGAGGCCTACGCGAACACGCTTGCGGTCAAGATTACAGACACGCGTCGCGTGGCCTCAAATCGCCGTACCCTCAGTAGCTACTCGGGGGTAGGATGTGGTGATCTCGGTCACGAGATTTCCGGGCGGGACCCCTGTTGCGACGCGACTCGAGCGTCTAAGGTCCCCCGCGCGGCGCCTCTCGTGCACACCGCCCATTGCCACCCCCACGCAAATACTGCAGGCCAGGAGAATCATGCCGACCCAGTCCGCGATCGATCTTGCATTTCTCGACGAGATGCCGGCGAACTTCGCCCTTCATTTCCTCAACCGTGTCAAGGCGACCCCTGACGCGGAGGCGTTCCGCTATCCGGTGGTCGGCTCGACGACCGAGGCAGGCGGGGAAGAGTGGAAGTCGCTGACCTGGAAGGAGGCCAGCGACCAGGCCAGCCGCCTCGCCGCCGGCCTGGTGTCGCTCGGTCTCGAGCTCGAGCAGCGGGTCGGCATCGCCTCGACCACGCGCTACGAGTGGATCATCGCCGACCTCGCGGTGATGCTCGCCGGCGGCGCCACCACGACGGTCTACCCGACGACCAACGTCGATGACACCGCCTACATCCTCGGCGACGCCGAGTGCCGCTTCGTCTTCGCCGAGGACGACACCCAGCTCGCCAAGATCGCCGAGAGGGCCGCCGACCTCCCCGAGATCGTCAAGGTCATCACCTTCGACGGCGCGACCGACGGCGACCGGGTCATCGGGCTGGACGACCTGGCGGCGATCGGCGACAAGTACCTCGCCGAGCACCCGGACCTGATCGAGGAGACCGCCGCCAAGATCACCCCGGACCACCTGGCCACCCTGGTCTACACCTCCGGCACCACCGGCCGGCCGAAGGGCGTGCGCCTGCTCCACCGCGCCTGGGTCTACGAGGGCGAGGCCATCCGGGTCCAGGGCGACGTGCTCGGTCCCGACGACCTGCAGTTCCTGTGGCTGCCGATGTCGCACGTCTTCGGCAAGGTGCTGCTCTCGATCCAGATCGCGTGCGGCTTCCCGACCGCGATCGACGGCCGGATGGACAAGATCGTCGACAACCTGGCGATCGTGAAGCCGACCTTCATGGGTGCCGCCCCGCGCATCTTCGAGAAGGTCCACGCCAGGATCATGATGATGGTCGAGAACGACGGTGGCGTGAAGAAGAAGCTCTTCGACGCCGCCTTCGCCAACGGCATCGCCCGCGACCGGCTGCTGCGCGAGGGCAAGTCCGTGCCGACCGGCATGGCCCTCAAGCACGCCGTGCTCGACAAGCTCGTGCTCAGCAAGGTCCGTGACCGCTTCGGTGGCCGCGTACGTTTCTTCATCTCCGGCTCCGCCCCGCTCAACCGCGACATCGCCGAGTGGTTCCGGGCTGCCGGGATCCTCATCATGGAGGGCTACGGCTCGACGGAGAACGCCGCGGGCGCGTCCGTCGGCACCCTGGAGGAGAACAAGCTCGGCACGGTCGGCAAGGCGTTCCCGGGCAGCGAGGTGAAGATCGGCGAGAACGACGAGCTGCTCATCCGCGGCCCGCACGTGATGCCGGGCTACCACAACCTCCCCGAGGAGACCGCCAAGGCGCTCGACGCCGAGGGCTGGTACCACACCGGCGACAAGGCCTCGATCGACGAGGAGGGCTACATCACCATCACCGGCCGGATCAAGGAGCTGTTCAAGACCTCGGGCGGAAAGTACGTCGCGCCGCCGGCGATCGAGTCGAAGTTCGCCGCGCTGTGCCCCTACACCAGCCAGTTCCTCGTCTTCGGTGCCAACCGCAACTTCGTCAGCGCGCTGATCGCCCTCGACCCCGAGTCCATCACCGCCTGGGGCGCTGCCAATGGCCTGGAGGGGAAGTCCTACGAGGAGATCGTCACCTCGCCGCAGGTTCGTGAGCTGATCGGCGGCTATGTCGACGAGCTCAATGCCAGCCTCAACCGCTGGGAGACCATCAAGAAGTGGGAGATCCTCGAGCACGACCTGACCGTCGAGCGCGGCGAGCTCACCCCGTCGCTCAAGGTGAAGCGCAACGTCGTCGAGGAGCGGGAGAAGGAGCGCATCGACGCGTTCTACGCCGGCTCCTGATCCCACGCCCGACGCTCCGCCAGCCAGTCCAGACACACCTCGCCCTGCCACCGCTGCATCCTGCGGAGGTGGGGCGAGGTCGTCTTCACGGGCTGGTCGGCGGCGGCGAGGAAGTAGCCGGCGAAGAGCGCGAGGACCGAGTCGATGGCCTCCGGGTCCGCCTTGGACAGCAAGGGATGCTCGGCCAGGAACGCCTCGGCGTCGAGACCGTCGCCGCGCGGACCGATCAGCAGCAGGAGCGAGTCGATCCAGTCGGCGCCGAGCACCGGCCAGGTCCACTCGAGCAGCAGCACGCCACCGTCGGGCCGGATGAGGATGGTGTCGTCGCGTACGTCCAGGTGCACCAGCGTCTCGCCGGCCGTGTGCTCCGCGAAGCCTGCCGCGAGAGCGGCCGCCCGGTCGGCGTGCGGGTAGCCGGCGACCCGGTCCCACAAGGCAGGGTACGAGGCGTGCTCCTCGGCGAAGGTGGGCCAGCCGATACCCGGGGCCGGGGTGAGTGCGGCGGCGGTCTCGACCAGCGCCCGCGACACGACCTCCAGGTCCGAGGACGTCCACGGCCGCGACGGCAGCCGCGACTCGACGTACTCGAAGGCCAGAACCACCCACTCGCCGTCGTCGAACCACTTCAGCTTCGGGCTGGGGATCCAGCCGGCGAGCTTCTTCAGCTTCGCCGCCTCCTCGCGGTGGAGTGCCGCGGAGTCACGCTGCGCCTTGGCGGAGGCGGCCTTCACGAAGTGCTGGGAGCCGTCCTGGCAGGTCAGCACCGAGGCGAACCCCGGCGTGAAGCCGGCCCCGTGCGACTGCGCGGAGACCACCGGGCCACCGCCGAGCCGCTTCTCGATCGAGGCCCGCAGGAACGGGGGCAGGTGGGGCCACTCCAGGCGGCGGGCGGTCTGTCCGTGCGGGATGTTCGTCGGGATCGCGCTCACCCCGACATCCTTGTGTACGCCGGCCAGGATGCGCCAGGGGTGGTCTCGACGAGCTCGACCACCGGGTTTCAGGGCATCGGCGGCTGGTCGAACGTTCCCGCGGGCTTCCCGGTGGCGACGTCCCAGGCGGCGAGGCCCTCCCGGGCCGACGCGGTGTAGAGGGTCTTGCCATCGGGACTGAAGATCACCTTCGAGGTCATCGCCGGTGCCTGTGCGATCTCGCGGGACCCGCCCGAGCCGCCCAGCGCGGCGGGTGCCCACAGCATCAGCCGGACGTCGCCGGGGTCGGCGGTGACGGCCAGCGACCGGGAGTCCGGCGAGAAGGCGACCGCCGTGGCCGGCTGGCCGGGCAGCGTCTCGACGGCCTCGAACGTCGTGGCGTCCCAGACCGTCGGGTACCCCTCGGAGGTGACGCCGGAGATCCAGCGGCCGTCGGGGCTCCAGATCGGGTCGGCGCCGCGTGCGGCCGCGAGGGTGTCCACCTCGTCGCCCGACTCGGCCTCGAGGATCGCCACGCCGTCGCCGGAGGCGACCGCCAGCTGCGTGCCGTCCGGGCTGAACGAGATCGACCCGATGCCGTTGCCGAGGTCGGCGCTCGCCACCTCGTCACCGTCCTCGACCGACCAGACGATCAGGTCACCCTCGAGCCCGGCACCGGCCACGAGCTCGCCGTCGGGGCTGAACGCGATCTCGCCGACCGGGCTCGCATCGGTGACCTTCGGGTTCGGCAGGCCCTCGAGCCGCTGGACCTCCTCGTCGCTGTCCACCTCGACCAGCGCGATGTCCGAGCAGCCGACCTTCCGCGCGACCAGCGTGAGGTCCGGGCTGATGGCGCCGTAGCTGGTCTCGGAGATCGGCTCGTACGCACCGCCGCCGGCGTTCCAGCGACACGTGCCGTCGGTGCAGCTGGCGACGACGTACTTCCCGTCGGCACCGGCGGTCAGCGAGCCGGCGACCAGCCGCGAGGGCGCCACCGCGGCGGCCAGGCTGATCGAGTCACCGGCCGTCTCCAGCGCCGAGATGTCGCAGCCGTCCCGGTCGGGGTCGCCGGCGCACCCGGCCAGGAGCGCGGCGGCGAGCACGCCGATGAGCGGGACACTGAGGGCGTACGTTCGGGGTTTCATCGGTCCTTCGCGAAGATATGGGGCGAGCGTCTGTCAGGCGATCGAGGTCACGTCGAAGTGGGCGACGGTGCCGTCGGTGCAGGTGAGGCGGTCGAGTCGACGGCCGCCGGTCTCGACGAGGTCCTGGCGGTCCCGGACCTTGTGGAGAGCTCGGAGCATGTCGTACTCGTCGTTGATACGCAGCACCGACCAGGGATGTTGCTCGCTGCCGTCGCCGGTGGAGCGGATGCTGCGCAGCGCAGCCCGGGCGACCTGCCGCTCCCGCGCCGCGGCCCGCTCCTCGCCGGAACCCGCCAGCGCGGTCGCCATCCGCAGATGGGCCGAGGGGCTGAAGATCGCCCCCGGCATGACCCGCTGCAGCGCGGTCACGGCCTCGTCATAGGCGCGGTCGGCGAGCAGCCGGTCGACCTCGCCGAGGTCGAGGTCGGCGGTGAAGCTCGCGGAGCCACGGACCGCGCGCCGAAGCGGCCCCAGGGTCTCGGGGCCGGGGTCGTCGAGGTAGGCGGTGACCAGGTCGGCGTACGTCGTCATCGCGACTCCTCCAGGATCCGGTTGAACTCCTCCTCGGTGAGGTTGTTCAGGTAGTCGCGGCCGGAGTTGCGGGCGTCGACCTCGACCGGCTGGTTGTAGTACTCGTCGAAGGTGGCGCCGTTGTCGGTGCTCTTGTAGTCGTCGAAGTTGTCCTCCCACTCCTCGGCCTGCTGCTCGGTGATCCCGTCGGCCTTGTGCTCGTCGAAGGGGTCGTCCTCCCACCAGAACTGCCAGTCGTTCATGTCGTCGATGGCCTCGTGCTGCCGGCCGTGGCGGACCTCGTGAGCCACGGTGTTGATCAGCTGGCCGGGGTCGTCGAGCACGTTGGGATTGAGCGCCATCGTGGGCTCTTCGTCGTTCCAGTAGCCGTAGGTGATGCTGCCGTCGTCCCAGGTGTCGTTGCCCAGGTCGTCCCAGTCGATGGTGGGCATGTCGACGCCGCTCTCCGCGGCGATCTTCTTGACCATCTCCTCGAGCACGGCCTTGCGCTCCTCGATCGTGAGCGTCTCCCACTTCTCCGCGATGGCCGGGTCGATGTTGCCGTACTCGTCGCCCTGCTCGTCGATGCCGGTCGGCAGGCCGCGGGCGAGGATCGCGTCGACGCCGACGGCCTTGGCCAGCGCCTTCTCGATCTCGTCGGCGAGCTCCTCGGCGATGTTCTGGCGGCTGTTGCCCCACTCCTCGGCCTCGAAACGGCTCTTGAACTGCGGCGGGGTGGCGGTGCTGGTCACCGAACCGTCGTCGCCGACCGTGAACTCGTTCGTCCTGGCCCGGTCGAGGATGCCCTGGACCAGACGCTCGATCACCTCGACCTCGGCCTCGGCGGTGTAGAGGGCCTTCTGCATCTCCTGCTTGCCGGTGATGTGGCTACTGAGATCCTTGACGAGGCTGTCGCGGTGGCCACGGGCCGCGTCGGCGGCGGCGCCGGTCCAGGACTTGGCCACGCCGTTGGCCTCGAGCTCGTCGCGGCTGCTCTCCAGCAGGCGGAGGTCGGCCTTGAGCCCGTCGCCCGCGTCGCCGAGCGGCGCCGCCTTCCAGGTCTTGACCTGGCCGAACGTGATCGCCATCAGACGAGCGCGGTCGCGTCGAAATGGGCGACGGTGCCGTCGGTGCAGGTGTGGCGGTCGATCCGTCGCCCGCCGGCCTCGAGGAGATCCTGTCGGCCGGGCACCTTGTCGAGGGCGCGGAGCAGGTCGTACTCGTCGTTGATCCGGAGCACCGTCCAGGGGTGCTCCGCGCTGCCGTCGCCGGTCGCCCGGATGCTCCGCAGGGCAGCGCTGGCCACCTGGCGCTCGCGGGCGGCCGAGCGCCCCTCACCGGAGCGCTCCAGCGCCGTCGCCAGACGCAGGTGGGCCGACGGGCTGAAGATCGCACCGGGCATGAGCGCCCGCAGCGCGGTCGCGGCCTCGGCGTAGGCGCCGTCGGCCAGCAGCTTGTCGATCGGGGCCAGGTCGAGATCGACGGTGAAGTTGGCGGAGTTGCGCACCGCGCGGCGCAGCGGCGCCAGCGTCTCGGGGCCGGGGGCGTCGAGGTAGGCGGTGACCAGATCGGCGTACGTCGTCATTTCGACTCCTTCAGGAGACGGTCGAGCTCAGCGGGCGTCAGGTTGTCGAGATATTCGCGGCCGGACTTGCGCGCATCGGCCTCGACGGGCTGGTTGTAGTAGGCGTCGAAGTCCTGGTCGGAGGGCTTGTAGTCGTCGAAGTTGTCCTCCCACTCCTCGGCCTGCTCCTCGGTGATGCCGTCCTCTTCATGCATGTCGAAGGGGTCGTCCTCCCACCAGAACTGGAAGTCGTTGTTGTCCCTGATCGCCTCGTGCTGGCGCGCGTGGCGCAGCTCGTGAGCCACGGTGTGCAGGATGTCGGGGTTGTCGAGGTTGTTCGGGTTGAGCCGTACGGTGCGCTCGCCCTCGCTCCAAGAGCCGTTGGTGCTGCCGAGCGAGCCGTCCCAGATGATGTCGTCGACCTCGAGGCCGTACTCATCGGCCAGCTCCTTGATCTTCTGGTCGATGATCGCCCGCTTCTCGTCATCGGTGAGCTGGGCCCACCGCTCGGCGGTCGCGGGGGAAGCCATCCCGCGCTGGTCGCGGGTCTGGTCGAGACCCTGGTCGGTGCCGGTCGGGATGCCGTCGGTGAGGAGCTGGTCCACGCCGGCCGCCTTGGCGAGGGCGTCGGTGATGTCGTCGGCGAGCTCCTGGGCGATGTTCTGGCGGCTGTTGCCCCATTCCTCGGCCTCGAAACGGCTCTTGAACTGCGGCGGGGTGGCGGTGCTGGTCACCGAGCCGTCGTCGCCGACGGTGAACTCGTTGGTCTTGGCCCGGTCCAGGATCCCCTGCACCAGACGCTCGATGGCCTCGACCTCGGGCTCGGCGGCGTAGAGCGCCTTCTGCATCTGCTGCTTGCCGGTGATGTGGCTGCTCAGCTGGGCCACCAGGGCGTCGCGGTGGCCACGGGCCGCGTCGGCGGCGGCGCCGGTCCAGGACTTGGCCACGCCGTTGGCCTCGAGCTCGTCGCGGCTGGTCTCCAGCTTGCGGAGGTCGACCTTGAGCCCGTCACCGGCATCGCCCAGGGGCGCCGCCTTCCAGGTCTTGACCTGGCCGAAGGTGATCGCCATCAGTTGGGGCCCATGACCTTTCCGCCCTTCTCGCGGGCGGCCTTGTCGGCTGCCTCGAACTCGTCGAGCGCCTTCTGGGTCTCCGCGGCGAGCTTCTGGGAGCTGTCGGCCGCAGCCTTGGTCTCGTCGGTCCAGCGGGTGCCGAGCTCGGACATGTAGCCGACCGACTCCGCCCCCGGGACCGCCGCGCCCGCCTTGCTCAGATAGCCGGCGGAATCGGCTTTGCGTACGTTGCTCTCGGCATCTGTGGCGACCGTGATGGATGCCTTCATGTCCTTGGGGACGACATGAATTTCGGTCATGGGTCTGCTGGTCCTCCTGGGCCCGAACGGGAGACGACTAGGGCGTGTCTTCACAACAGACACGCCCTAGCCCGGAGACCCTAACGGAAACTCGGGTCCAGCGTCTTCGTAAAAAGAGCCCCGCCGTCGATGTCGCGGAGGGTGACGGTGAGCTGCTGCGTACGTCCGTCGATCTCGACCTCACCGAAGAACTGGAAGCCGTCGGCGGGTGAGGTGTTCGCGGCCGGGGGAGCGGCCACGAACTCGGCGGTCGGGCCGAAGGTGGCGTCGAGCTTGTTCGGGCCGAAGGCGCCGGCGTTGAGCGGACCGGAGACGAACTCCCAGAACGGGTCGAAGTCCTGGTAGGCCGCGCGGTCGGGGTGGTAGGAGTGCGCGGCCGTGTAGTGGACGTCGGCGGTCAGCCAGACGTGGTTGCGGATGCCGAGGCGCTTGAGCCCGGTGAGCACCTTGGCGATGTCGAGCTCGCGGCCCAGCGGGGCGCCGCCGTCGCCCTGGGAGATGCCCTCCTGCAGCGGGCCGTCGGGGACGACCAGCCCGATCGGCAGGTCGGCGGCGATGACCTTCCAGGTGGCGCGGGAGGCGGCCAGTTCGCGCAGCAGCCACGCGGTCTGGCGCTCGCCGAGAACGCCACCGTCGGCGGTCGGCTCCGCGTTGGTCGTGTTGGCGTCCTTGTGGGTGCGCATGTCGAGGACGAAGAGGTCCATCAGCGGGCCGTAGGAGAGCTTGCGGTAGATCCGGCCGTCCGGGTCGGGGGAGGCGGTGCCGACCGGGATGTACTCGTGGAAGGCCTGCTTCGCGCGGGCGGCCAGGACGTCCACGCGGCGCTCGGTGTAGCGACCGTCGTCGGGCAGGATCTCGCCCGGGTACCAGTTGTTGGTGACCTCGTGGTCGTCCCACTGCGCCACGATCGGCGTCTGGGCGAGGAAGGCACGCCAGTTGTCGGCGAGCAGGTTGTAGGCGTACTGACCGCGGAACTCGGTCAGCGTCTCGGCGACCTTGTGCTTCTCCTCGGTGACGATGTTGTTCCAGACCCGCCCGTCGGGGAGGGTCACGGTCGCGGTGACCGGGCCGTCGGCGTAGACGTTGTCACCCGAGCTCAGGAAGAAGTCGGCCTCGCGCGCCGCCATCGCGGGCGCGATCCGGAAGCCGCCGAAGTCGGGGTTGGCACCCCAGCCCTGGCCGGCGATGTCGCCGGACCACAGGAACCGGATGTCCTGGCGCCTGCTCGGTGCCGTACGCAGCCGGCCGATCTCCCAGGCGCTGCCACGGCGCGGGTCGTCGGGGTCGACGGCACGGACCCGGTAGAAGTAGTCGCGCCCCGCCTCGAGGCCGTCGACCTTCAGCTCGCCGGTGAAGTCGCTGCGTCCCGTCACCACGGGGCCGCCGACCGGACGCGCCCGGCGGAACGACTCGTCCGTCGAGATCTCCGCGACCAGGCGCGAGGTCGTGTCCGCGCGGCTCCACAGCACCCCGCCTCGGGCGCCGACGTCGCCCGACTGGACGCCGTGGGTGAGGGTCGGGCGGTTGCCGCGTAGGAAGGCGGGAGCAGAGATGGGGACCGCGCGGGCGGCGTGAGCGGCTGCAGCGGTCGTGGGGATGACGAGTCCGGCACCGGCGGCGGCACCGAGGCCGAGGACGGAGCGGCGGTTGAGTGGGGTCATGAGCCAAACCTGCCGATTCCGGCAGAACTACCGGTGAGTTCCGCGGGTCGTGCCGGTGAACACGTGAGCGACGTGACCCGCTGGGATCCGGCTGGCAGTATCTGCGGTGATGTGGGCAAGAAAGAAGACGTACGCCGCTGCGCTGCTGCTCCTGGTGGCGCCGGCGTTGTTCGGCTGCGCCGCCGAGCCGCCTGCCGGGGCCGAGTCGCCGTCGGTCCCCGCGGCGCCCGAGTCGGAGACGCGGTCCAGCCAGGCGCCGCGTGCGCTGGAGTCGCTCGACATCCCGTCCGTCGCACCCGCCCAGGACCGCGGGATCGTCGAGGGCGGTGACCTGAGCTGGCCGCAGTGTCCCGAGGGGATGGGCATCAAGGAGCGCCGTACGCTGGGGCTGCCGATGCCGCTCGACTCGGCGGAGTACGTGATCATCGGGCTCACCAACGGCCCGGCGTTCACCCCCAACCCGTGCCTGGCCTCGCAGGTCGAGTGGGCCAGGACGAACAAGGTGATGACCTCCGCCTACGCGGTCGTCTCCTATCCCGAGGCCGCCACGCTCCGCGAGTACGGCGAGGACGGTCCCGGCGACCCGGAGACGAGGATCGGCCGGCTGACCAACGTCGGCTACCAGCAGGCTCGGTGGAACCTCGAGCAGATGGAGCGTGCCGGGCTGGAGTCACCCTCGGTGTGGCTCGACGTCGAGCCGGTCCCCGACTGGGAGTGGTCCGACGACGTCGCGGCCAACCAGGCGGTGGTCCAGGGCGCCGTGGCCGGCTACCAGGACGCCGGGATACGGGTCGGGGTCTACTCGATCGAGGGGCTGTGGACACCGATCGTCGGCGACCTGCAGCTGCAGCTGCCCGAGTGGCGCCCGGCGGGCGAGACGTCGCGGGCCGCGGCGCTGGAGCGCTGCGACGGCGACTGGATGTTCCAGGGCGGTGCCGCGGTGATCGTGCAGTGGCTCGAGGCCGGCCGCGACCGCAACGTGACCTGCCCGGGCGAGTCGGTGCAGCTGCCGCTTTGGTTCCACCAGTACTGAGCGTGGGAGGATGGCCCCCATCATGAGTGCTGCCCCGAAGCCCGGCTCCACGCCCCCGGCGATCATCCGCAACTTCTGCATCATCGCCCACATCGACCACGGCAAGTCGACGTTGGCCGACCGGATGCTGCAGCTGACCGGTGTGGTCGACGAGCGCGCCGCGCGGGCGCAGTATCTCGACCGCATGGACATCGAGCGCGAGCGCGGGATCACGATCAAGTCCCAGGCCGTGCGGATGCCGTGGACGGTCACCGAGGGCGAGAACGAGGGCGAGACGTTCGTCCTCAACATGATCGACACCCCCGGCCACGTCGACTTCACCTACGAGGTCTCCCGGTCCCTGCAGGCCTGCGAGGCGGCGATCCTGCTCGTCGACGCGGCCCAGGGCATCGAGGCGCAGACCCTGGCCAACCTCTACCTGGCGATGGGTGCCGACCTGCACATCATCCCGGTGCTCAACAAGATCGACCTGCCCTCGGCGAATGTCGAGAAGTACGCGTTGGAGCTGGCCAACCTCGTCGGCTGCGAGCCCGAGGACGTGCTCCAGGTCTCGGCCAAGACCGGGGTCGGTGTCGAGGACCTGCTCAACCACATCGTCTCCGAGACCCCGCCGCCGGTGGGCGACCCGGACGCGCCCGCGCGGGCACTGATCTTCGACTCGGTCTACGACACCTACCGCGGCGTCGTGACGTACGTCCGGGTCTTCGACGGCTCGCTGAAGCACCGCGACAAGATCAAGATGATGTCGACCGGTGCCGTCCACGAGATGCTCGAGCTCGGGGTCATCTCCCCGGAGCCGGTCAAGGCCGACCACATCGGCGTGGGCGAGACGGGCTACCTGATCACCGGCGTGAAGGATGTCCGCCAGTCGCGGGTCGGTGACACCGTCACCAACAACGGGAAGCCCGCCGAGGAGATGCTCGGTGGCTACTCCCACCCCAACCCGATGGTCTTCGCCGGGCTCTACCCGATCGACGGCGACCAGTACCCCGACCTGCGCGAGGCGCTCGACAAGCTGCAGCTCAACGATGCTGCGCTGACGTACGAGCCGGAGACCTCCGGCGCCCTCGGCTTCGGCTTCCGCTGCGGCTTCCTCGGCCTGCTCCACATGGAGATCACCCGCGACCGGCTCGAGCGCGAGTTCAACCTCGACCTGATCTCGACCGCGCCCAACGTGGTCTACGACGTGGTCATGGAGGACGGCACCGAGCACATCGTGACCAACCCCTCGGAGTTCCCCGAGGGCAAGATCAACGAGGTCCGCGAGCCGGTCGTCAACGCCACCATCCTGGCGCCGTCCGACTACATCGGCACGATCATGGAGCTGTGCCAGAACAAGCGCGGAACCCTGCAGGGGATGGACTACCTCTCCGAGGACCGCGTCGAGATGCGCTACGTCCTGCCGATGGGCGAGATCGCCTTCGACTTCTTCGACCAGCTCAAGTCGAAGACCAAGGGGTACGCCTCGCTCAACTACGAGTTCTCCGGCGACCAGGCCGCCGACCTGGTCAAGGTCGACATCCTGCTCCAGGGCGAGCCCGTCGACGCCTTCTCCGCCATCGTCCACCGCGACGCCGCCTACAACTACGGCGTGATGATGGCCGGCAAGCTCAAGGAGCTCATCCCTCGGCAGCAGTTCGAGGTGCCCATCCAGGCCGCCATCGGCGCCCGCGTCATCGCCCGTGAGAACATCCGCGCCATCCGCAAGGACGTCCTCGCCAAGTGCTACGGCGGCGACATCTCGCGCAAGCGCAAGCTGCTCGAGAAGCAGAAGGAGGGCAAGAAGCGGATGAAGATGGTCGGTCGCGTCGAGGTCCCTCAGGAAGCCTTCGTCGCTGCGCTCTCCACCACTCAGGCTTCGACCGACAAGAAGTAGCTGCCCCGCCGGTCGAGCCGCCGGGCCCGCGACGTCCTACCCTCGATGGAGGACAACCTTTCCCGGGGTCGAGGTGGTCGTCCTTGATAGGGGCGCCTCGTCGGGGGCGACGAGCGGGGAGGGGACGTGGATGCGACCCAGGTCTCGGGGAAGTGGAGCGGAGCGGGAGCTGCGCGGGAGTTCGACGACTTCGTCGAGGCCTGCTCCACGCGGCTGCTGCGGACCGCCTACTTGCTGACCCACGACCGGGGGCGCGCGGAGGACCTTCTGCAGACGGCGCTGGTGAAGGCGTGGCTGTCCTGGTCGCGGATCGACGGCGATCCGGCGGCGTACGTGAGCAAGATCCTCGTCAACACCTACGCCACCTGGTGGCGCCGCAGGTGGAACGACGAGCGGCCGACCTCTGAGCTGCCGGAGGCCGAGTACGACGAGGACCGTGCGGCGACTCACGACCTGTGGACGGCGTTGGGCAGGTTGCCGAGAAGACAGCGGGCGGTGATCGTGCTGCGGTACGTCGAGGACCTCAGCGAAGCGGAGACGGCTCGGTTGCTCGGCTGCTCGATCGGCACGGTGAAGAGCCAGCGGGTGAAGGCACTGGCCAAGCTGCGCCTCGACGACGCACTGGCCCAGGAGACGCACGGGGAGGCGGCGCGATGAGCATCCAGCAGCTTCAGGACACGTTGCGCGCGCACGCCGACGCCATCGAGGACACCGGGGTCGTCGGCCGGGGTGCGGCGGTCCGGCGACGGGCGGCCAGGATCCGGGTTCGTCGTGCACTGGTCGTGGCGGCGGTGGTGGCGATCGTCCTGCCCGCAGCCGGGTTGGCCGCTCTGGGGGTGAACCCGTTCGACCGCACCGCACCGGTCGTGACTCCGCCCGGCCCGACGAGCGACCTGTTCGTCGAGGCGTTCGCCGGCCGGACCCTGATCGACGCCGAGGTCGCCACCGGACGAAGCGAGATGGTGTTCACCGCCGAGGCCTCCCGCAACACCGAGTGGCGGGCCGTCTGTGAGGGCGTGGGCAGCAGATACACCCTGCACGTCGCGATGGACGACGGAGAGCCGGGAGAGCTGCCGTGCGACGTGCCACTCCTCTCGGGTCGATGGATCGCCTACCAGTTCGGACCGGAACACCCGGTCAAGGGCGAGCACACCCTCCGACTCTGGTTGACCAGCACGTCCGGACGCGAGAAGGCACCACCCGTGGACGGGCAGATCGGAGCCGCGGTCTACCGGCTGCCCGCACCCGCCGCCACGGTCGCCGGCCACCAGGTCCAGGCTCTCGAGATGGACGGCGGAAGCGAGTTCCGCCTGGTCAGGCGTGAGGAGTCCATGCCGGGCGCTCGAGTCCTCTCCTCGACGTACTCCTCCCGGACCCGCCCTGTCGAGGTGGGCTGGTACACCTCGGGATCGGGCACCCAGGAGGTGCAGGTCTACGTCGACGGCCGGCCCGAGACCGGGCTGACCCTCGGCAACGGCGGGCCAGGGCTTGTCCTGACGCCCGGTGAGGCGCACACCGTGAGCCTGCGGATCGTGGGGGATGTTCCGCCCGACGCTCTCCTCGGGCTCGTCTGGCGCGAAGAGGTCCGATGATGAGGCGGCGAGGCTGGGTGTGGTGGTACGGCCTGTTCCTCGGCTGCCTGCTGCTCGCGGCGGGCGCGGCGGAGACCGTTCGGGTCGTACGCAGCGGCGACGGCGGCCTGCTGTTCTGGTTCGGCACGCTCGTCGGTGGCGGAGTGTTGGTCCTGGCCGGCACGCTGCTGCTGCCGTCGCGTCCGAGGCCGGGGTTCGTGCTCACTACGCTCGGCTGTGCCGCAGCTCTGCTGCCGACCTCGTGGACGGTGGTCGTGCCCGTGATGCTCGTGGTGCTGGTCGTCGCGAGCGGCAGACGAGCCGCTCGCCCTCCAGGTCGCAGTGCGCAAGAACGGTCGGGTCGGCAGGGGATGGCCGGTGGTTGAGTGAGCCGCATGCGTACAGAACAGGTTCGGTTCCCGAAGGGCTATGGCACGCCGAGCGAGCTGCTGGCGTGGGAGGACGTACGACAGCGGCTGGTCGAGGCGAAGCAGTTCTGGTTCGCGTTCGAGAGGCCGGGGCGGAGTCCGCACGTGACGCCGCTGGACGGGATCTGGTTCGAGGAGAAGCTGGTCTACGGCGGGAGCCCGGAGACGCTGCACCGGCGGCTGGCGGCCGCGCACCCGAAGGTGACGGTGAACCTGCCTGACCCGTGGAAGCTGGTCGTCATCGAGGGCGAGGTGCGGGAGACGGGCTTCGCTCCGGGGGTCGCCGCGGAGATCGCGGGACTGCTGAACGCGAAGTATCCCGAGTACGGCGACAACGTCTTCGACCCGAAGCACTACACCGAAGGGGCTCCGGTCGTGCATCCCGGCAGGATCCGGGCCTGGACCTCGTTCCCCAAGGACGCGACGGCGTTCGTCTTCGACTGAACCGAGGGTCGGCCGTTGTAGTCTCCCGGGGATGCATTTCACCGAGTACGACACCCGGGTGGCCGCGTACGCCGTCATCATCGACGCAGGGCGGATCCTGCTGAGCTGGTTCAACGGCAACCACCGCACCGAGCCCGGCTGGACGCTTCCGGGCGGCGGTGTCGACTACGGCGAGCAGATGCCCGCCGCGGTCAGACGCGAGGTGAAGGAGGAGACCGGCTACGACGTCGAGGTCGGGGCTCCGCTGACGACCAACGTGTACGTCGTGCCGTTCGAGCCGGGGCGCCGGCCCTACCAGTCCACCCGGGTGATCTTCGAGGCGCGGATCGTCGGGGGTGAGCTGGGCACGCTGGAGGTCGACGGAACCACCGACTTCGCCGAGTGGGTCCCGCTCGAGAAGGCGGCCCAGGTGCCCGAGTCGGCCGCCGACATCGTTCGCCTCGGGATCGAGGCCTGGAGGGCTCAGTCCACCCAGTAGTTGTCGTGGAGCTTGTAGAACTCGGCCAGGTCGTCCGGACCGAGCTCGGTGCCCTCGGCCAGCTCGCGCAGCCCCTCGAAGTAGCCCTCCCGCGGCGCACCGGGAGTGAAGTGCAGCAGCATCGAGGCGGGCTCGTCGGTCGTGTTGCGGAAGCCGTGCAGGCCGCCGACCGGCACATGCACGAAGTCGCCGGCGCCAGCCGGGATCCACTCCTCGCCGTTGTAGATCCGCACGGTCCCGGTCAGCACGTAGAACGACTCGGCCACCGCGCGGTGGAAATGCGGCCCGGGACCGGTCTCGCCGGGACCGAAGTGCCAGCGGTAGAGCCCGTAGTCGCCCGCGGTGGTCGCCCCGGTGGCCAGATAGTCGACCTTCACACCGTTGGGATATTCGAGGTCGGGTGCGGTCTTGTCGGGACGGTAGAACGCCGAGACCTCACCGGCCTCGCCGTCGTAGCGATCGGGCGGGTAGGGAACGCCCTTGGTCCCCATCGACTCTGGAAGTGACATGGGCCCAACCTGCCCGATCCGTCGAGGGTTGGGAAGCCCATTAGAAATGTGTCAGTAGGGTTGCCGCCGTGACGCTCGTCCCGGACTCCTTCCGAGCTCTCGCGGCCAACGGGCCCTCGTGGGCGGCGTGGCTCGACGACCTCCCGGGCCTGCTGCGCGACCTGGTCGAGGAGTGGTCGCTGACCCTCGACGGCCCCTCCACCCACGGCAACTGTGCCGTCGTGCTCCCGGTCCGCACCGCCGAGGGTGAGCCCGCGGTGCTGAAGGTCGGCTGGCCCCACTGGGAGGCCGAGCACGAGGCGCTGGCGCTGCAGGTGTGGAGCGGTCGGGGTGCCGTACGCCTCCTGCGGGCCGATCCGAAGCGGTTCGCGCTGCTGCTCGAACGGCTGCATCCCGAGGAGGATCTCTCGGAGCTCTGGGACGTGCAGGCGTGCGAGATCGTGGGCGGGTTCTACCGCCGGCTGCACGTCGCGGCTCCGCCGCAGCTGCGTACGTTGTCGGCTCAGGCCGAGCGCTGGGCGAGCGAGCTGGGGGAGAAGAGCCGGCGGCTCCCGGTGCCACCGCGGATGGTCGACCAGGCCCGGGCGATCGCTCGCGACTTCGCGCGCGACGAGGACACCGACGGGCGGCTGATCCACACGGACCTGCACTACGAGAACGTCCTCCGGGGTGATCGCGAGGAGTGGCTCGTGATCGACCCGAAGCCGCTCTCCGGCGACCCGCACTACGAGCTCGCGCCGATGCTGTGGAACCGCTCCGACGAGTACGCGGGGCGGATCCGCGACGGCGTACGCGACCGCTTCTTCGCCCTCGTCGACGCCGCCGAGCTCGACGAAGACCGCGCTCGCGCGTGGGTGGTGCTGCGACTGATGGTCAACATCAAGGACGAGGTCGAGGACAACCAGGCGCCCGACAAGGACTGGATCACCGAGATGATCTCGCTCACCAAAGCCGTGCAGGACTGAGAAACTCGCGTGCCTGATCCCGGCAGGCCCGGGACAATCGGCGCATGCCCATCGTGCGTAGCGTCAACATCGGTCAGTCCAAGCCCGCCGAGTGGGCGGAGGTGGGCGCCACCTCGATGGAGAAGCTCGCCATGGCCGGGCCGGTGACGGTCGGCCCGGAGGGCATCGTCACCGACACCCAGACCGACCGCCGCCACCACGGGGGCGCGGAGCAGGCGGTCTACGCCTTCGCCCGCGAGGACCTCGACCTGTGGGGCTCACGGTTGGGTGCGACGCTTCGGGACGGGCAGTTCGCCGAGAACCTCACGACCGAGGGGATCGACGTCAACGCGGCCCTCGTGGGGGAGCAATGGCGGATCGGTACGGTGCTGATGCAGATCTGCAGCGTGCGTACGCCCTGCAACGACTTCAAGAACTGGATGGGCGTCTCGGGCTACGACAACGCCCGGTGGGTCAAGAGATTCACCCAGGAGGCCCGGCCGGGGCCCTACCTGCGCGTCCTCGAGGAGGGCCAACTGGAGGCCGGCGACGAGATCGTCGTGGTCCACCGGCCCGACCACGACATCACCGTCTCGACCCTCTTCGAGGCGCTCACCACCGACCGGTCCCTGCTGCCGTCGCTGATCGGCATCGAGGGGCTCGGGGACAAGCCGCGTGCCGCGGCCGAGAGGTACGTCGCGGCCGAGCCGCTCTAGGGACCGCACGGCCCTCCGTCGCACCCCATCATGTAGAGACCGTCGGGGGAGCGGCCCTGGATCTCCAGCTTGTTCAGCTGGTCCGTCGTGAGCTTCCCGGTCGGGATGAGCGCGACTGCCACGTTCGCCTCGGTGATGGTCGCGTCGAACCGCTGCTCGCCGACCCAGAACCAGGCGGACTCGATCGTCTCGTTGCCGAGCGACCGCGTCACCCGGATCCCTTCCGCGGTCTCGGTCCACTCGACGGTCGGCGGTTCAGGCGCCACGTCATGCACCAGATCGCCGTCGGCGTCGTAGGCACGGAAGCTCGCCGAGTCGACGCTGACCTCGTGGTCGATCCAGGCGACCGCCACGCCGTTGACGAGGGTTGCCGGGAACTCCTCGCCGCTCGAGGTGAAGACCACCTCGGTGACGTTCAGATCCTCCGGGAGCGGAAGCATGAAGCGCGTGTCGCCGTCGGAGCTGCTGCGGGAGAAGTCCTCCCACGGTCCCATCGATGCGAATCGGCCCCAGACCTCCGGCGTGCCGATCGCCTGTGCGATGTCGGGCTCGCTGCCGTCCCCACGGCTGGGTGCCGAGCAGGTCACTTCGTAGTCGCGGCCGTCGAAGATCGCCCTGACCGTCGATCCGCGCTTCTCGGCCAGGAACGGCCAGGTGCCTGCGGGGATCTCCTGGTAGACGTCGTCGGGGACGCTTTCTCCGGGTGCCAGGTTGTACAGCAGCTCCTTGTCGGCCCAGGCCGACGGCAGACACCGCGCGCTCAGCTGGTCGAGCTCCTCGGGAGTGAGATTGGTCGGATTGCCCGACCAGTCGACCGGGTTTCTCTCGGGCGGTGCCGGGGTGGCGACGTCCGAGTCGATCAGCCGGTCGGGGACCACGACGTACGCCATGACGCCGGCGATCGAGCAGGCGGCGACGGTGGCGAGGACCTTCGCCGTGCGACGGCGGCGGCGCATCCGGTCGCCCCGGCGCAGGATCTCGGCGGCGGGGAGGTCCAAGGTGTGGTGGCTGCTGGTGCGCAGCAGGGTCTCGATGTCGTTCATGACAGCATCCCTTCGGAGTCGGTCAGCCGCTGCCGCAGAGTCTTGAGCGCCTGGTGGAGCGTGGCCGAGACGGTGCCGCGAGCGATGCCGAGCTCGTGGCCGGTCGTCTCGGCGTCGAGGTCGAGGAAGTAGCGCAGCGCGACAACCTGTCGTTGACGCGGTGGCAGCCGGCGTACGGCCTCCAGCAGGTCGTCGAAGCTCGAGTCGTCGCGGGGGAGCTGTTCGGGCGTCTCGGGGACGGCCGTCTCGCGGCGGCGCTTGCGCCACCAGGAGATGTCGGCGTTGATCGCCGTCCGGACGATCCATGCGCGGGGCGAATCCACGCTGCGTACGCTCGGCCACCTCGACCACGCCCGGGCGAACGCCTCGGCGACGGCCTCCTCGGCGCGGTCGGGAGCCATGCCGTAGGCGATCGCGGCCCGCAGGCAGCGATCCTTGCTGCCGGCGTAGAACTCGGTGAACTCGTCTCTGGTCACGCCATCTCGACGCCCTGGACGGGTGAACGGTTTAGTCGCACGAAAAACGATTACCAGGAACCGCAGATGTGCGGAAGAGTTCCCGCCGTGAGCATCCGGGAGAGCCTCTTCGTCCTCAAGGAGCGCGACTTCGGGTGGTTCTTCGCCTCACGGTTCGTGAACCTCGCCGGGTCGTCGATGTCGCACGTGGCGCTCGCGTTCGCGGTGCTGGAGGTGACCGACTCGGCCTCGGCGCTGGGCTACGTGGTCGCTGCGCACACCATCCCGATGGTGATCTTCCTGCTGGTCGGAGGCGTGATCGCCGACCGGTTCCCGCGGCGGCTGGTGCTGCAGCTGAGCAACGTCGCCTCGGCCGCGACGCAGGCGGCCGCAGCGGCGCTGATCATCACCGGACAGGCGGAGATCTGGCACCTGGTGATCCTGGAGGCGATCAACGGCACCACGATGGCGATGGCCTTCCCGGCGATGCAGGGGATGGTGCCGCAGCTGGTGGCGAAGAAGGACCTGCAGCCGGCCAACCTGCTGCTCTCGATGTCGCGCGGCACCCTGACGATCCTCGGCCCCTCGGTCGCGGCGGCGCTCGTGGTCGGCGTCGGTGCCGGATGGGCGCTGGCGGTCGACGCGCTGACCTGGCTGCTCGCGGCGCTCTTCCTGCTCCCGGTGCGGATCCCACCGCGTCCGGCGGACGCAGAGAAGACCTCGGCGCTCGAGGACCTGCGTGCCGGGTGGACCTACTTCCGCAGCACCACCTGGCTGTGGGTCGTCGTGGTCGCCTTCATGGTTCTCAACGCGATGCAGTCCGGCGGTCTGCAGGTGCTCGGCCCGGCGTACGCGAAGTCGTCCGCGCTGGGAGTCGAAGGCTGGGGCCTGGGCAACTCCGCGCTCGCGGCCGGGATGCTCCTCATGACGATCGTGCTGATGCGCGCAACGATCCGAAGTCCGCTGCGGGCGGGAATGTTCGGGATCACGGCGTACGGGCTGCCGTTCTTCGCGCTCGCGCTGTGGCCCGAGACGGTGCCGTTCGTAGTCGTGATGGCGGTGGCGGGCGCCGGAGTCGAGATCTTCAGTCTCGGGTGGCAGCTCGCGATGCAGGAGAACGTCCCCGAGGAGATGCTCTCGCGGGCCTATTCCTACGACGCGCTCGGCTCGTTCGTCGCGATGCCGGTGGGGCAGCTGCTCTACGGGCCGCTGGGTGGATGGTTCGGCGAACGGCCGGTGTTCCTGGTCAGTGGGATTCTCTACGTGGCCGTCGCCCTGGCCACGCTCGCCGTACCGTCGGTGTGGCGGCTGCAGCGGGTGGACCAGAACGACGGCGTGCCGGCCGAGGTGACTCAGACGCAGCGGTAGAGCTCGGGTCCGGTGAAGGTGTCCTCGCCCTCCGACGGCTCGTCCAGGACCTGGAGGGCGTCGGGCAGGTGGTCTGCGGTGTCGGTGCCGGCCAGCTCCTGCTGCACGGGCCAGTCGCCGGCTGCCCCGAGCACCTCCTCGACCCGCGCCTTCCGGTCGGTGTCGCCGGCCTCGGTGGCCGCGTTCCACTCGTCCCACCAGATGCAGACCGCACCGTCGGCGACGTGGAGGGCCAGGTGATAGCGGCCGGGCTGCAGGCCGGTGAGACGGCTTTCGTCGTACGACTCAGGGAGAGGTACGCCGCGCAGCAGCTCCTGGACAGCCGCCGAGCGCTCCTCGGCGCTGAGGTAGCGATCGGGCAGGGCGGCGTCGAACGCGCTCTGGTCGACCCAGCGCAGCTGGGTCAGGAGTGTTTCGAACTGATGCTTCGACATGCCAGTGCCCTGGATGGACTGGAAGTGTCCGGCCTGCGTCGGAAGGATGACCCGGTAGGCATCCTCGGTGGGTACGACCTGGCCGGTCTCCGCGTCACGGTCGCCGACGTCCTTGCCTCCTCGGTAGCTCCAGTAGATCGCCTCCTGGCCGAGCACCTCGATCGGCAGCTCCTCGACGCCGTCGCCCGTGCCGTTCTCGTCGGCCGTGTTGAACGTGCCTCCGAAGCGGAGAGCCTCGTCGCGGGTCTCGGCGGCGTACCACCCGACGTCGAGGCGCGGCTTCGACCTGCCGTCGGCCGACGCGAGCTCGTAGGTCACGCCCCCACCGTCGGGCCCGTTGGTGACGGCTCCGTCGAACTCGGGGATCTCCCATCCCGGCGCGTCGAGGACGAGCCGGTAGGCCTCGGCCGACCGCGGCGTGCCGTCGTAGGCGAAGCTCATCGCCGGCTCGAACGTGGCCTCGCCGGGAAGGAGCTGGGGGACGAGGACGGCGCCGGTGACGGCGAGGACACCGGCGAGACCGGCGGCAGCGAGGCCGCGGGTCCAGCGGCGGCGGAAGGCGGCGCCTCGGGTGGTGCCTCGGGTGGTGCCTCGGGTGGTGGCTCGGTTGGTGGCCGGACGAGGGGCGCGCGCGATCACTCGTCCGGGAGCGGGTGCATCCTCGGCGTGCTCGGCGAGGGTGGCGCGGATCAGGTCATCGAGATCGGTGCTCATCGTGACTCCTCGGCAAGGGTGGTGGACATCAGGTCGGGGTGGCTGCGGAGCTTGGTGAGAGCGCGCATTGCGGTGCTGCGTACGGTGGCGGTGGCGATGCCGAGAGCCTCGGCGATATCGGCGTCGGTGAGGTCCTCGTAGTAGCGGAGGACGACGACCGCGCGCTGCCGCGGAGGCAGAGCCCCGATGCGCTGCCAGAGCAGGTGACGTACGCCGACGGTCTCGGTCTCGTCGTCTCCGGCCCGCTCCGGCAGATCGGCGACGACGAGCTCGCGAGAAGCGCGCTTGCGACGCCAGGTCAGGTGCTGGTTGAGCAGGATCTTGCGGGCGTACGCATGTGGATCGGTGACGTCGGTCATCCTCGACCAGCGCCGGCACAACCGCTCCAGGGTGTCCTGGACCAGGTCTTCGGCGCGGTGACCGTCACCTGTCAGCAGGTAGGCGAGCCGCAGTAGCGCGCCGCTGCGCGTCACCACGTACTCGTCGAAGTCTGTGTCCATGCTGTCCTCCGTCTGGGCCCTGCTGTCGGGGCCTCTGCCTCTTCGATGCGGCGGCATGGCGTGGGTGTTGCGCTGACGGTGCAACTGTGGCCTCTAGGCTGCAGTGCGTCGAGCAACTTCTGCAGCGAAGGAACGCCCGCATGAGTCTGAACACCGCCGTCGTCGACGAGCTCTTCCAGCAGCGTTTCGAGGAGAACCTGACGCCGGGGCTGGCCTATGGGGTCGTACGCGGCTCCGAGCTGCTCCACACCGGCGCGTTCGGGGCGACGACCGAGGGCGGTCCGGCGCCGACCGCGGAGAGTGTCTTCCGGATCGCGTCGATGTCGAAGTCGTTCACCGCGGCCGCGGTGCTGCTGCTGCGCGACCGCGGGCTGGTCGACCTCGACGAGGCGATCGCCCAGTACGTGCCCGAGCTCGTCGACCAGGCTCCCTACTCCGCCGACTCGCCGGCGGTGACGCTTCGGCTGCTGCTCTCGATGTCGGCCGGGCTGCCGACCGACGACCCGTGGGGCGACCGGCAGGAGTCGCTGTCCTACGACGCCTTCGGGACGTTCCTCGACGGAGGCTTCTCGACCGGGCGCGAGCCGGGGGTCGGGTTCGAATACTCCAACCTCGGCTATGCGCTGCTCGGGCGGGCGATCGAGAACGTCGTGGGTGGATCGTCTCCGGAAGGAGCGAATCGGGACTTCGTCGAGCACGAGTTGCTGGCGCCGCTGGGGATGACCTCCTCGGCCTACTCGCCCGATGCGGTGCCGAATCGGGTTCCCGGGCATGTTCCGCCGCTGCATCCGGCCTGGGCGGGCGACCGGCTCGAGGGGCCGCCGACCTGGTCGGTGACGCCGCCGGTGCCGTCGGGGTCGTTCGCGGCGATGGGTGGCCTGCACTCCTCGGTGGCCGACCTGGCGCGCTGGGTCGGCGGGTTCCTGGGCGCCTTCTCCTCCTCCGCCGACGGACACCCGCTGTCGAAGGCGTCGCGCCGGGAGATGCAGCAGCTGCACCGGTTCGGCTCGGTGTCGGGCTCGCTGGATGTCTCGGGACCGGAGGCGGGGATCGGGGCGGTCGCGGCCGGCTACGGCTACGGCCTGATGGTCGACCACGACAGCCGGCTCGGGCAGTTCGTCCACCACTCCGGCGGCTACCCCGGCTACGGCTCGCGGATGGTCTGGCACCCCGCGACCGGTCTCGGCGTGATCACGCTGTCCAACAGCACCTACGCCGGCGCCTACCCGACCGCGATGACCGCGCTGCGCTCGCTGGTCTCCGCGGAGCTCGCCGGGGGAGGGCCGCACCGGTTCTCGATGGTGGTCAAGGGCCTGCGGCCGCGGCTCGACTCGGCGCTGGAGGCGGCGGTCGAGCGGCTGCGTACCTTCGATCCGGCGGGCGCCGAGGTGTTCGCGCTGCCGTCGCTGTTCGCCGACAACGTCGAGCTCGACGCCCCCGACACCGCCCGGCGCGTCCAGATCACCCAGGCCCGCGCCAAGGTCGGGCTGCCGCTGGGCGGCGCGCCCTACGGCTACTTCTCCCGTGCCACGGGCGTCGCGCTGGCCGTGGTACCGGCCGAGCGGGGCCGCTACGACATCGAGGTCATGCTCTCGCCGGAGGCCGAGCCGCGCATCCAGACCCTGCGGGTGGTGGCCGTGCCCGACGCTCACGAGGGGCTCGCCGCCGCCGCCCGCGCCGCCCTCGAGGAGGACTCCCCGGTCATCGCCGCGATGCGCGCCTTCGGCAAGCCTGAGCTGATCACCACACCCCTGTCCGGTGACGGCTCGTCCAAGGCCGACTTCCTGGTCGTCGCCGGCACCACCTACTGGAAGGTCGCGGTCGCCAAGACCACCACCGTCACCGCCCTCCCCACCGCCGACCACCCCCGTCTCACCTACCTCGCCTCCGCGCTCCGCGGCTGACCCTTCCGCGCCGAGTCGGTAGTTGTGGCGGCCGAATCTGTAGTTCTGGGTGACCAGTCGACAGTTTCGTTCGTCACAACGACCGACTCGCCACGCCAGAAGTGAGGATTCGGCGCGCCAGAAGGGAAGACTCGATCTTGATGTGTTCGAACAAATGTTCGATACTCATTGAGTGGGAGTGGTAGCGGGGATCGAACGACACCAGAAGCTGGCTCAGATCGAGCAGCTTCGGTCCAAGGTGCGACGGCTGGAGCAGAAGCCGGGCCTCGGTGCCGAGCTGGCCACGCACGAGGCGCTCGGTGGGGTGGTGCAGCTGCGGGCCGGCGGGACGTACGCGGCCGACTCGCTGTCGCTGGCGATGCTGCTGCTCGCGGGACCCTCGGCTGCGGGGGAGTGGACCGCCGTCGTCGGGGTCGAGGACTTCGGGGTCGAGGCGGCGGCCGAGGCCGGCGTCGACCTGGAGCGGACCATCCTGGTGCCGCGGCCCAAGGACTCCTGGCTGGAGGCGACCGCGGCGCTGGTCGACGTGACCACGCTGGTGCTGGTCCGGCCGACCGGCCGGGTGGCTCCGGGCGTCGCGGAGAAGATCGGTGCCCGGCTGCGCACCCGCGGCGCCGCGCTGATCGCGCTGGGGGAGTGGCCGAGAGCAGACGTACGCCTCCGGGCGACCGAGCCGCGCTGGGTCGGTCTGGGCAACGGCGACGGCCATCTCCGGGCGAGACGGATGGTGGTCGAGGCGGTGCGCGGGACGGCTCCGCCGCGGCGTGCGGCGCTCTGGTTCCCGGCCGAGGACGGCACTCTCGGGCGCGTCCTCGAACCCGTCACCGACATCGCCGGCCTGCGGAACCAGGAGTCCGCATGAGCCGCACGCTGGTGGTCTGGTGCGCCGACTGGCCGGTCGCCGCGGCGCTGGGCGAGCAGGGGCTGCCGCGGCACCTGCCGGCGGCGGTCTTCGCGCAGAACCGGGTCCAGGCCTCCAACCAGGCGGCGCGGGAGTTCGGGATCAGGCGCGGGATGCGGCGCCGGGACGCGCAGTCGCGCTGCCCCGAGGTTCAGGTGCTCGCCGCCGACGACGCCCGCGACGCGCGGGTGTTCGAGGAGGTGCTGGTGCGCCTGGAGGAGCTGCGCCCCGGCGTCATGCCGCTGCGTCCCGGGCTGGTCGCGCTGCGCTCGCCGGCACGCTTCTACGGGGGCGAGGCCGAGGCCGGCGCGGCGATCGCCGAGTGCGTGGTCGGGCTCGGGATCTGGGACGTACGGATCGGTATCGCCGATGAGCTCTTCACCGCCGAGCAGGCCGCGCGGAGCGCCGGGCTGCAGGAGACGTACGCGGTCCCGGCCGACGGTGGCTCGACCGCGTTCCTGCGCGCCCTGCCGGTCCATGTCCTCGAGGACGCCAACGCGGTCAGCCTGCTGCAGCGGCTCGGCCTGACCACGCTCGGCGGCCTCGCCGACCTGCCCGGCGCCGACGTCAAGGCGCGCTTCGGGGCGCAGGCCGCCTGGGTCCGCCGGGTGATCCACGGCGAGGGAGCGCGGCCGGTGACCGGGCGTACGCCACCGCCCGAGCTCACCACCGAGGTCGCCTTCGAGCCGCCGCTCGACTCCGCCGAGGCGGTCTGCTTCTCGTCCCGGCAGGCGGCGGAGGGGTTCGTGAAGGGCCTGGCGGCGCGGCAGGAGGTCTGCACCGAGGTGCGGATCGAGATCGGGATGGAGGACGTCGCGGACTCCTGCCGCACCTGGGCGCATCCGCGCTGGTTCTCCGCCGTCGATCTCATCGACCGGCTGCACTGGCAGCTGGCTGGGGCGGTGTCGGCCGGAGGCGGCGGAGCGGTGACCCGGGTCCGCTTCGTCCCCGAGGTCGCCGTCTCCGAGGCGGTCCACGCCGACGGCCTCTGGGGCGGCACCGACGAGCGCGTCGACCGCGGCATCGCCCGGGTGCAGGGGCTGCTCGGCCATGAGGCCGTCGTCGCCCCGGTGCTCCAGGGCGGCCGGAGCCCGCGCGACCGGCAGGCGTACGTCCCCTGGGGCGACCGCCCCAGCACGCTGCGCGACCGTACGCTGCCCTGGCCAGGAAGCATTCCGCCGCCGGCGCCCGCCCGGGTGCTGGCCGACCCGTGGCCGGCGGAGGTCTGCGACCAGGCCGGGCGCCCGGTCGTGGTGCTCCCGCGCGGCGGCGTCTCCGCCGACCCCGTCCGCTACCGGCCCTCGGCGGGCGAGCCCTGGCAGCGGGTCGCCTCCTGGGCCGGCCCGTGGCCGGTCACCGAGGCGTGGTGGGAGCCCGGCGGCGGACGGCGGGTCGCCCGCTTCCAGCTCGTCGGGGTCGACGGCCGCGCCTGGCTGGCCACCTTCGACACCGACCACTGGCTCACCGAAGCCAGCTATGACTGACGGGGTGGCTGATGGGCTGGAACAACCCCGAGATCCCCTGGAAGGAGCTGGAGCGGCGGCTCTCGGGCCGCCCGCCGAGCGACCCCTACGGTGACGCCCCGATCTCGCGGCGCAAGAAGCGGCTGACCGACGAGGAGGTGCGTGGGCCGGAGGGCCCGGTGGTGCCGTACGCCGAGCTCCATGCCCACTCCGACTTCTCCTTCCTCGACGGAGCGAGCTCGCCGTCGGCGCTGGTCAGCGAGGCGATCCGGAAGGGGCTGCGCGGGATCGCGATCACCGACCACGACGGCTTCTACGGTGCCCCGGCCTTCGCCGAGGCGGCGCAGAAACTAGGCCCCACAGGCGAGAGCGACCGGCTGCTGACCGTCTACGGCGCCGAGCTGTCCCTGGGCCTGACCAAGCCGCAGAACGGGGTCGCCGACCCCGAGGGAAGTCATCTCCTGGTGCTCGCCCGAGGCGTCGAGGGCTATCGGCAGCTGGCCGGCGCGATCACCGAGGCGCAGCTGCGTGGCGACGAGAAGGGCCGGCCGACCTACGACCTCGACGAGCTCGCCGACCGGGCTCGCTCCGGCAGCTGGCTGATCCTGACCGGGTGCCGCAAGGGCGCCGTACGCCAGGCCCTCACCGGCACCGGTCCGATCGCCGCGGCCCGGGCGCTGCGTGAGCTCACCGACAGGTTCGGTCGCGACAACGTCGTCGTGGAGCTGACCGACCGCGGCCACCCGACCGACTCCTACGACAACGACCTGCTCGCCGGCATCGCCCGCGAGGCCGGCCTGCCGACGGTCGCCACCAACAACGTCCACTACGCCACGCCCGACCGGCACCGGGTGGCCGACGCGCTCGCGGCGGTCCGCGCCCGGCGCACCCTGAGCGAGATCGCCGGCTGGCTCCCGGCCGGCCCGGTGGCGTACGTCCGGTCGGGGGAGGAGATGGAGCATCTCTTCCGGCGCTACCCGGGCGCGGTGGCACGCAGTGTCGAGATCGCCGAGGAGTGCGCCTTCGACCTGCGCAAGGCCACCCCGAAGCTGCCCAAGCGCGGGATCCCCGAGGGCGAGACCGCCGCGAGCCGGCTGCGACACCTGACCGAGGAGGGCTTCGCGGAGCGCTATGCGCAGGCGTACGCCGCCGACCCGGAGTTCGTCGAGAAGGCCCGCGAGCGCGTGGAGCACGAGCTCGACGTCATCGAGCGCAAGGACTTCCCGGGCTACTTCGTGATCGTGCACGACATCGTCGAGTTCGCCCGCAGCCAAGACATCCTCTGCCAAGGGCGAGGCTCCGCGGCGGCGTCCGCGGTCTGCTATGCCCTCGGGATCACCGCGATCGACCCGGTCTTCTACGAGCTTCCGTTCGAGCGGTTCATCTCCGAGTACCGGGAGGAGGAGCCCGACATCGACGTCGACTTCGACTCCGACAAGCGCGAGAAGGTGATCCAGTGGGTCTATGACCGCTACGGGCGCCGCAACGCCGCGCAGGTCGCCAACATCGTCGGCTACCGGCCGAAGATGGCGGTCCGGGACGCGGCCAAGGCGCTGGGCCACTCGCCCGGGCAGCAGGACGCCTGGTCGAAGCATGTCGGCTACTCACGTGTCGAGGCGCCCGACGACGTGGGCATCCCCGCGCCGGTCCTGGCGCTTGCCGCCGAGATCCACGGGGCACCGCGCCACCTCGGCATCCACTCCGGCGGGATGGTGCTGACCGAGGAGCCGATCGGGGAGGTGGTCCCGATCGAGCGGGCGCGGATGGACAAGCGCACCGTGATCCAGTGGGACAAGGACGCCGCCGAATACATGGGCCTGGTGAAGTTCGACCTGCTCGGGCTCGGGATGCTGGCGGCGCTCGACCACATGATGAATCTGGCTCGCGAGCACCTGGGGGAGGGCTGGACCCTGGCGACCATCCCCAAGGAGGAGCCGGCGGTCTACGACATGCTCTGCCGGGCCGACTCGATCGGGGTCTTCCAGGTCGAGTCGCGCGCACAGATCGGCACCCTCCCTCGGCTGCAGCCGCGCTGCTTCTACGACCTGGCCATCGAGATCGCGCTCATCCGGCCCGGGCCGGTGCAGGGCGGAGCGGTCCATCCCTACGTACGCCGTGCCACCGGGCGTGAACCCGTCAGCTACTCCCACGAGCTGCTGATCCCGGTGCTGGAGCGCACCCGTGGGGTGCCGCTGTTCCAGGAGCAGCTCATGGAGATGGGCCGGGTGCTCGGCGACTTCTCGCACGACGACGCCGACCTGCTGCGCCGGGCGATGGGCTCCAAGCGCGGCGTCGAACGCATCGACTCGCTCAAGGAGAAGCTCTACCGGGGCATGCGTGCCAAGGGGATGACCGAGCAGACCGCCAAGGCGGTCTACACCCAGATCCTCTCCTTCGCGAACTTCGGCTTCGCCGAATCCCACGCGCTCAGCTTCGCCAAGCTCGTCTACGCCTCGTCGTGGTTCAAGCTCCACTACCCGGCCGCGTTCCTGGCCGGCCTGCTCCGTGCCCAGCCGATGGGCTTCTACTCACCGCAGTCGCTGACCCAGGACGCCCGCCGCCACGGGGTGGAGGTACGCCGCCCCGACCTCATCCGCAGCCAGGCCGCCGCCGACCTGGAGCCGCTCGACGACGACGTGTCACCGACCGGGAAGGACGAGTGCCGGCTGGACGGGACCAAGACCGAATGGGTGCCGGGCACCCCCGACCCCACCCCGGAGCACCGCCGCGACGGCAACTTCGCGGTGCGGCTCGGTCTGGACTCCGTACGCGGCATCGGCAAGGACGTCGCCCAGCGGATCGTGAAGGCCCGGACCGAGGCACCGTTCAAGGACTCCCTGGACCTGTCGAGACGCGCCGGTCTGGAGCGGGCCCAGCTCGAGGCGCTGGCCACCGCCGGATGTTTGGACGTGTTCACATCGAGCCGTCGCCAGGCGCTGTGGCAGGCGGGCTGGACCGAGACCGAGGACCAGCTCGAAGGGGTGCGGTTCACCGCCGAGACGCCCGCGCTGCCCGGGCTGGACCCGGTCGAGGAGACCCTCGCCGACCTCTGGGCGACCGGCGTGACCCCCGGCAGCCACCCCTTCGCCCATCTCCGGGCCGGGCTGACCGCGGCCGGACTCCCGAGCATCGGCGACCTCCCCACCTCGGAGCCCGGCCGGCGGATCACCGTCGCCGGCCTGGTCACCCACCGTCAGCGCCCCGGGACTGCGGGCGGCGTCACCTTCATCAACCTCGAGGACGAGACCGGCATGCTCAACGTCGTCTGCTCCGCCGGTCTGTGGAGGAAGCACCGCAAGATCGCGGTCTCCACCTCCGTCATGCTCATCCGCGGCATCCTCGAGCGCAACGACGGGGTGACCAACCTCGTCGCCGACCGCCTCGCCCCGCTCGAGGAGATCCACCCCGAGGCCGCCAAGGCCATCGCCTCCCGCCACCGCTCCCGCGACTTCCGCTGACCCCCGCGCCGAATCCGCAGAAATGGCGAGCCGAGTCTGTAGCTGTGGGCGACGAAAGTAGAGATTCGTCGCCCACAACTACAGACTCGCGCCCCAGAACCACCGATTCGGCGAGAGTCAGGCCGGAGCGCGGAAGAGCTCGAAGGTCGTACGCCGCCGCTCCTCGAACCCGAGGCCGAGGTAGACCGAGATGGCGCCGGTGTTGGCGACCGAGGCGTGCATCAGGGCGCGCGCACCGCGGGCGTGGATGTCGGCGGTGACGGCTCGGACGAGGCGGCCGGCGAGGCCGCGGCCACGGGCCTCGGGGGCGGTGCAGACGGCGCTGATCTCGATCCACCCGCCCGGGTGCATCCGCTGACCGGCCATCGCGACGAGCCGGCCCTCGTCGCGCAGTCCCAGATACGTACCCATCGTGTGGGTCGACTTCTCGAACGGTCCGGGCTCGGTGCGAGCGACGAGGTCGAGCATCTCGGGCACGTCGGCGGCGCCGAGCACGACCGCCTCGGGATCGGGGGCCGCGGCGACCCGAGCAGTCTCGACGAGCTGGACCCCTTCGCCGCCTCCGACCAGCTCCCAGCCTTCGCCGCAGACACCGGCGGCACCGGTGATCAGCGCGGTGCCGCCGGGGCCGACGGCCGCGGCCAGGTCACGCCATGCCTGAGCCGAACCCGGGTCGGAGACCGCGGCGAACGGCGAGACGTCGGGCCGGTAGCGACGAGCGAGCCCCGTGCCCTCGGCGAGCGAGGCGTGCGCACCGGTCAGCGAGTGCCAGACCGGGTTGTCGAGGACATCGTCGAGAAGAAGATCTGACTGCGAGACGGACACCCCAGGATTTTCCCACCACCCCATCAGGCACGGTTAACCCTTTTCGACAGGTGGATCCGATAATGGAGGAGTGCCTTCCGCTCTGCCTCCCGGCGATCCCGCCCCCACCGACGGGTCGCTCCCGGCCGACTCGCTGAGCACGCTGGGGGAGAAGGGCCTGGGCTTCTACGTCCACGTCCCGTTCTGCACGGTCCGGTGCGGCTACTGCGACTTCAACACCTACACGGCGGTCGAGCTCGGCGAAGGCGTGAGCAGGCAGACGTACGCCGACCAGGCCATCGAGGAGGTCAGGCTGGCGCGCCGGGTGCTCGGTGAGCGTGACAAGCACGTGGACACCGTCTTCTTCGGCGGCGGCACCCCGACGCTCCTGCCGGCGCAAGACCTCACCGGCATCCTCCGGGCGATCAAGGACGAGTTCGGCCTCGCCGACGACGTCGAGGTGACGACCGAGGCCAACCCCGACTCCGTCGACCTCGACTACCTGCGCGCGCTGCGCGAGGGCGGCTTCACCCGGCTCAGCTTCGGCATGCAGTCCGCGGTCCCGCACGTGCTGCACACCCTCGACCGCACCCACGACCCCGAGCGGGTCCCGCTGGTCGTGGAGTGGGCCCGCGAGGCGGGCTTCGAGCAGGTCTCCCTCGACCTCATCTACGGCACCCCGGGCGAGTCGATCGACGACTGGCGCACCAGCCTCGACACCGCGCTCGCCAGCAACCCCGACCACATCTCGGCCTACTCGCTCATCGTCGAGGACGGCACCGCCCTGGCCCGACGGGTCCGACGGGGCGAGCTCGAGATGCCCGACGAGGACGACCTGGCCGACAAGTACGAGCTGGCCGACGCCACCCTCCGAAAGCACGGCCTGACCTGGTACGAGGTCTCCAACTGGGCGACCGAGGAGAGCCAGCGCTGCCGCCACAACATGCTCTACTGGCAGGGCGGCGACTGGTGGGGTGTCGGCCCCGGCGCCCACAGCCACGTCGGCGGCACCCGGTGGTGGAACGTCAAGCACCCCAAGGCGTACGCGGACCGCATCGGTGCCAAGCAGAGCCCCGCCCACGCCCGCGAGGTCCTCGCCGAGGAGGACCGTCGGGTCGAGCGCGTCCTCCTCGAGCTCCGCCTCGCCGACGGCCTCCCGTCGGACGCCCTCGACGACGACGGCCGCACCGCCCTCCCCGAGCAGGTACGCCGCGGCCTGGTCACCGTCGACGGCGACACGATCGTGCTCACCGACACCGGAAGACTCCTCGCCGACGCGGTGGTCCGAGACCTGCTCCCCTGATCAGCCCTGAGAAGCCCTGAGGCTGGGACCTTGGTCCTGACCGAAGGATCAGGGGTGATCCTGATTGGTAAAGAGCCTCCGACAGGGGAGAGTGGAGCCATGGCAACCACAACCCTTTCCCGTCCTCAGAACGACAAATGGATCGCCGGTGTCTGCGGCGGCCTCGGCCAGCGTTTCGGCATCAACTCGAACCTGATCCGGCTGGCCTTCGTCCTCTCCTGCCTGCTTCCCGGACCGCAGGTGGTCGTGTATCTCGTGCTTTGGATCATCATGCCCAAGAAGTCGTCCTACTGATCCTCACCACCTCCCACCTCGGTGAGACACCTCGGCGAGAAACCGGCGTCGAGGTGGGTTAAATGTGGTGTCGTTGCGCACCATGCAGGTCATTGCAGCGAGCCTGATCGCGATCCTCGGAACACTCCTCGGGTCCGGCGCCACGTACGTCATCCAGCGAAGCACCGCCCGCCAGCAGCAGCTCCTCGCCCGGACCGAGAAGCTGCGTCAGGAGCGGGTGGACGCGTGCGCCTCCTACGCGAGCGCGCTCCTCGAGCTGCGGACCAGCCGCATGGACCGCTATCACGCCGTGGCCGCGGACCGGGAGGACCGCGAGCACGCCCGGCGCCGTTCCTACGAGGTCCGCGCGATCGCGCAGGGCGCCAGGATGAGGGTGCGGCTCCTCATCCCGGACCCCACGCTCATCGCCCTCGCCGACGAGGCGATCGAGGCAGCGCTGGCCATCAAGCCCCAGGAGCCGCACAAGGACTTCCTGGAGCGGATCGAGGCGTCCCAGGAGGCGGTCGACCGGTTCATCGACGCCTGCCGGGAGAGCGTCGCGCTGGAGTGATCTGGAGTGATGCAGCCTCAGACCGGCTCGGTGACGAAGTCGATCAGCTCCTCGACCCGCCCGAGCAGCTCGGGCTCGAGGTCGCCGAAGGAGTTCACGCGGCCGAGGATGTGCTTCCAGGCGCGGGCGATGTCGGCCTGGTCGCGGTGGGGCCAGCCCATGTGCTGGCAGATGCCCTTCTTCCACTCGATCGACCGCGGCACGTTCGGCCAGGTCTCCAGCCCGAGCCGGGCCGGCTTGACCGCCTGCCACACGTCGATGAACGGGTGACCGACGATCAGCACGTGCTGACCGACGGCGGAGCGCCGGATGGACTCCGCGATCCGGGCCTCCTTCGAGCCCTTGACCAGGTGGTCGACGAGCACCCCGACCCGCCGCTCGCGGCTGGGCCGGAAGTCGACCAGGTGGTCGGCGAGATCGTCGACACCGCCCAGGTATTCGACGACGACACCCTCGATCCGCAGGTCGTCGCCCCAGATCTTCTCGACCAGCTCGGCGTCGTGTCGTCCCTCGACGAAGATCCGCGACTCGCGCGCGACCCTCGCCTTGGCATCGGAGACGGCCACCGAGCCGGAGGCGGTGCGGGTCGGCTTCGCCGGTGCCGCGCGGGTCACCGGGGGAGTGAGGATGACCGGCTTGCCCTCGAGCCAGAAGCCGGGACCGAGCGGGAACGTACGCCGCTTGCCGTGCCGGTCCTCCAGGGTCAGCGTGTGCAGGTCGCGGTCGATCCGCACGATCTCGCCGACGAAGTCGGTCTCGACCTCCTCGACCACCGCGCCCAGCTCGGCGGGAGTCTCGACGGCGCGCCCGTGCTTGGGCTTCTTCCAGTCGCCGGCGAGGACATCGGAGCCGTAGCGATCGCTCATCCGGAGAAGGTTAGTGGAGTCAGCAGCGAGAACCGGTCAGCACGCGCCCGAGCTGCTCGAGAACCTCGTCCGGTGTGGCCGCGGTCTCCGGGAACCGGAAGGTCACGTGGTGGCCGCCGTCGAGGGTGATCCAGGAGACGTCGACGCTCTCCGCGGTGAGGTGGGAGAGGCGTACGCCCACGATGTGGCGCGGCCGGAGCCCGAGCCGCGCCGAGAGCGAACGGCACAGGTCGGCCTGGTGCTCGTCGTTGGCGTGGGCCGCGATGCGGACCAGCAGATCGTCGGCGATCATAGGACTCTCCAGTGGGGGCGGAAACGGTGAAACCATGGCTCTAAGGTCAGCCTAACCTAAGCCTATCTCGATAGCGAGAGAAGTAATCCGTGCCACAGAACGGAGCGGCCACCGGAAACTGGTTCCTGTGATACGAACCGGTAGGATTGGCACTCGCACGGAATGAGTGCCAGGCAGCCAGGGCGATAGGAGCGCAGATGCAGAACGAACGCAGGCTCTCCGTCCTCCGGGCGATCGTCGAGGACTACGTGAAGACCGAGGAGCCGGTCGGCTCCAAGGCGCTGGTGGAGCGTCACGGCCTCGGCGTCTCGCCCGCGACGGTACGCAACGACATGGCCGCGCTGGAGGAGGAGGGCTACATCACCGCCCCCCACACCAGCGCCGGACGGGTGCCCACCGACAAGGGCTACCGGCTCTTCGTCGACCGGCTGACCACGGTCAAGCCGATGACCGCGGCCGAGAAGCGGGCGATCGCCGGATTCCTCGACGGCGCGGTCGACCTCGACGACGTCGTGACCCGCTCGACCCGGCTGCTCTCCCAGCTGACCCGCCAGGTCGCGGTGGTGCAGTACCCGACGCTGAGCCGCTCGACCGTCCGTCACGTCGAGCTGGTCTCGCTGGCCCCGACCAGGCTCCTCCTCGTCCTCATCCTCAGCACCGGTCGTGTCGAGCAGCGGCTGCTCGAGGTGACCGAGGAGGTCTCCGAGGAGACCCTGGCCACGCTGCGCACGCAGATCAACTCGGCGGTCGCCGGCGTCGTCATCGCCGAGGCCGGCGAGGCGCTGCGCACGATCGCCCGCCCGGCCGGCCAGTCCGACGACGCCCCGCGGGACCCGCTCGCGTCCGCGGTGGCGGAGGCCCTGATCGAGGCGATGAACGACCACCGTTCCGACGAGCGGATCTCCATCGGCGGCACCAGCAACCTGGCCCGTTTCGGCGACAGCTTCGACACCGCCGTACGCCCGCTGCTGGAGGCCCTCGAGGAGCACGTCGTCCTGCTGAAGCTGATGGGCGAGGCGACCGCGGGCGGGCTGGTCACGGTGCGGATCGGTGCCGAGGGCCCCTACCAGGAGCTCTCCCAGACCAGCGTGGTCGCGACCGGCTACGGACCTGGCGACGAGGCCCTGGCCACGCTCGGCGTGGTCGGGCCGACCCGGATGGACTACCCCGGATCCATGGCAGCGGTGCGTGCGGTCGCGCGCTACCTCTCCCGGATCCTCGACGAGGCTTGAGCAGCAGACTCGATTCAAGGAAGATCAGCGAACTTCGATGGCAGGAATTACGTTGGACCCCTATGAGCTCCTCGGTGTCGACAAGGACGCCGACGACGCAACGATCAAGAAGGCGTACCGGAAGCTGGCGCGCCAGTACCACCCTGACGTCAACCCCGACGCGGAGTCGCAGGAGAAGTTCAAGGAGATCTCCCACGCCTACGAGGTGCTGAGCGACCCGCAGAAGCGGGCTGCGTACGACCGCGGCGGCGACCCGTTCGGCGGCGGCTTCGGTGCGCAGGGCGCCGGCTTCTCGTTCACCGACATCATGGACGCGTTCTTCGGTGGTGCCGGTGCCGGCACCGGCGGCGCCGGGCGCGGCCCCCGTCCCCGCGTACGCCGCGGGCAGGACGCCCTCATCCGGCTCGACATCGACCTGGCCGAGGCCGCCTTCGGCGTCACCCGCGACCTCAAGGTCGACACCGCGGTCGTCTGCGACACCTGCGGCGGCGAGGGTGCCGCCGAGGGTTCGCACCCGGTCCCGTGCGAGACCTGCCACGGGCAGGGCGAGGTCGCGGTCGTGCAGCGCTCCTTCCTGGGCGAGATCCGCACGCTGCGCCCGTGCTCGGCGTGCAACGGCTTCGGCACCGTCATCCCCGACCCGTGCCGCGACTGCAGCGGCGAGGGCCGGGTCCGCTCCCACCGCACCCTGACCGTCAAGATCCCGCCGGGCGTCGACGACGGCACCCGGGTGCAGCTCGCCGAGCAGGGTGAGATCGGTCCCGGCGGCGGCCCCGCCGGCGACCTCTACGTCGAGATCCACGTCGCCAAGCACGCCACCTTCACCCGCCGCGGCAACGACCTGCACTGCACCGCGAAGGTGCCGATGACCGCGGCCGCGCTCGGCACCACGCTCAACCTGCCGACGCTCGAGGCCGACCTCGTCGGTGACGGTGCCGACCAGATCGACCCCGAGGACGCCTCGATCCAGATCGACCTCAAGCCCGGCACCCAGTCCGGCACCGACCACGTCCTGCGCGGCCGTGGCGTGCCCGGCCTCCGTGGCGGTCGCGGCGACCTGATCGTGACCATCAACGTGGAGACCCCCACCAAGCTCGACCTCGAGCAGGAGGCGCTGCTGCGCCAGCTCGCGGAGATGCGCGGTGAGGAGTCCGTCCAGGGCCAGCTGAAGGCGGCCCACAAGGGCGGCGTCTTCTCCTGGTTCAAGGACACCCTGAACGGGCACTGAGACAGGCATACTGAGTCATGACCCTTCCCGTTCACCTCGTCGAGTCCCTCGCCGGCACCCGTGTCGGCGACGCCGTCGAGGTGAGCGGTGACGAGGGCCATCACGCAGTCGTCGTACGCCGCCTCCGGGTCGGCGAGGAGGTCGTGCTCACCGACGGCGCCGGCGAGGGCGTCACCGGCACGATCACCCAGACCACGAAGAAGTCGATGACCGTACGCGTCGACGAGATCATCATCGGCGACGCACCGCCCGAGCCCTCGCTGACGGTGGTCCAGGCACTGCCCAAGGGCGACCGGGGCGAGCTCGCCGTCGAGATGGTCACCGAGATCGGCGCCGCCCGCATCGTCCCGTGGGCAGCGGCCCGCTCGGTCGCCGTCTGGAAGGGCGAGCGGGCGGTCAAGTCGCTCGCCCGCTGGCGGGCCACCGCCCGCGAGGCCGCCAAGCAGTCCCGCCGGCTGTGGCACCCCGAGGTCGAGCCGCTGGCCACCACCGACGCCGTCGTGGCGATGATCGAAGCGGCCGACGTCGCCGTCGTCCTCCACGAGGAGGGCACCCTCCCGCTGGGTGCGGTTCCGGTCATCGACGAGGGTTCGATCCTCGTCGTGGTCGGCCCCGAGGGCGGCCTGACGGTGGACGAGATCGCCCTGTTCGAGAAGGCCGGCGCCACCACCATCCGCCTCGGCGGCGAGGTCCTGCGCACCTCCACCGCCGGTGTGGCGGCCTGCGCCGCCCTGCTGGCTCGCACCCGTCGCTGGGACTGACCTCCCGCTGCTCGGCGTGGTGGGTTCCTCCTTCGGGGGCGGCGAGTGAGTATGGAGGCATGAGCACACGTACTCGTCCGGCGGGTCTCGTCATCGCTCTCGCGCTCTGCGGCGTGCTGGCCGCCGGGTGCGGCGAGGAGGATGCCGTCGCCGAGGATCCGGAGACCTCGGCCCAGCCGTCCGAGCAGCCGTCGACGCTGCCACGCACCGCCGGGCTGATCACGCTCGCGGCTCCGGCCGAGGGCGAGACGGTGTCCGGCAGCTTCGAGGCCTCGGGCAAGGCCAACTCTCCCGAGGCCAACGTGCCCTGGGAGATCCGTGACACCACCGGCGAGACGGTGCTCGAGGGTCACGCGACCGCGGAGGGCTGGATGGACAAGCTCTACCCGTGGACCACGACGGTCGACGTCTCCGAGCTCGAGCCCGGGACGTACCTCTTCATCGCCCGCACCGACGACACCTCCGACGGCGAGGGGAAGCCTTCGGAGGAAGTCGGTGCCCGGATCACCGTCGAATAGGACATCATCGCTACCGTGATCCTCACCGAACGGCAGCTCAACCGGACCCTCCTGCTCCGCCAGCACCTGCTCTCGCGGGCCTCGCTCACGCCGGCCGAGATGATCGAGCACCTGATCGGCCTGCAGGCGCAGGACCAGCTGCCGCCGTTCCTGGCGCTGGCCGCCCGGCTGGAGTCGTTCGACCCCTTCACCGTCAGCGCCCAGCTCGAGTCGAGCGCGCTCGTCCGGCTCTCCACGCTGCGCTCGACGATCCACATGCACACCGCCGCCGACGCCGCGCTGATCCGGGCCTGGACCCAGCCGGTCCACGACTTCTACACCCAGCGGATCGAGATCGTCCGCCCGGCGGCGCAGCTGGAGGGCTTCGCGGCGGCGGTCGAGGACGTACTCGCCCTCGGCGCGCTGCCCAACGCCGCCCTGGAGGCCGGGCTGGTCGAGCACTACCCGGGCATCCCGTCCAAGGCCCTGGGCCTGCGGGCGCGCAACGAGCTGCCGCTGGTCCAGCTGCCGCCGCGGGGCCTGTGGAAGGGCTCGGGCGGGCTCGTCTACGACCTGCTGCCGCGCTGGACCGGTGTGCCCCCGGTGGTCGCGGACGACGTCGTCCCGGACCTGGCGCCCGGGATCGTACGCCGCTACCTGCTCGCCTTCGGGCCCGCGACCGCCGCCGACATCACCGCGTGGTCCTCGTTGACGCGCCTGGGCCCGGTGGTCAAGCGGATCGAGGGCCTGGTGACCTACCGCGACGAGGCCGGCAAGACCCTCTACGACGTGCCGGACGCTCCGCTCGCCACCGGCGAGGAGCATGCTCCGGTGCGACTGCTGGGGAAGTTCGACAACGTCTGGCTCTCCCACGCCAACCGCGAGCGGATCACCGCCGGGGGGACCCGGAAGGAGTGGGGGTTCGGGGGCGGCGGCTCGGTCATCATCGCCGGCGGCCACCTCATCGGCCTGTGGAAGCCGGTGGACGGCAAGGTGGAGATTCTCAAGCTGCTGCGCGACCTCACCCCCGACGAGCGCGACGAGCTCGCCGAGGAGACCGTACGCGTCGAGTCGCTGCTCGCGAGCTGACGCCGGAACTATCCAGTAGGAGTCGGGCGGACGGCCCGCGTAGCATGGAGGCACCAGCCTCATGACCAGAAAGGGCCCGCTCCGGGCATCCATGACCGATCGACACCCAAGTCCGCAACCGATCGATACCGCTACGACCGCTCCGGTCGTCTCGGGCTCCGCTACGACCAAGCACACCGTGGTCGTTCCGAACAGCGTCGACATGGTGACCGTCCTCGGCCCGGCCGATGAGCACCTCGGGATCATCGAGGCCCACTTCGACGCCGACGTGCACGTACGCGGCAACCGGATCACCCTCCACGGTGCCCCGAGCGAGATCGCGATGATCGAGCGGGTCCTGGAGGAGCTGGTCCAGATCATCCGCACCGGCCAGGGCGTGAGCGGCGAGACCGTCGAGCGTGTGATCAGCATGCTCCGGGCCGACACCACCGAGAAGCCGGCCGACGTGCTGAGCCTCAACATCCTCTCCAACCGTGGCCGCAGCATCCGCCCCAAGACGCTCAACCAGAAGCGCTACGTCGACGCGATCGACAAGCACACGATCACCTTCGGCATCGGCCCGGCGGGCACCGGAAAGACCTACCTCGCGGTCGCCAAGGCGGTCCAGGCGCTGCAGTCCAAGCAGGTCAACCGGATCATCCTGAGCCGTCCCGCGGTCGAGGCCGGCGAGAAGCTCGGCTTCCTGCCCGGCACCCTGACCGAGAAGATCGACCCCTACCTGCGCCCGCTCTACGACGCGCTGCACGACATGATGGACCCGGAGATGATCCCGAAGCTGATGGCCTCGGGCACCATCGAGGTCGCCCCGCTCGCGTTCCTCCGTGGACGCAGCCTCAACGACTCCTTCATCATCCTCGACGAGGCGCAGAACACCACGCCCGAGCAGATGAAGATGTTCCTGACCCGGCTCGGCTTCGGCTCCAAGATCGTGGTCACCGGTGACGCCACCCAGACCGACCTGCCCTCGGGGCAGAAGTCGGGCCTGCGGGTCGTCGAGGGCATCCTCGAGGACGTCAAGGACATCAGCTTCAACAACCTGACCAGCCACGACGTCGTCCGCCACCGACTGGTCGCCAAGATCGTCGCCGCCTACGAGGAGCACGACGTACGCAGCCAGACGCGGGCCTCGGGAGAGAAGCGATGAGCACCGAGATCATCAACGAGTCCGAGCAGGAGATCGACGTCGAGCACGTCGCCAAGCTCGCTCGCTTCCTGCTCGAGCAGCTGCGCGTGCACCCGCAGGCCGACCTCCGGATCAAGTTCGGCGACGAGGCCACGATCACCGAGCTCAACGAGCGCTACTTCGACACCGAGGGCCCGACCGACGTGCTCTCCTTCCCCGGCGACGAGCTCCTTCCCGGCCGCCTCGACGAGGAGCCGGAGGAGGGCGACCTGGGCGATATCATCATCGCCCCGACGATCGCGGCCAAGCAGGGCGAGGCGGCCGGCCACGGCACCGTGGCCGAGATCGAGCTGCTGACCACCCACGGCATCCTCCACCTGCTCGGCTACGACCATGTGGACCCCGACGAGCACGCCGAGATGTTCGGGCTGCAGGCCAAGCTGCTCAAGGCCTGGGGCTCCTCGGCCACCGCACCCGAGTAGGAGCACGAACCAACACCCATGGACGATGCGAGGCTGCTGATCGCAGCCGCAGTTCTGGTCCTGATCGCCGGCATCTTCTCGGCTGCCGACGCGGCGCTCAGCGCCTTCTCCCGCGCCCGTGCCGCGGAGCTCGTCTCCGAGGGCCGCGCCGGCGCCAAGCGCCTGGTCGCGGTGGTCGGTGACCCCGCCCGCTACCTCAACACGGTGCTGCTGCTGCGGCTGCTGTGCGAGATCGGGGCCACGGTGCTGGCCGCACTGTGGGCCTACGACCTCTACCAGGGCCGCTGGTGGCCGACGGTGCTCACCACGACCGCGGCCATGACCGTGGTCTCCTTCGTCGTCATCGGCGTCGGGCCGCGCACGCTGGGGCGCCAGCACCACGAAGGCATCGCGCTGGCGGTCGCCGGCCCGATCGGCGTGATCGCCACCGTCCTGGGGCCGATCCCCAGCCTGCTGATCATGCTCGGTAACGCCCTCACCCCCGGCAAGGGCTTCCGCAAGGGGCCGTTCTCGACGGAGACCGAGCTGCGCGAGCTGGTCGACATCGCCGAGGCCAGCGACCTGATCGAGGCCGACGAGCGCCGGATGATCCACTCGGTCTTCGAGCTCGGCGACACCCGTGCCCGCGAGGTGATGGTGCCCCGCGGCGACATCGTCTTCCTGGAGCGCCGCAAGACCCTGCGCCAGGCGCTGTCGCTGTTCCTGCGCTCGGGCTACTCCCGGATGCCGGTGATCGACGAGAGCCTCGACGACATCATCGGGATGGTCTATCTCAAGGACGTCGTCGCCCGCGACTTCGAGGCGCCCGAGGTCGAGACCACCCAGCGGGTCGAGTCGCTGATGCGGCAGCCGACCTGGGTGCCCGACTCCAAGCCGGTCGACGAGCTGCTCGCCGAGATGCAGCAGCACCGGCAGCACATCGCGGTCGTCGTCGACGAGTACGGCGGCACCGCCGGCCTGATCACCATCGAGGACATCCTCGAGGAGATCGTCGGCGAGATCACCGACGAGTACGACGTCGAGGACCGCGAGCCCCTCCACCTCGGCGACGGCTCCTGGCGGGTGCCCTCCCGCTTCCTGGTCAGCGACCTCGAGGAGCTGATCGGGTTCCCCGTCGAGGAGGACGACGTCGACTCCGTACGCGGTCTGATGGCCAAGCACCTCGGCCTGGTGCCGATCCCCGGCTCCGAGGTCGAGGCGCACGGACTCTGCTTCGTGGCCGAGGAGGCTGCGGGCCGGCGCAACCGGATCGGTACCGTACGCATCAGCGCCGTCGTCCCGGACGAGCCCGAGGCCGACGACGAGGACGAGCACAGCGAGAAGACGGACCGGACGAAGCCGGAGCGGTCCAAGGCGGACCGATCCAGGTCGGACCGGGTGAAGACGGACAGGACGAAAGAGGCCCATGCCTGAGCAGAGTGAGCTGTCGGTGGAGGACCGCAAGCTGGTGACCCTGGCCCGCGCGACGCGCGCCCGCACCGGCGCGGCCGAAGGAGCAGCCGTACGCGACCTCGACGGCCGCACCTACGCGGCCGCCACCGTGGACCTGCCATCGCTCCAGGTCTCCGCGGTCGGCGTCTGCGTGGCGATGGCGGTGGCCTCCGGCTCCAAGGGCCTCGAGGCCGTCGTCGTGCTCGGCGAGGCCGATGCGCCCGCGGCGAACGACCTGGCGGCCGTGAAGGACTTCGCCGGTGAGGACGTCCCGGTCCTCCTCGGCGACCCGCGCGGCACGCTGGTCACCTCTGCGCGCTCATAGCCCCGAGCCGGCGCGGCGCGCGGTGAGGGCCGCGTGCAGCAGCGGCAGGTCCTCGGCGCGGGTCGCGTCCAGGCCGGTCAGCTCGGTCACCCGGCGGATCCGGTTGTCGACCGTGTTGGGATGGACGTGCAGTGTCGAGGCGGTCCGGCGGCGGTTGAGCCCGCTCGCCAGGAAGACCTGCAGGGTCTCGCCGAGATCGTCGTGGCCGTCGAGCGGGTCGAGCAACGTCGCGAGCAGGTCCCGGCCGGCGCCGGCCCGTGACAGCTGGTGCTCGAGCACCACGTCGACCAGCCGGTAGAGACCGGGCGGCCTGCCCAGCCGCAGCGCGACCTCGAGGACCTCGCGGGAGAGCCGTGCCGCCTCCGGGACCTCGGACGGTGTCGCGACGGCGACACCGACGTGGATGTCGGCCCCGGCGGCCCGGCGTACGTCGCCCAGGATCCGCTCCAGGCGCACGATGTCCGCCGACGAGCTCTCCCCGGGGGCCGTCGCGATCGGAATCAGTGCCTGGCCGCCGTCGGTGGCCGGGATCCAGAGCACCGTCTCGCGGTAGTGCCTGCTCAGCTCCTCGTGGATGCGCCGCAGCTTCCAGCGGGCGGCCACGAGCGGGTCGATGCCCGGGTCCGACTCGTCGGGGTGGGCGCCGGCCGCCAGCGTGGCGACCAGGTAGGAGGCGGGCAGCGTCATCCCGGCACGGCCGGCCGCCTCGTGGATGTCGCCACCCTCCACCAGGGTGTTGACCAGGAGCGTCCGCGAGGCCGCCTGCTCGGCCAGCGCGGTCCTGGTGTGCTGGGCGTACCCGGCCGCCACCGCGACCGCGATGTGCTCGAGGAAGCCCATCGCGATGCGCAGGACGGCGTGCACCGTCTCCACGTCCTCGGGTCGCGCCCCGGCGAGCGCCGTGTCCGCGCAGACGCGCACGCCACGGTGGTAGGCGGCGACCACCATCTCGAACGGCACGCCCTCCTCGGCACGGCGTGCGGCCGACTCGGCCAGGTCCGCCAGCGCCGCGTCGTCAGGCCGTCCGTCCGTGTCGAGCGCCGTCACGAAGAGCCGGAGGGCGCGCACCACGACCCGGCGTACATCTCCCTGGAGCAGCTCCGTCGGCAGGCGGGCGTAGACGGGCAGCTCCGCCCGGAGGACGCCGAGCACCTCGTCGGTGAGCTCCGGGATCCGGGTCGAGAGGATCTGGGTGACCTCGTGGCCACCGATGAGCCAGCTGCTGGAACCTGTCACAAGGCCATCGTGGCAGATGCCGGGCGCCCCCACCCTGCGCTGTGATCCGTCACAGCCGACGCCGGGAAACTCTGGCTCCGCTCCCACCTCCGAGCACCGGCGAGGTGCCCCAGCATCGTGGGGACGGCTCTTCGGCCGCGACGACGATCTGGGAGGAAGAGATGAGACGGTACGTACGGCGTGGTGCGGCCCTGCTGGGAGCGGGTGCGGCGGCGGTCGCCCTGGTCATCGGGCCGGGTGGAGCGGGGCCGGCCTCGGCGGCCGGCTCGGTGAAGATGGTCGCCCTCGGCGACTCCTCGGCAGCGGGTCCGCTGGTGGGGACCCAGAACAGCCTGGACTGCCTGCGCTCGACCACGAACTGGCCGGCCGTCGCCGCGCGGGCGATCGGTGCGCAGCTGACCGACGTGACCTGCTCGGGTGCGACCACCGCCGACCTGACCGGGCGCCGGTTCGGCTACATCGCCCCGCAGCTCGACGCGGTCACCGCCGACACCGACATCGTCACGTTGGCGATCGGCGCCAACGACATCAACATGGGCGGCACCGTGATCGGCTGCACCCAGCCGTTGCCCGAGCCCCTCGGAGTCTCGTGCAAGTCGTGGATGACGGCGGGCGGTGACACCACCGACGCCCAGCTCGCCGCCGTTCAGCCGAAGATCGTCGACGCAGTCGACCGGATCCACACCCGGGCGCCCGGTGCCACGGTCCACCTGGTCGGCTACCTGCGCTACTGGGACGCGACCGGCTGCTACCCGACCGACCCGATCTGGACCGTCGACGCCCAGTGGCTTCAGTCCGTCTTCGACCGGACCAACGCGATGATCCGGCGGGCCGCGACGGAGAGCGGAGCGACCTACATCGACATCGCCACGCCGAGCACGGGCCACGGCGTCTGCGCCCCCTACGCGAGCAAGTGGGTCGAGGGTCTCATCCCGACCAGTGCCGCCGCGCCGTACCACCCCAACCAGAGCGGCATGGACGCCGCCGGAGCCGTCGTCGCCGCGGCGATCGGTCGATAGGTCCTAGCGAGCGGCTCGGTGCCCGCCCGCTCCGCCGGCCCCGCCGGACTCGGCGAGGAGCGGGAGGGTGCCGAGCTCGATCGTGACGTGGATCCCGTCCTCGTCGCGGTAGGCGGTCAGGCCGTTCATGGTGGCCATGTCGACGCCCTTCTCGCGCATGTGCACCACGATCTGGTCGATCGCCAGCGCGAGCCGTGCCTGGGACACGGACTTGTTGCGCCACTTGACCTGGTTCTCGGTGAAGTAGGGGGTTGCCTTCTCGGCGAGCGTTGCCACAGCGTCACGGTGGGCAGCACTGGACATGGGACCCTCCAGGGTGCGCGATATGGGGGGAGTCGACGGGAGCAGTCGGGGCTTGCGACTGTAAGCGAACTAACCAAAAAATCGAAACCGGAGATCGATCGCGAGCGTAAAGTGGATCGAGTGACGGGTGAGACTGGTTGGCAACGACACAACGAAGCCGTCGAGCGGCTGACGACCTCCTACGCGAAGATCCCCGACGGGGCTCCCGTCAGGCTCGCCAAGCGCACCACCAACCTCTTCCGGGCCCGGGCCGCGACCAGCGCCCCGGGTCTCGACGTCTCCGGACTGGGTGGTGTGATCGAGGTCGACGCCGAGGCGGGCACGGCCGACGTACAGGGCATGTGCACCTACGAGGACCTCGTCGACGCGACCCTGGTGCACGGGATGATCCCCTACGTGGTGCCGCAGCTGCGCACGATCACGCTGGGCGGCGCGGTGACGGGCATGGGCATCGAGGCCACGAGCTTCCGCAACGGGATGCCCCACGAGTCGGTGCTCGAGATGGACATCCTCACCGGCTCGGGCGAGATCGTCACGACCCGTCCTGGTCAGGACCTCTTCGACACCTTCCCCAACTCCTACGGCTCCCTCGGCTACGCCACCCGGCTCAAGATCAAGCTGGAGAAGGTGCCGGGATACGTCGCCCTGCGGCACCTACGCTTCGACGACCTCGGCCTGCTGACCAAGACGATCGCGCAGATCACCGAGACCAGGACGTACGAGGGGGAGCGGGTCGACGGGCTCGACGGTGTCGCCTTCGAGCCGGGGGAGTACTACCTGACCCTCGCGACCTGGACCGAGAGGGCGTCGCAGACCCCCAGCGACTACGGCGGCCAGCAGATCTACTACCGGTCGATCCAGCAGCGAGACACCGACCTCCTGACCACCTATGACTACCTGTGGCGCTGGGACACCGACTGGTTCTGGTGCTCGGGGGCCTTCGGGGCGCAGAACAAGTACCTGCGCCGCGTGTGGCCTCGCCGGCTGCGCCGCTCCGACGTCTACATGAAGCTGGTCGGCCTGGACCGGAAGTTCGGCATCGCCGACAAGCTCGACGCGCGCGCCGGGCGGCTGCTGCGGGAGCGGGTGATCCAGGACATCGAGGTCCCGGTCGAGAACCTGCCCGCCTTCCTGGAGTGGTTCGACGCCGAGATCGGGATGCGGCCGGTGTGGCTGTGCCCGTTGGTCTCCACCGGGACGAGCACGGGCGGGAAATGGCCGACCTACCCGCTCGAGGCGGGCCGGACGTACGTCAACGTCGGCTTCTGGGGCACGGTCCATGTCGGCCCCAGCGCCGTCAACGCCCCCAAGAACCGCGCGATCGAGACGCAGGTGCACGAGCTCGGCGGGCATAAATCGCTCTACTCCGAGGCGTTCTACGACAAGGATGTCTTCGACGCTCTCTACGACGGGGACAACCTCGCGGCCGTGAAGGCGAGGTACGACCCCGGCAACCGGTTGACCGATCTGTACAGCAAGGCGGTGAAGAGACTGTGAACCATATTGCAGAGACCATCAACGAACTCTTCGACGGTGGGCTGCCGATCAAGCTCACCGCGTACGACGGCAGCGTGGCCGGCGACAGGGACTCCGAGTTCGGCATGGAGATCCTCAACCCGCGCGGGCTCGCGTTCCTGCTGACCGCGCCGGGCGACCTCGGTCTGGCCCGCGCCTACGTCAGCGGCGACATGGCTCTCCACGGCATCCATCCGGGCGACCCCTACCCGCTCCTGGACCTGATCCTGGACAAGACCGACTTCAAGCGGCCGAGTGCCCGCGAGACGATCGAGCTCGTCCGCGCCCTCGGGGTGACGAACTTCGTCCCGCCGAAGCCACCGCCGCAGGAGCACCTGCCGGCGTGGCGGCAGCGGGCAGAGAACGTACGCCACCTCTCCGGTCGCGCGCTCAGCGCGCTGCCGTGGACGCGGCACTCGCCCGAGCGCGACGCCGACGCGATCCACCACCACTACGACGTCTCCAACACCTTCTACGAGTACGTCCTGGGTCCGTCGATGACCTACACCTGTGCTCTCTACCCGACCGACGACGCCACCCTCGAGGAGGCGCAGGCGGCCAAGTACGACCTGATCTGCCGCAAGCTCGGCCTCGAGCCCGGGATGCGGCTGCTCGACATCGGCTGCGGCTGGGGCGGGATGGTGCGCCACGCCGCCAAGCACTTCGGGGTGAAGGCGCTCGGCGTGACCCTGTCGCGCGAGCAGGCCAACTGGGCCCAGCAGGCGATCAAGGCCGACCGTCTCGACGACGTCGCCGAGGTGCGCTTCTCCGACTACCGCGACGTGGTCGAGGGGGACTTCGACGCGGTCAGCTCCATCGGGCTCACCGAGCACATCGGCGTGGCCAACTACCCGTCCTACTTCGGCTTCATCAAGGGCAAGCTGCGTGACGGGGGCCGGCTGCTCAACCACTGCATCACCCGTCCCGACAACGTCTCCAAGGCGAACGCGGGGGCCTTCATCGACCGTTACGTCTTCCCCGACGGCGAGCTGATCGGCTCGGGGACCATCGTCACCGCGATCGAGAACACCGGCCTCGAGGTGCAGCACCACGAGAACATCCGGGTCCACTACGCCAAGACGCTCACGGCGTGGAACGACAACCTCCGCGACAACTGGGACGCCTGCGTCGACGAGGTCGGCCTCGGCACCGCGAAGGTCTGGGGGATCTACATGGCCGGTTCCCGGATCGGCTTCGAGCGCAACAACATCCAGCTCCACCACGTGCTCGCCACCAAGACCGTAGACGGGGTCTCCGGCTACCCGCTGCGGCACACCTTCTGAGGAAGACACGCGTGGGTGAAGGTGGCGTGCCACCTTCACCCACGCGGTGATCTCCTCACCCGCCGGCGGGTCCGCCGCCGATGCCGATCTCGTTGCCGTCGGGGTCGCGGAAGATGGTCTTGCGCACCCCGTTCTCGTACGTCTCCTCCGACTCCGGCCGCAGCCCCCGGTCCGCGATCGCGGCAAGCCGGGCGTCGAGGTCGTCGACGAAGAGGGTGACGAACCCGTGGCCGGCGATCTCCGGCTTCTGCTCGACGTAGACGTAGCGGTGCTCGGCCGCCTCGAAGACGGCCTCGACCTCGTTCGGGTGGAACGCGACCTCGCCGAGCAGCTTCTCGTACCAGGGCACGGCGGCGGCGAGGCTCGTCACCGGGAGGCCCGCGAAGAGGTCGACCATGTCAGAACCTCCACCGGGTCGCGCCGTACGGCTCGACGCACTGGACCGCGTGCGCCGAGGTGGCCTCGAGCCGGTGCACGTGCCACGGCGCGGGGCCGGCGCTCTGTGCGTTGAAGGGCGCGGTCAGCGCGTCCCCGGACTCGTCGACCTCGGCCGGCCAGCCCTCGTGGTCGTGGTAGCGCCTCGCCACGCGGGCGAGCTCCTCGCCCAGCACCCGGGTGGCACGGCCCTCGACCACCAGGTCGAATTCGCGCACCGAGAGCGAGATGGCACAGCGGGGGTCGCGCGCCAGGTTGCGGCCGCGGCGCGTCCGCGGGCCGGTGACGAGGTGGAAGGAACCGTCGAACCAGATCGCGCCGACCGCGTTCACGTGCGGGCCGCCGTCGGCGTTGATCGTGCTGGCCCAGGTCGTGTAGCGCCCGGGCTCGCCCTCCTGCGACCCGGGGCCCTGGTCGAACCCGGCCTCCAGCCGCGTGGTCACCTCCGCCCAGGACATCGGCGGGGCGTCGTACATCTCGGCGAGGTTGTAGGTCTCCATGAGCTGTCTCCTTCGACTGGACAGGACTATTCACCTGTTCCACGAACGAGTCACGCCCACATCGACAGTGCGCTGATGCGGGCGGGGGAGCCCGGCGCGGATAACCTTGAGCTGATGAGTGTCAAGGCCCAGCAGTACGCCGCGGAGGTGCTGCGGCGCGAGCAGATCACGCCCCACCTCGTACGCCTGGTGCTCGGCGGTCCCGGGCTGGCCGGGTTCGAGTCGACCGGGATCCCGGACGAGTGGGTCGGGCTGATCGTGCCGGGACAGTTCCAGTCGCGCTACTACACCGTGCGGTCCTGGCAGGACGGCGAGCTGACCCTCGACGTCGTCGTCCACGACGTCGGCCTGGTGACCGAGTGGGCGACCCGTCTCGACCCGGTGGGGCAGACGGTCACGATCACCGAGCCCAAGGGCTCCTACGCCGTGCCCGACGGGGCCGAGTGGCTGCTGCTGGTCGGCGACCTGACCGCGATGCCGGCGATGGCGCGGATCGCCGAGACCACCGACCTGCCGACGCGGATCTGGGCCGAGGTGCCCGACGACCTGCCCGGCTACCTCCCCGACTCCGCCGAGGTCACCTGGTCGGCGCCGCCCTCGGAGACCTCCTCCGACCTGGCCGCGGCCGTGGAGAAGATCGAGTGGCCCGCCGGCGACGGCTACTTCTGGATGGCCGGTGAGTCGAGCCAGATGCGGGCGATCCGCAAGCATCTGATGCGGGAGCGGAAGCTCGACTCCCACGCCTACGACGTGATGGGCTACTGGCGCGGAGGCGGCCAGAAGCGACAGCCACGCGCGGTCGATCCCGGACCGGTGTGGCGCGAGGGCAAGGCCCAGGGGCTCACCGACGAGCAGATCTGGCAGCGATACGACCAGCAGCAGGAGCAGCAGTGACCGAGCCGGAGATCCAGCCAGCCTTCCGGAGCGGCTTCGTGTCGTTCGTCGGACGTCCCAACGCGGGCAAGTCCACCCTGACCAACGCACTGGTCGGCACCAAGGTGGCGATCACCTCCGACAAGCCGCAGACGACGCGCACCGTGGTCAAGGGCATCGTCCACCGCCCCGACGGCCAGCTGATCCTGGTCGACACCCCCGGCATCCACCGGCCGCGTACGCTGCTCGGCGAGCGGCTCAACGACCTCGTCGAGGCCACCTGGACCGAGGTCGACGTGGTCGCGATCTGCTTCCCGTGCAACGAGAAGATCGGCCCCGGTGACCGCCGGATCGCGGAGAACGCCAACAAGCTCAAGAAGGGCATCAAGCGGGTCGCGGTCGCCACCAAGACCGACCTCGCCACCCCCGAGCAGATCGGCGAGCACCTGATGTCGATCCAGGCGCTGGGGCAGGACCTGGGGATCGAGTGGGCCGAGATCGTCCCCGTCTCCAGCGTCGGCGGGGACCAGGTCGACCTCCTCGCCGAGCTCCTCATCAACCTCCTCCCCGAGGGCCCGCCGCTCTATCCGGACGGCGAGCTCACCGACTCTCCCGAGGAGATCATCGTCTCCGAGCTGATTCGCGAGGCAGCTCTCGAGGGCGTACGCGACGAGCTCCCGCACTCCATCGCGGTCGTCGTCGAGGAGATGCGCCTGCGTGAGGACCGCCCGGAGAACAAGCCGCTGATGGACATCCACGCCTTCCTCTACGTCGAGCGCGACTCCCAGAAGGGCATCGTGATCGGCCACAAGGGCTCCCGGCTCAAGGACGTCGGCCAGCGCGCCCGTCTGCAGATCAAGGAGCTGCTCGGGATGCCGGTCTACCTCGACCTGCACGTCAAGATCGCCAAGGACTGGCAGCGGGACCCGCGGCAGCTGCGCAAGCTCGGCTTCTGAGGCTCAGCTGGGCGCCCAGCAGATCCCGTAGGTCTGCCCGCCCTGCCACTGCTCGGCGCTCGGGAACTCCCAGGACCACTCGTACTTGAGCGGGTCGTCGGCGACCTCGGCGGCAGCGGCCTTGCAGTCCTCGGCGCCGGCGCTGTTGACCTTCGACTCGCCGGGGTACTTGCCGGAGCCGAGGTCGATGACCGACAGCGCCCGCCAGGAGTGCTTGAGGGAGCACGGGACGCGCTTGAAGGAGTCGGACTTCGGCGAGGCCGTGCCGCACATCCGGAACGGCTCGGCGGTGTCGGAGTCGCCCAGGACGCCCTTCATGTTGCCCTTGAGGGTCATCAGGGCCTTAGGGCCGGCGATGCCGATGACGTCGCAGCGGAACCAGTTGGCGCCCGCCTCGGACTCCTTGATCGTCGGCGTGAACCAGACCGGGCGCAGCATCGAGAGGCGCAGGTCGTCGGCGTCGCCACCGAGATACTTGGTGACCTTGTTGGGGCACGCCTCCGCGACCTGGGCCGCGACCTGCTCGGAGTCGACCGCGACCAGGTGGCCGTCGACGACGTTCCTCAGCCGGCCCACGGCGTAGGTCTGGGTGGTGTGCTTGCCCTTGCAGGAGACGGCGGTGCCACCGGCGGTCGGAGCCAGCGCCTCCTCGTAGGTGAGGTTGTAGCAGGCGCCCTCCTTGGGGGACGGCGCTGCCGAGGCCGACGGGGACGGCGGGGCCGACGATGCCGATGGCGCGGCCTCGGGCTCACCGCCACCACACCCGGCGAGAGCCAAGGCTCCGACGACGACGAGAGCCCCCCACAGCCGCTGCTTCGGGCTCCGCTTCAGCAGGTCAGAACGCATGCTCACTCCTCGGTCACCGCCCAGCAGACCGCCCAGCGGTTGCCGGCGTTCCACTCCTTCTCTCCGAACCATGTGTACCCGTAGTCGAAGCTTTCCGGGTAACCCAACCAGGCCTGGACCGAGCCCTTGCAGTACTGCGCGGCCTTCTTTTTGGACCCCGCCACGCCGAGGAACTTGGTCTTGTCCTCGCCCAGCTTGATGGTCGTGACCGCACGCATCTGGTGAGGCTCGGAGCAGGGCACCTTCGCGGAGGTGACCGTCTTGCCCTGCGCGCACACCATCCAGCGGTCCTCGATGTCCTCGATGTTCTTGACCTTGAGGAGGTTGCGGGTGGTGGTCGGCAGGTCGACGTACTCGGCGCCCTGCTGGCCGCCGCCGACCACGTCGCAGCGGATCCAGCGCGCGCCCTCGTCCCAGGCCTTCTCCGAGGGGCCGAAGTAGACGTGGGAGAGCATCGAGCGCATCAGCACGCTCTGGTTGGTGCCGACGTACTTCTCCAGCAGCTTGCGGCACTGGCTGAAGGCCCACTCGTTGACCTTCTCGTCGCCGTACTCGGCGTCCTTGAACTCGTCCGGGAGCGGTCCGGCGCCGAAGGTCTCGGCGTTGTGCGGCTCGTCGCAGGCGACGTACTTGTCGAAGTTGTAGGCCTCGGCGACGTCCTCGTGGGAGAGGTTGCGGCACTTGCCGACCTCGGGCAGCGCGGTCGAGTCCACCTGCTTCGGGTCCTCGCCCTTGGCGGCCGCCCGATCGCCGCCGCACCCGCTGAGCGCGAGGGCGGCGAGCACCACGATCACGAAGGACAAGGAGGTCGTACGTCCAGGGGTATGGCCGATCACGGGGATCGACTCTACTGGCGAATCCTGAGCGGGCCGAAAGGACAGATCAGTCCAGGACCGCAGCCAGCGTCGCGCCCAGCTCGTACGCCGCCTCGACATGGGCGTCCTCGACGTCGCCCAGGACGTCGAGGATGTCGAAGGCCTGGGCCCAGCCCAGCGCGCCGACGATGGACTGCACCGAGCGGATCGCGCCGGTGGTGTCGTAGCGGCCGTGGACGTAGAGGCCGTAGGGCCGTTTGGAGGTCGCACCGGCAGACTCTCCGGCTGCTCCGGAGGGGTCGAGGGCACCCCCGACGGCCAGGAAGGTCGAGTCGAAGAAGTGCTTGAGGGCACCCGACATGTAGCCGAAGTTGGCGCTCGTGCCGAGCACGTAGCCGTCGGCGGCGAGGACGTCCTCGGCCGTGGCCTCCAGCGCGGGACGGACGAGGACCTCGACGCCCTCGATCTCGGGGTCGTTGGCGCCGGAGACGACCGCATCGGTCAGCCGCTGCAGCGACCGGGTGGGGGAGTGGTGGACGACGAGCAGGCGCGGCATCAGCCGGCTGCCAGACGGCGGCCGGTGACCTCCTTGGGGTGCAGCCGCACCCACAACGGACGAGGTCCCGCCGGCCAGGTGTGGAGATCCTTGACGGCGTCGGGGATCTGCTCCTCGCGGTAGAGGATCTCCGCGCGGCCCTTGAACTGCACCGACCAGCCCACGTGGGTGTCGGGGTCGAGCTCGTCGACCAGCAGCGCCACGGCGCTCTCGTCGATCTGCTCGGCCATCGAGGAGTGGGCCGAGGTGCGGATCCAGACCGACTGCTCGTGCACGAGGTGGTTCACCGGCAGCACCACCGGGCCGCGCGGTCCGGTCCAGCCGATCCGGGAGATCGGGGTGTCCGCCGCGAGCCGCCAGGACTCCTCGACGGTGAGCTCTTCCAGTTGGGCCACGCCCGTTCCTCCCATTCGCCACGATGCCGGTTCAGCCGTTCGGTGTCAGTCTGCCAGTTCTGTTCTGTTATTGTTACCGAGTCATGATGCGCAGCCTCCTCCTTAGCTGCCGCAGCGGGGTCTGAGAAGCCGGACTCCCTCGCTGCGGAGGTTCGACGTGCGCCGGCACTCGCTCCCACCTGATGAGGAATCCGCATGACCAACCTGAGCAACTCCCGCAATCAGCAGAAGCCGTCGGGGATGCCGTTCGAGCGCTACCGCGCGTTCGTGCCCGTCGACGTACCCGACCGCACCTGGCCCGCCAAGAAGATCACCAAGGCTCCGCGGTGGCTCTCCACCGACCTGCGTGACGGCAACCAGGCCCTGATCGACCCGATGACGCCGGCCCGCAAGCTGCGGATGTTCGAGCTGCTCGTCGCGATGGGCTACAAGGAGATCGAGGTCGGCTTCCCGAGCGCGAGCCAGACCGACTTCGACTTCGTGCGCAAGCTGATCGAGGAGGACCGGATCCCCGATGACGTACAGATCTCGGTCCTGACCCAGGCGCGCGAGGACCTCATCTCGCGCACCGCCGAGTCGATCGCCGGCGCCCCGCGCGCCACGATCCACCTCTACAACGCCACCGCCGAGCTGTTCCGCCGGGTCGTGTTCAACGTGACCCCGGCCGAGTGCATCGGGATCGCGGTGCGCGGCACCGAGATGGTGATGAAGTACGCCGAGGAGCACGTCCCCGAGCTGATCGGCACCGAGGACTTCGGCTACCAGTACAGCCCGGAGATCTTCACCCAGACCGACACCGACTACGCGCTGGAGGTCTGTGAGCGGGTGAGCGACGTGTGGCAGCCGGAGGCCGGCCGCGAGATCATCCTCAACCTGCCCGCCACGGTGGAGATGTCCACGCCGAACACCTACGCCGACCAGATCGAGTACTTCGGCCGCGGCCTGACCCGCCGCGAGCACTCCGCCATCTCGCTCCACCCGCACAACGACCGCGGCACCGCGGTCGCGGCCACCGAGCTCGGCCTGATGGCCGGCGCCGACCGCGTCGAGGGCTGCCTGTTCGGTCACGGCGAGCGCACCGGCAACGTCGACCTGGTCACCCTGGGCATGAACCTCTTCTCCCAGGGCATCGACCCGCAGATCGACTTCCGGGTCGGCGGCGGCATCGACGAGATCCGCCGCACCGTCGAGTACGTCACCAACATCAACGTCCACCCGCGCCACCCCTACGCCGGAGACCTGGTCTACACCGCCTTCTCCGGCTCCCACCAGGACGCCATCAAGAAGGGCTTGGAGGACCTCGACCGGATCGCAGCCGAGTCCGGCAAGGACGTCAGCGAGATCCCGTGGGAGGCGCCCTACCTGCCCATCGACCCCAAGGACGTCGGCCGCACCTACGAGGCCGTCATCCGGGTCAACAGCCAGTCCGGCAAGGGCGGCGTCGCCTACCTGCTCAAGACCGAGCACTCCCTGGACCTGCCGCGTCGGGCGCAGATCGAGTTCTCGCGCGTGGTCCAGCAGCACACCGACTCCGAGGGCGGCGAGGTCAGCCCGGAGGAGATCTGGTCGATCTTCTCCGCGGAGTACCTCGAGCGCGAGGAGCCGTACGCCCTGGAGAGCTGGTCCTCGGTGACCGACGCCGAGGGCGGCGACGAGCAGGTCGTCGACCTCCGCGTCCGTGGCGAGGTGCGCACCTACAAGGGCGTCGGCAACGGTCCGGTGGCTGCGTTCGTCGACGCGCTGAAGGAGGCCGGCGCCGAGATCCGGGTCCTCGACTACGCCGAGCACGCTCTCTCGTCGGGCGGCGACGCCAAGGCCGCCGCGTACGTCGAGTGCGAGATCGCCGGCGAGATCGTGTGGGGCATCGGCATCCACGAGAACATCGTCACCGCCTCCCTGCGGGCCGTCGTCTGCGCGGCCAACCGGGCCCAGGCGGTCACGATCCCGCAGCGCTGACGCCGGGCGCCGCTGCGGGGCGACCCGCGGCGGCGCCGCCGCGCAGGCCGATCACCAGGCCGAGCGCGACGACGGCCGTGCCCAGCCAGACCATCGGGCCGGGCACGACATCGTTGAGAGGTACGCCGAGGCCGGCCGCCGCGACCGGCACGACGCCGGTCAGCAGGCCGGCGCGCCCGGAGCCGAGGCGCCCGACCGCGGTGAACCAGAGCAGGAACGCGAGCGTGGTGACGACCACGGCCAGATGGAGCGCTGCGAGCAGATCGACGGTGTCGAGCATGGTGACGGCGGCCGGGCCCTCCGTCGCGACCCCGATGACGGCCATGCCGGCGGCCGCCATCCACACCGAGTGGAACGAGACGCCGAAGGCGCCCAGGCGCCGCAGCACGGGCACCGCCAGGAGCGTGAAGCCCGCCTCGCAGACGAGGACGAGGAGCGCGTAGCCGATGCCCGCCGCATCGGTCCGTCCGAAGCCCTGGACCAGGATCGCTCCCGTCGTCACGACCGTGGCCCCGAGGATCACCGTGCGTGCCGGGAACGTGCGGGTCGCGATCGCCGGGACGACCGCAAGGAGCATCGGGACCGCTGCCACGGCCACCCCGATCACCGCCGGTTCGGCGTGGGCGACGCCGCGGACGACCCCGACGTTGAAGAGCACCAGCCCCACGGCCGCCACCCCGGCGAGCCAGAGCCATTCGGCGCCGCGCGGGCGCGGAACCTGCCAGCCGGTGACGCGGGCGACCGCGAGCAGGAGCAGGGCGGCGAGGGCGTAGCGGACGGACTGGAGGGTGAAGAGCGGGGCATCGGTGATCGCGGCCGAGACCGCGACGCTGCTGCCCACGCAGACCATCCCGGCGGCGGCGAACGCGATGCCGAGCAGGGTGCCGCCATGCGGCGACGCGCCGCCGCGGTCAGTGGTCGTGGTGTCGGGGCGGGGGAGCGCATCGGTGGTCATGACTACGAGGTTCGCGCCGACTTGGTCTGGCAGACAGATCCAAGATCGACATGGCAGAGTGGACCAAGTGACCGGAGCGGACTTCCTCCAGCTCGACCCCGCCGGGGTGCCGCCCGGCGGTCTGGCGGCGTGGCTCACCGGCGCCCTGCGCGACGCGGTGGCCGACGGCCGGCTCGCGGTCGGCGCCCGGGTGCCGGCCTCGCGCACGCTCGCCACCCAGCTCGGCGTCTCGCGCGGGGTGGTCGTCGAGGCGTACCAGCGGCTCACGGACGAGGGACTGCTCTCGGCCCGCAGCGGCGGCGGCACGCGGGTGAGCACGGTCCCCGGAGCCGTACGCCGCCTCGGTGCCGCCACGCGCCTCCCGACGCCCGAGCTGGACCTCTCCCCGGGGGTTCCGGACCTGTCCGCCTTCCCGCGGGCGGCGTGGGCGAAGGCGTCGCGGGAGGTGCTCGCCGAGGTCGGCAGCGCCGAGCTCGGCTACGGCGATCCCCGCGGCGTACCGGCGCTCCGGGAGGCGCTCGCGGTCTGGCTGGGGCGTACGCGTGGCATCACGGTCTCGCCCGACGAGATCCTGGTGGTCAACGGCGTCGCCCAGGGCCTCGTGCTCCTGGCGCGCTGGCTGGAGGAGCGCGGCCGGACCACGATCGGCTTCGAGGAGCCGGGGTCCTACGGCGGCCGGGTGCACCTGCAACGGTGGGGGATGACGACGGTGCCGGTCCCGGTCGACGGCGACGGTCTGGACGTGGCGGCGCTCGACGCCGGCGGGGTCGACGCCGTCGTGGTCACGCCCGCGCACCAGTTCCCGACGGGGGTCGTGCTCTCGCCGCAGCGGCGGCGGGAGCTGGTCGAGTGGGTCCGAGCGGCGCCGGACCGGCTGGTGATCGAGGACGACTACGACGCCGAGCACCGCTACGACCGGCCGCCGGTCTCCGCGGTGAAGGTGCTCGCCCCCGACCGGGTCGTCCACCTCGGCAGCGTGTCCAAGACCCTGGCGCCGGCGATGCGGATCGGCTGGCTGATCGCCCCACCGGGCATGCACGAGGAGCTGGTCGAGACCCGTTACTGGCTAGACCTGGCCAGCCCGGCGCTGCCCCAGATCACCTTGGCGCGGATGCTCACCTCCGGTGCCTTCGAGCGGCACCTGCGGCTGGTCCGGCAGCGACACAAGGCCCGGCGCGACGCCCTGCTCGGGGCGCTCGCCGAGCATCGGCCGGCCGTTCGGGTCCGAGGCGTCGCAGCCGGGCTGCACGTACTGGCGACGCTGCCCGAGGGCATCGACGACGCCGCCGTGGCCGAGGCCGCGCTCGAGGCGGGCATCGCGGTCCACCCGCTGTCCCGGCACCGTCAGGGCGAGGGTCCGCCGGGCCTGGTGATCGGCTACGCGGCGACGACTCCGGACCGCCTCCGAGAGGCCGTCAGGCGGCTGGCGCCGCTGATCACCCGGGAGCCGACGTAGCGGACGAGACCTACTTCCCGAACCGCTCCTGGTCGAGCTTGACCGCGGCGTGCTGGTCCGAGCCGATGTTCTCCCGCAGCTCCTTGGCGGACTCCCGGATAGCGTCGGAGATGATCTCGTGGACCCGCGGGTCGGCCAGGCCCTCGTCGACCAGGCGCAGCACGGTGTCGGCGACGAGACGGACGACGTCGTCGTGGAAGGGGAGGTAGCGCAGCTTCCCGGTCGTCTGGTCCTGGCGGATCAGGTCGATGATGAGCGTGTCGATCTCGGCGCGGTTCTCCTCGATCGCGCTGGAGATGTGCCGGGTGTAGTTGCCGGTCTGGATCACCGCGATCACCTCGTCGAGCACCGCGACCGTGATCGGCTTGCGGATCGCGTTGACGATCGCGCCGGAGAACCTCCCCACCACGTACGCCGAGACCCGGTCGCCGAAGGCACGGTCGGCCGCGCGCATCAGCCTGAGCAGGATGAGCACGATCCGCAGCAGCCGGAAGCCACGGAAGGCCGGGCTGGCGGCGAGCCCGAGCGGGATCATGCCGAGCAGCTCGTACCAGTAGAGCAGCGGGAACTTCCAGCCGAGCCCCGAGCGGACCCAGCGGACGACGAACTCGACCGCGAAGATGCCGCAGACGACGTAGTCGGCGATGACGACCCGGTCGTACCAGACCTGGGAGACGTCCCAGAACGACACCCACACCACGGCCGCCACCGAGACGACGGCGAGCGCCAGCATCAGCCAGTCGACGACGGTGACCGGCGGTCCGGCGGCGGTGCCGGGCTCGCGGTCGTCGTGCGCGGGCTGGGGCGGCGCGGTCGCGATGCCTGGTGAGCTCATGACCGGCACGATAGGAGACGAGCCCACCGATCACGATCACCCACACGCGTCGTTGCCATTGTGTGGCTGCGACGTGAGGTCGGCGGCGCGGTCACTGGGTGCAGGCGACCTTGCCGTCCGGGACCGTGCGGAACGACATCACCCTGCCCAGGAACGGGGTGTAGGAGAAGCGGGGTTGATAGCCGGTGAACTCGCCATCGACCTTCTCGATGCGACGGATCTGCCCGTAGCAGCGGCACACCACGGAGATGTCGTCCGTCGCGCTCAGAGCCCGCTCGAACTCGAACCGGGTCAACGAGTGCCCCACGGCGGCGACCTCGGCGAGCTCGGGGTCATCGGTCTCGATGATCTCGACCAGGTCGCCCTGATAGTCGCCGATCTGGAGGGTCGGGCTGATGAACCAGTGGTTCGTCCGGCCGTCCTCGGTCCAGAGGTTGCTGAACATCGTGAACGACGTCTGCGTCTTGAACCCGAGGTAGGGGAGGCTGCCGTTCACCAGGACGAGCAGAGTCACGACCCACAGCACGCGCGACCCGGTGAACAGCGGGTCGGAGACGGCTATGGCGCGCGGACCCTCGCGGCGTACCACCACGAGCATGGACCGGAAGTAGACGACGACGAGAACCACGAGGCCGAGGAACCACAGACCCACCCGCGCGTAGGTGAAGGCGTCGTCGGACCCGACGGCCCTGGACGCGAGCGTCACGGCGACCACCAGCAGACCCACCGCCGCCGCGCCGCTCGCGACGGTCGCGATCAGGTGGTGCCGCAGCCGGCGAAGGCTGCTGCCGATCAGGTCGCCGGCCGCGGTGGCGACCTCGGGGCTGAGGAACAGGACGTACATCGCGATCGCGATGTAGCTGAACGCCTGGATCGCCGCGATCGGGACCATCGCGAGGGAGAGGTGGAACAGCAGCCCGGTCGGAATCGCGAGGAACCGCGTCCTGCGGAAGGCGAGCAGCAGCCCCAGGCCGATCTCGGTGACCAGGGCGGCGGCCGCCGCCGGAGTCGCGAGCCCTGCCACGACCGCGCTGCCCTGCTCGGCATGGAGGGCGGTGCCGAGCAGGGTGGCTGCGCAACCCACCATCGGGTCGAAGAAGTCGGTGTTGGCCTTCGCGATCCCCGACCACACGTACACGACGACCAAGGCACCGCGGGCCGGGCCCGCGAAGGCCTCGTACGCCGCCGACCGGGTGTCGGCTCGACCGCGTCTGCGCCGCAGCCACGCGATGGCCAGCGCACCGAGCAGGATCAGGTTGATGCAGTCCTCGAGCAGATGATGATTGACCTGGTAGGGCAGGTGTGCCCAGGAATAGGCCAGGTTGAGCACGAGCATCGTCGCGAGCGCCGGGGTGCGGTGGGGAAGGACGATCGTCGCGAGCGTTGCCACCAGGAGCAAACCGAACAGGGCGTCGTGGGGGAAGTACTCATAGGTGAGGAGCTGGATCAGACCCTGTCCCGCCCAGAGCATGGTGAACAGGCTGAGCCGGTCGAAGCTCAGCCCTTGGGTCCGTACGTCGGCCACGGCGAACGTGGACCGGCTGAGCCTGGTCATGGCGGCATTATGATCGGGATTTTCGTCGGCGTGTCGTCATCGCGTCGTTTGACGTCTGCTCCAGGCCGGTGCGGCAGAATGGGACCGTGCCCCTCTACCGCGACGAGGCCATCGTGCTTCGCACCCACAAGCTCGGTGAGGCCGACCGGATCATCACCATGCTCACCCGCCATCACGGACGGGTGCGTGCGGTGGCGAAGGGCGTGCGGCGCACCACCTCGCGGTGGGGTTCGCGGCTGGAGCCGTTCACCCACGTCGACCTGCAGTTCGCCGAGGGGCGCAACCTCGACACGATCACCCAGGCCGAGACGCTGACCCTGTTCCACGCGGGCATCGGGCTCGACTACGACCGCTACACCGCCGGCACCGCGATGCTCGAGACGGCCGACCGGCTGGTGCACGAGGAGGGCGAGCCGGCGCCGCAGCAGTACCTGCTGCTCGTGGGCGGGCTGCGGGTGCTCGCCCAGGGCGACCGGCTTCCCCGGCACGTGCTCGACTCCTACCTGCTCCGATCCCTGGCCGTGGCCGGCTACGCGCCGAGCTTCGAGGCCTGCGCGCGCTGCGGGCTGGAGGGTCCGCACCGGTGGTTCAACGTCTCCATGGGTGGCGCGCTGTGCACGACCTGCCGGGTGCCCGGCTCGGCGACGCCCTCGCCGGAGACGCTGACCCACCTCGGTGCGCTGCTCTCAGGTGACTGGGATACCGTCGGCCGCGCCGAGGACCGGACCAGCAGGCAGGCGAGCGGGTTGGTCGCTGCGTACCTCTCCTGGCATCTGGACCGCAACCTGCGCTCGCTCGAATACGTCGAGAGCTGAGGACACGATGGGCCACTCGCACGGCCACTCGCACGGCGGGCACGACGCCGAGGTGGAGGTCGAGGCGCTGCCGCGGATGGTGCTGACGGTCTCGCTGGTGCTCGTCGCCGTCCTCACTGTCGTCGGGGTCGCGGTCTGGTGGCCCGACAGCGCCGCCGTCGACAAGCTCCAGGGGTCCCAGGAGTTCATCGCCGACGGCGTCGTCTTCGAGACGGCCGAGGTGACCTCGGTCGCCGAGCCGTGCACCGCCGAGGGCACGCCCGAGGGCTGCAACAAGGCCTCCGTGAAGCTCACCAGCGGACCCGACTCCGGCACCGAGCTGGCGGTCGAGATCTCGACCCCGATGGCCCGCTCCGGGCTGGAGGCCGGTGACGAGGTGGAGCTCTCCCGCACCGAGAAGGAGGGGGAGGCGACGTACGCCTTCTTCGACGTCAAGCGCGGGCCGCCGCTGCTCCTGCTCGTCGGTCTCTTCGTGGTCTGCGTCGTCGCCGTCGCGCGGCTGCGCGGGCTGATGGCCGTCCTGGGCCTCGGCTTCGCGGGGGCGGTGGTGTGGCTGTTCCTGCTGCCCGCGCTCCTCTCCGGCGAGCCCGCGGCCTGGGTCGCGCTGGTCTCCTCGGTGCTGATCCTCTACGTCGTGCTCTACACCACCCACGGGCTCTCGGTGCGTACGTCGGTGGCGCTCGCCGGCACGCTCGCCGGCGTCGCGGTGACCGCGCTGATCGGCACCCTCGCGATCGGCGGGAGCCGGCTCAGCGGGCTGGGCTCGGAGAGCGGTCAGACGCTCTCCTCGCTCGACGCCGCGCTCGACCTGCAGAGCCTCCTGGTCGCCGCGGTGATCATCGCCGGCCTCGGTGCGCTCAACGACGTCACCATCACCCAGGCGTCCGCGGTGTGGGAGCTGCGTGCCGCCGGACCGTCCACCTCGCGCTGGGACATCTTCCGCGGTGCGATGCGGATCGGCCGCGACCACGTCGCCTCGACGATCTACACGATCGTGTTCGCCTACGTCGGCACCGCGCTGACCCTGCTGCTGGTGATCCAGCTCTACGACCGCACGTTCTTCTCGCTGCTGACCACCGAGCAGATGGCCGGCGAGATCGTCTCCACGATGGCCGCGGGCATCGGCGTGGTGCTCGCCATGCCGATCACCACGATCATCGGCGCGCTGGCCGTCCCCGGCCCGGCCGGGAACCCTGCGGAGATGGAGTACGACGCGCCCCGGCGCCCGATGGTCCCGCCCAGGCCGCCGCAGCAGCCCAGGCCGCCTCAGCAGCCCAGGCCGCAGCCGCCCGCCGGCTATCCGCCGACTAGGGTGGGGCCTCGTGAGCAAGCCGGTCCGTACCCCAACACCCCACCCGTCCGGGGCTACCCCGCCCCCGGTCCCCAAGGACCTCGTCCCGGAGCACGTGGCGATCATCATGGACGGCAACGGCCGATGGGCCAAGGAGCGTGGCCTCCCCCGGACCAGGGGCCACGAAGAGGGTGAGTCCTCGCTCTTCGACGTCGTCGAAGGGGCCATCGAGATCGGCGTGAAGGCCATCTCCGCCTACGCGTTCTCGACCGAGAACTGGTCGCGCTCGCCCGACGAGGTGAAGTTCCTGATGGGCTTCAACCGCGACGTCATCCGCCGCCGCCGCGACGAGATGAACGAGCTCGGCGTCCGGGTTCGCTGGGCCGGCCGCGCCCCCCGGCTGTGGAAGTCGGTCATCAACGAGCTCAAGGTCGCCGAGGAGATGACGCGCCACAACACGGTGTGCACCCTGACGATGTGCGTCAACTACGGCGGCCGCGCCGAGCTCACCGACGCGATGCGCCGGATGGGGGAGGACGTCGCCGCCGGCCGCCTGCGTGCGGACAAGATCACCGAGAAGACGATCGAGAAGTACCTCTACGTCCCCGAGCTCGCCAACGCCGACCTCATCTGGCGCACCTCCGGTGAGCAGCGGCTGTCCAACTACATGCTCTGGCAGGCCGCCTACTCCGAGTTCGTCTTCACCGACGTGCTCTGGCCCGACGTCGACCGCCGCCACCTGTGGCATGCCATCGAGACGTACGCCTCCCGGGACCGCCGCTACGGCGGTGCCCTTCCCAACCCGGTGGGCTGACGCCGCGGTCTAGCGGCAGTCGGTGCAGGTGCCGAAGATCTCCAGGGTATGGGAGACGTCGGTGAAGCCGTTCTCCTCGGCCATGGTCTTGGTCCAGCGCTCGACGGCGGGGCCCTCGACCTCGACGGTGCGGCCGCAGCCGCGGCAGACCAGGTGATGGTGGTGGGTGTCGGAGCAGCGGCGGTAGATGGTCTCGCCGTCCTCGGAGCGCATCGCGTCGACGGCGCCGGCCTCGGCCAGCGCGGTCAGGGTGCGGTAGACGGTGGCGAGGCCGACGGCGCCGTCGAGACGGGAGTGGATCTCCTGGGCGGAGTGGAAGCCGTCGTACGTCCGTAGCGCCTCGGCCACCGCGAGCCGCTGCTTCGTGGGCCGCAGCGCGCTCTGGGAATCGGCCGCCAACGGGTCAGTGCTCGTCATAGTGCTCTCCCTCCGCGCCGACGTGCGCCGCGTGCCGGTGCCCGTCGTGGATGTAGTCGACGTGGTCGCCGTGCTCGACCGCCACGTGGCCGCACTTCTCGCCGTGATGGTGCGGGTGGGCCTCGTCGACCGGCTTCTCCTCGGGCGAGGTGTCGGGGAACGGGGCCACGAGCGCCCGGTGGCGACGCAGCCAGGCGCCGACGGGCCAGACCAGGAAGAACCCGGCCAGCGCGACCAGCACGATGCTGGGACCGGGCTGGACGTTGGCGCCGGTGCGCGAGAGCGCGGCCGCCAGCACCAGGCCGCCGACCGAGGCGGCCAGCCCGGCACCCATCGCGCCGAGCAGCGTCATCCGGAACGACCGGGTCAACTGCTGCACGATCGCGACCGGCACGACCATGAGCGCGGAGACGAGCAGCAGGCCGACGGTGCGCATCGCGATCACCACGCTCAGGGCGGCGAGCACGGCGACCAGGATCGAGTAGAACCGCACCGGCAGTCCGGCGACCTTGGCGTAGTCGGCGTCCTGGGAGACCGCGAAAAGCTGCGGCGAGAGGCCGACGCAGATCACGATCAGCACGACGGCGAGCGCCATCGTCACGAGCAGGTCGTCGACCGAGATCGTCAGGATCGAGCCGAAGAGGAACTCCTGGAGCCGGGAGGCGCCGGTGCCGGCCAGTCCGGTGACGAAGACGCCGCCGGCGAGCCCGCCGTAGAAGAGCATCGCCAGGGCGACGTCACCCTCGGCGTGGCCGCGCTCGCGTACGACCTCGATGACCACGGCCCCGGCGATGGCGACGACCACCGCGGTCCAGGTCGGTGACGTCTGGGTCCACAGGCCGATCGCGACACCGGTGACGGCGACGTGACCGATGCCGTCGCCCATCAGCGCGAGACGTCGCTGCACGATGTAGGTGCCGACCGCGGGAGCCGCGATCCCGACGAGGAACGCCGCGATCAGCGCCCGCTGCATGAACGGGACCGAGAAGAGCTCGAGAAGAGTCATGGCCTAGAGCTCCTTCAGCGGGGTCGGGACGGCGGCGTTGGGCTTGGGAGCCGAGGCGTCGTCGCAGTGGACGTGGCCGGCGTCGAAGCCCTGGGCGTGCACGTCGGCGTCGGAGAGGGGAGGGCCGTCGTAGGCCTTGCGCCCGTCACGCATGACGACGGCGCGGTCGACCAGCGGCGCCAGCGGCCCGAGCTCGTGGGCGACCAGCACGATCGTGGCGCCGTCGGCCTTGAGCCGGCCGAGCGCCCCGGCCAGGGCGTGCTGGTTGGGCAGGTCGACCCCGGCGGTGGGCTCGTCGAGCAGGAGCAGCTCGGGGCGACCGGCGAGCGCCCGCGCGATCAGCACCCGCTGGTGCTGACCTCCGGAGAGCTGGGCGACCCCGCGGTGGGCGTACGCATCCATCCCGACCACCTCGAGGGCGGCCCGGATCGCGGCCCGGTCGGCGCTGCGCAGCGGCCGCAGCAGCTTGCGATGGGTGAGCCGGCCGGAGGCGACGACCTCCCACACCGAGGCCGGTACGCCGCCGGTGGCCGTGCTCCGCTGCGGCACGTAGCCGACCCGTGACCAGTCGTGGAAGCCGGCCAGGGCGCGGCCGAAGAGCTCCAGGCGACCGGCCGAGAGCGGGTTGAGGCCGACCAGGGTGCGTACGAGCGTGGACTTGCCGGAGCCGTTGGCCCCCATCAGCGCGACGAACTCACCGCGCTTGACGGTGAGGTCCACCTCGCGCAGGACGGGGCGTCCGGACAGCGCGACATCCCCGCGCAGGAGCTGCACGGGGACATCGGCGGGGACGGTGCTGTTTCCGGAGCCGTTCCCGGGCTTGGTCACTGACAACCGTTGGCCGCCTTCAGGGCGTCGAGGTTCTGGCGCATGAGGGAAAGGTAGTCCTCTCCCTCGGTGTCTGCCGAGAGGCCCTCGATCGGGTCGAGCACGGCGGTCTTCAGACCGAGGTCGTCGGCGAGGGTGTCGGCGAGCGCCGTGCTGACCAGGCGCTCGGAGAAGATCGTGGTGACGCCGTGCTCCTTGGCGTGCTCGCCGATCTCGGCGAGCTGGGCCGGGTTGGGCTCGGCGTCGGGGGTCAGGCCGGCGATCGGCTCGAACTCCAGACCGTACTTGTCCAGGTAGCCGAAGGCGTCGTGGGAGACGACGACGTCCTTGATCCTGCACTGCGCCAGGCCGGTCTTGAACTCCTCGTCGACCGCGGTCAGGTCCTCGGTCAGGTCCTTCGCGTTAGCCGCGTAGGTCTCGGCGTTGTCGGGGTCGGCCTTCGCCAGCGCGGCGCTGACGGCCTCGGCGTAGTCGGCCATGAGCGCCGGGTCGTGCCAGAAGTGGGGGTCGAGCTCGCCGTGGTCGTGGGCGTCCTCGCTCTCCTCGGCGTGAGCGTCCTCGCTCTCCTCGGTGTGGGCTTCCTCCTCCTCGTGGCCGTGCTCGTCCTCGCCGCCCTCGGCGGGGCGGAGCTCGACGGTCTTCTCGACGTCGACCACGGTGCCCTTGACGTCCTGCTCGATCGCGTCGTCGACGGCGGGCTGGAAGCCGTGCTCGGTGAGGATCACGTCGGCACTCTGCAGCGCGGCGGTCTGGTTGATGCTCAGCTCGAGGTCGTGGGGCTCGACGCCCGGCTTGGTGAGGCCGGTGACGTCGACGAGGTCACCCCCGACCCGCTCCGCGACGAACTGCAGCGGGTAGAACGCGGCCGCGACCTCGACCTTCCCCGAGTCGGAGCCGGCGGAACCGGAGTCGTCGGAGAGGGCGGCACAGCCGGAGGTGAGCAGGAGCGCGCCGGCAGCAAGGAGCCCGGCGGAGCGGATAGTGGGGGCCATGAGAACCATTCTCAGGTCAGTTGAGAATGGTTGTCAATTCCTTCCGGGATGCCGAAGAGCAGGGGTACGCCGGTCACGCGGGGGAGGTCGATGCGGTTGCACCGCTCGGCCAGGCCCGGATCGCCGGGCCAGGAGCCGATGATCAGCCCGTCGGGCTCGTGGCCGCGGGCGCGGAGCGCGGCCACGGTCAGCTCGGTGTGGTTGAGGGTGCCCAGCCCGGCGGCGGTGACAACCACGAACGACGTCGGTGTGCCGCCGACGAGGAGCGCGTCGGCCAGGTCCAGGAGCGTGCCGCCGTCGGTGTCCAGGCGCACCAACAGGCCACCGGCGCCCTCGACGAGGACGAGATCGTTGTCCCTGGTCAGGGCCGAGATCGTCGGAGCGTACGCAACGACCGGCGGGATCTCCACCCCGGCCCGCCGGGCCGCGGTGTCGGGCGCGAGCGGCTCCCCGAGCCTGGTCAGCTCGTGGACCTCGATCCCGGTCAGCCGCTGGATCTCGGCCGCGTCGCAGTCGCCGTCGTCGGTGCCGGTCTGGACCGGCTTGACGACCGTGACCTTCTCGCCGTTCGTGCGCGCCCGGGAGGCCAGCGTCGCGGTCGCGACGGTCTTGCCGACGCCGGTGCTGGTGCCGGTGACGATCACCACCCGTCCCCTCGGTGCGTTCATCGCGCCTCACCCACGACCGTGTCGATGGCCTTGACCGCCCGGTCCCAGTCCTCGTCGGTGACCCCCGCACCGGCGGTGACCCGGAGCCGGGAGACTCCGTCGGGGACCGACGGCGGACGGAAGCAGCCGACACGTACGCCCTCGGTGAGCAGGTCCGCCTGCGCGGCCACCGCCGCCTCGGGCGACGGCATCGGCACCGACAGCACCGCGCCGGCAGGGGACGCGACCCCCAGGGTCCGCGCCAACCCGGTGACACGGGCGCGGATGGTCCCGGCCAGATCCGGGCGCGACCGCGCCACCCGCGCCGCGGCCAGCGCCGCGGCCGCGGAGGCGGGAGCCAGGCCGGTGTCGAAGATGAACGGCCGGGCGGTGTTGACCAGATGGTCGAGGACCGCCCGCGGGCCCAGTACCGCCCCGCCCTGGCTGCCCAGGCTCTTGGAGAGCGTCGCGGTGACCAGCACCTCGGGGCGCCCGGCGAGGCCGTGGCGGTGGACGAGGCCGGGCCCGTGCACGCCGACGCCGTGGGCCTCGTCGACGACCAGCAGGGCGTCGTACGCCGCGCACACCTCGGCGAGCTGGACCAGCGGAGCCTCGTCGCCGAGCACCGAGTAGACCGACTCGGCGAGCACGAGGGTGCGGACGCCGGGCCGGGCCGCCAGCGCCGCGTGCACCGCGGCCACGTTGTTGTGCGGCACGACCGTGAGCTGGGCCCGGGAGAGCCGGACGGCATCGATCAGCGAGGCATGGATGTGGGCGTCGGAGATGACGTGGGCGGTCCGGTCGGCGAGGGCGCTGACGACCGAGAGGTTGGCGTGATAGCCGCTCGAGAAGGTCAGTGCCCCCGGCTGGCCCAGCCAGTCGGCGAGCTCGGCCTCGAGCTCGCCGTGCAGCGTCAGGGTGCCCGTGACCAGCCGGGACGCACCCGCGCCACCGCCCCAGAGCATCGCCGCGTCGGCCGCGGCGCAGCGTACCTCGGGGTGGCGGGAGAGACCCAGGTAGTCGTTGCCGGCCAGGTCGACACTCTGCGCATTCGAGGTGGCGTCATGAGGGCCGCGCGGCCGCAGCCGCCGGGTCAGCCCGGCCTCCTCGCGTGCGGTGGCCGCGGTGTCCAGCCAGGTCTGCCAGCTCATCTCAGGCCACCTCCGCGGCGGCCGCGACGGCTCGGCAGATGCGGGCGAGGTCGTCCTCGCCGGTGACGTAGGGCGGCATCGTGTAGAGCAGGTCGCGGAACGGCCGGATCCAGACGCCCTCGCGCAGTGCGGCGTCGGTCGCCTTCGCGACGTCGACCGCGTGGTCGAGCTGGACCACGCCGATGGCGCCGAGGACGCGTACGTCCCTGACGCCCGGCTGCCCGGCGAGCGGGGAGAGGCCCGCCGAGAGTGCGCCGGAGACCCGCGCCACGTCCTGCTGCCAGCCCCGAGCCGCCAGCAGGTCGAGCGAGGCCAGCGCCACCGCGCAGGCGAGCGGGTTGCCCATGAAGGTCGGCCCGTGCATCAGCACGCCCGACTCGCTCCGGGAGATCGCGTGCGCGACCGCGGAGGTGGTCAGCACCGCGGCCAGGGTCATGTAACCCCCGGTGAGCGCCTTGCCGAGGCAGAGGATGTCGGGCGTGACCTGCGAGGACACGAACAGATCCCCGGTGCGGCCGAACCCGGTGGCGATCTCGTCGAAGATCAGCACCAGCCCGTGCTCGTCGGCGATCTCGCGGAGCACGACGAGGCAGCGGTCGTCGTAGACCCACATCCCGCCGGCGCCCTGGAGGCGTGGCTCGAGGATGATCCCGGCCAGCTCGTCGGCGTGGTCGGCTGCCAGGCGGCGTACGCCCTCAGCCCATGCCTCCACGTCGCCACCAGGCGCCGGCGGCCGCTCGGCGAAGACCTGCGGAGCGAGCATCTCGGTGAACATCGAGTGCATCCCGCCGACCGGGTCGCAGGTGCTCATGCAGCCGAAGGTGTCGCCGTGGTAGCCGCCGCGTACGGTCAGCAGCCGGGTACGCTCCGGCCGCCCGCGGCCGCGCTGGGACTGCAGCGCCATCTTGATCGCGACCTCGACGCTCACCGACCCGGAGTCGGCGAGGAAGACGTGCTGCAGCGGCTCGGGGGTGATGGAGACGAGCCGCTGGGCGAGGTCGATCGCGGGGGCGTGGGTCAGGCCGCCGAACATCACGTGCGCCATCCGGCCGGCCTGCTCGGCGAGCGCGGCGTCGAGCTCGGGCACCCGGTAGCCGTGGATCGCCGACCACCACGACGACATCGCGTCGACGACCTCGATCCGCTCGCCGTCGTGGTCGGAGAGGTGGAGGCGTACGCCCTCGGCGCCGGTGACGAGGCGCACCGGCGCCGGGTCGGTCATCGAGGTGTAGGGGTGCCAGAGGTGCTCGCGGTCGAAGGCGAGCAGCTCGGTGCCCCGGTCAAGCGTTGGCAGCGACATCGGTCCCCGCTCCACGACGCCGGATCACCGGGCGCTCCTGCTCGTCGTGACCACCGCAGGCGGTGCCGCAGCCGTCGCCGCAGCTGCTGCCGCAACCACCGGTGACCCGGGCGGGGGCCTTGGCGCGGTGCTCCTCGATCAGCTCGGCGAACCCGCTCTCGTCCATGCCGAGGATGATGAAGCCGTTGTCGCGCAGCATCTCCAGGTCGGCCAGCGCGTCCTGCCCCTCGGAGGTCAGGTAGTCGCCGAGGAAGATCGAGTTGGCGACGTGCAGCGCGGTGGCCTGCAGCGAGCGCAGGTGCATCTCGCGCCCGCCCGCGATCCGGATCTCCTTGTCCGGGCAGACGAACCGCGCCATCGCCAGGATCTTCACGCAGCGCGTGGGGGAGAGCTCCCAGGTGTTCTCGTACGGCGTCCCGTCGAAGGGCATCAGGAAGTTCACCGGGATCGAGTCGGCGTCGAGCTCCTTGAGCGCGAAGAGCGCCTCGACGAGCTGCTCGTCGGTCTCGCCCAGGCCCGCGATCAGGCCGGAGCACGGCGAGAGGCCGGCGTCCTTGGCCTTGCCGATGGTGTCGACGCGGTCCTCGTAGGTGTGGGTCTGGACGATGTTGTCGTGGTTGGACTCGGCGGTGTTGATGTTGTGGTTGTACGCATCCACCCCCGCCGCCTTGAGCCGCTCTGCCTGGCCGCCCTTGAGCAGCCCGAGGCAGGCGCACACCTCGACGCCCTCGTGAGCGTCCTTCAGCGCCGAGGTCATCTCCACGACCTTGTCGATGTCGCGGTCCGAGGGCCCGCGGCCCGAGGAGACCATGCAGACCCTGGTCGCGCCGCCGCGCAGCCCGGCGCCGGCCTGCTCGAGGGTCTCGTCCTTCGACAGCCAGGAGTACTTGAGCACCGGCGCCTGCGACCCGAGCGCCTGGCTGCAGTAGTTGCAGTTCTCCGGGCACAGTCCCGACTTGAGGTTGACCAGGTAGTTCACCTTCACGGTGTTGCCGAAGTGCGCGCGGCGCAGCCGCCCCGCCGCGGCGACGACGCCCATCAGCTCCGTGTCGGAGGTACGCAGCACCGCCAGCGCGTCGTCGGCGGTCGCGGCCCCGCCGGACAGGATCCGGTCGGCTAGCTGGTCGAAGGCTGTCGTCATGCGGGGCGTCTCCTCGGGATGGTTACCTGAACGTCGTTCAGCTGAACGACGTTCAGGTTAGGCGAGGAGGGCCGGCACCGCAACGGTGACGTCCCACCGGCCGGGGCTAGGATCGGCGCGTGCACATCGAGACGATCCCCGGACTGGTCCTGATCGAGCACGAGATCGAGGTGCCGCTCGACCATCGCCGCGGCGGGTCCGAGACGCTGACCCTCTTCGCCCGCGAGGTGCGCCGCCCCGGCGATCGCGACGACCGCGACGCGCTGCTCTTCCTCCAGGGCGGCCCCGGCGGGGAGAGCCCACGCCCGATCGACGTGCCGATGGCGCCGGGTTGGCTGGAGCGCGCGCTCCAGGACTACCGGCTGATCCTCCTCGACCAGCGGGGGACCGGGCGGTCGACGCCGATCACCGCGATGACCGGGATGAGCCCGCAGGAGCAGGCCGACCATCTCGCCCACTTCCGCGCCGACTCGATCGTCGAGGACGCCGAGCTCCTCCGGGAGCACCTCGGCATCTCCCGGTGGTCCCTGCTCGGCCAGTCCTTCGGTGGCTTCTGCTCGCTGCGCTACCTCTCGGCCCACCCCGAGTCGCTGCGCGAGGTGCTGTTCACCGGGGGAGTGCCGCCGGTCGGCATGCCCGTCGACGAGATCTACGCCGCGACCTTCGCCCGCACGATCGAGCTCACCGAGCGCCACTACGCGCGCTTCCCCGGCGACCGCGACCGGATGCGCGCGCTGGTCGAGCGCTGCGACGCCGGCGAGATCCGGCTCCCGCACGGCGGCCTGCTCTCGGCCAGGCAGGCGCGCTGCCTCGGCAGCCGGCTCGGCATGACCGGCGGCTCCGAGCAGATCCACTACCTCCTCGAGCGCGACCCGGCGGGCCTGGGCTTCGGGCACGAGGTCGCCTCCCTGCTGCCGTTCAGCGGACACTCGCCTCTCTACGTACTCGTCCACGAGGCCTGCTACGCCGATGGCCAGGCCACGCGCTGGGCCTCCGCGCGCGTCCAGCCCGCGGCGTACGAGGAGGACCCGACCCTGTTCACTGCCGAGCACCTCTTCCCGTGGCATCTCACCGAGGACCCGCTCCTGGCGCCCTTCGCCGAGGCGGCGGACCTGCTCGCCGAGCGGGAGTGGCCGAGCCTCTACGACCCGGCCGCGCTCGCCGCCGTCGACGTCCCGTGCGCCGCGGCCGTCTACTACGACGACCCCTACGTCCTGCGTGAGCACTCGCTGGCCACCGCCGAGCTGGTCCCCACCCTGCGCCCGTGGATCACCAACGCCCACCTCCACAACGGCGTCCAGGTCGCCCCCGACGAGGTCCTGGACCGCCTCATCGGCATGGTCCGCGGACGGATCTGACCGCCATGACCCTGCCCGTGCCGGTCGTCCGCACCGCATCCTTCGCGCTCACCATGGCGCTCGTCGCGCTCGCCTACCCGCTGCTCGCCACGTTGGCCTACGTCGGCTTCCTGATCGCCGCCGTGGTCGGTGGCCTCGGGCTCGGCGGCCCGCTCGCCGGGCCCGTGCTCGTCCTGCTCGGCGCGGTCGCCGGCATGGTCTGCGTGGCGATCGGAGCGCCCGCCGCCATCGCCGCCCGGGTCGTGGGTGGCGTCAGAGGCATGCTCGCCGGCGCTGCTGTCCTGGTCGTTCTCGCGGGAGGCACCACCTGGCTCGCGTGGCTGGTCTTCGACCTGGCGGGCCGCCCCTGGGCCGCCGCCGCCACCCTGCTCGCCGCCTCCGTCCCGGCCGCCCTGGTGCTCGCGCTCTCCGACACCGTCGCCGGCCGGGTCACCCGCCTGCCCGCGCGCACCCGGGAATCTGCCGGTCACGTCTGAGCCGGACCTGTCAGACTCTCGCCCGTGGGAATCGAGGTGAGGGCGTACGACCCCGGTTGGCCGATCCGGTTCGAGGAGGTCGCCGAGACCCTGAGGAAGGCCCTGACCGACGGACCGGAGGCGAGGGTCGAGCACGTCGGCTCGACATCGGTCCCCGGCCTCGCGGCCAAACCCATCCTCGACATCGACGTGATCGTCGCGCCGGAGGACGTCCCCGCAGCGGTCAAGGCGCTCGTACGCATCGGCTACCGGCACCGGGGCGATCTCGGCGTCTCTGGCCGCGAGGCCTTCTTCGCCCCCGATGACGACCCGGTGCGCCACGTCTACGTTTGCGCCGCGGGCACGCTCAACGTACGCAACCACCTCGCCGTCCGTGAGGTCCTGCGCAGCCGAGACGATCTCCGCGACGAGTACGCCGCGGTCAAGCTCGCCCTGTCCGCCGACCCGGACATGGACATCGACACCTACCTCGCCCGCAAGTCCGACGTCCTCCAGAAGATCCTGGCCGTCTCCGACCTGACCGACGCCGAACGCCGCCAGATCCTCTCCCTCAACGACCCGAGCCGCTGACGACCGTGTGCCCTCACAGGCGAAGGGCGTGGGCGGCCATCCGGTAGGCGACGGCGGACGCCTCGGGGTCGTGCAGCGAGGTGTCGGCGATGGCCAGCTCGGCGTGCGCGCGGATGCTGGCGGCAGGGTCGTCGGCGAGCAGGTCGGCGCACAGGCCGTCGACCACGGCATGGGCGTCGTGAGCGTCGAGCTCGTCTAGGACGTTGCCGAGGTCGAGGAGCATGGCCGCCTCGGCGAAGATCTCCCGGAGGGTCTCCAGGTCGACCTCGACGCCGCCGGGGCGTGCAGCGGCCCGCTCGGCCAGGCCGAGGACGGGCAGGAGGCGGGGATCGAGGTCGCTCATCGGTCGATGTCGTCGAGGTTGAGGCCCATCGGCGACTGGCCGGGGATCTCGCCGGAGGCGACGACGGCCTTGGTCAGCGGGCGCAGCAGACCGATGAGCTCCTCGACCTCGGCCCCCTCCAACGACGCGTACGCAGCGGCAGCGAGCTCATCGGTCGTCGACTCGATCCCGGCCTTGGTCTCCCGGCCGGCATCGGTGAGGGAGCGGCCGTCGTCGGTGACGAGACCACGGGAGCGCAGCCCGGAGACGAGGGAGGTCCACTCGGTCTCGTGGATGTTGCGGGAGGTGGCGTAGACCGAGGGGGAGAGGCCGGTGGCGAGGGCGTGGAAGACGTGCGACTCGCGCCCGCCGATCCCGGCGGTGAGCAGGGTGGCGACGTGGCCGTCACCGCGGTGCTCCCGCAGCAGCGTGGCCGCGTCCCAGAGCAGGGTCAGCGGGTCCTCGGCGACGGGGAGCGAGCGCAGCGCGGCGTACAGCGGCCGGCCTTCCAGCGGGGCGGAGAGTGCGGCCCGCGAGGCGAGCGAGGCGGCCCGCGCGACGTCGTCGGAGTCGGCGAGCGGGCCGAGCTGACGGCGGAGCGCGGCGACGGCGCCGGCGCGCCGGGCCTCGTGCGCGGCCTCGGGCGGCGCGAACCCCCAGGCGTCGGGAAGGGCGCGGGAGACGTGCGAGAACGCGAAGTTGTAGAACACCGCATGGACCACCTCGGCCGGGACGGGCCCGAGCGGGGCCGACCGGGCGGCGAAGTAGCCCATCCAGTAGCCGCGGTAGCCGGCCTCCTTGAGCAGGGTGATCGGTTCGGGCGAGAAGTAGCCCACCGCATGGATCGGCTCGAGCAGCTTCCACAGGCGACGCGCGTTCGGCTCCATGGCTCACGACGGTATCGGCACCGGCTCGAGACTCCGAGCGATTTGCCCGAGCGATCTGCCCGAGCGAATTGGCCCCCCGGGCGGCGTACATAACAAGATGACGCCACGGATACGATTTATCCATCCCCCTCAACACCGGGGCCCGGCAGCCGGCCGGGCTCACCTCGAGCAGAGAGCATTCATCGTGGCAAAGCCGCCAGCATCCACCCTTGACCTCGTCGTCTCCCTCGCCAAGCGGCGCGGATTCGTCTTCCCCAGCGGCGAGATCTACGGCGGCACCCGGAGTGCCTGGGACTACGGCCCCCTCGGTGTCGAGCTCAAGGAGAACATCAAGCGCCAGTGGTGGAAGGCGATGGTGCAGCAGCGCGACGACGTCGTCGGCCTCGACTCCAGCATCATCCTGCCCCGCCAGACCTGGGTGGCGAGCGGCCACGTGGAGACCTTCAACGACCCCCTGGTCGAGTGCCAGTCGTGCCACAAGCGCTACCGCTTCGACCACCTCCAGGAGGAGTACGCGGAGAAGAAGGGCATCGCGGACCCCGACTCGGTCGACATCAACGAGGTCGTCGCCTGCCCCAACTGCGGCACCCGCGGCGCCTGGACCGAGCCGCGCGAGTTCTCCGGCATGCTCAAGACGCACCTCGGTGTCCTCGAGGACGAGAGCGGCCTCCACTACCTGCGTCCCGAGACCGCGCAGGGCATCTTCGTCAACTTCGCCAACGTGGTCACCTCGACCCGTCAGAAGCCCCCGTTCGGCATCGCGCAGACCGGCAAGAGCTTCCGCAACGAGATCACGCCGGGCAACTTCATCTTCCGCACCCGCGAGTTCGAGCAGATGGAGATGGAGTTCTTCGTCAAGCCGGGTGAGGACGAGGAGTGGCACCAGTACTGGATCGACGAGCGCACCCGGTGGTACACCGACCTCGGCATCAACCCCGACAACCTGCGCCACTACGAGCACGCCCAGGAGAAGCTGAGCCACTACTCCAAGCGCACCGTCGACATCGAGTACCGGTTCAACTTCCCGGGCAGCGAGTGGGGTGAGCTCGAGGGCATCGCCAACCGCACCGACTTCGACCTCGGCACCCACATGAAGCACTCCGGCCAGGACCTGCAGTACTTCGACCAGGCCAACAACGAGCGCTACCTGCCCTACGTCATCGAGCCCGCGGCCGGTCTGACCCGCGCGCTGATGACCTTCCTCGTCGACGGCTACGCCGAGGAGGAGGCGCCCAACGCCAAGGGCGGCGTCGACAAGCGGGTCGTGCTCCGCCTCGACCACCGGATCGCGCCGGTCAAGATCGCCGTGCTCCCGCTGTCCCGCAACGAGGCGCTGAGCCCGAAGGCGAAGGCCCTCTCTGCCGAGCTGCGCCAGAACTGGGCCGTCGACTTCGACGACTCCCAGTCGATCGGCAAGCGCTACCGCCGCCAGGACGAGATCGGTACGCCCTACTGCGTGACCGTCGACTTCGACACCCTCGAGGACAACGCGGTCACCATCCGCGAGCGCGACACCATGAAGCAGGAGCGGATCCCGCTCGAGGGTGTGAGCCGCTACTTCGCCGAGCGGCTGATCGGCGCCTGAGCGAGACCGTTACCGCGTCGTAGACGTTGCATGGGGCATCCTGCCGCACGATTTCCCAGATGAGTGGGGCAGGATGTCCCCATGCAACGAGCGGGGTCCGTACTCGCCGCATCCGTCACCGGTGCGGTCATGGCCATGTCAGTGATGGGGTGCAGCGGCACCGCGCCGAGGTCGAACGCACCCCGGGCATCCGAGAGCGCCTCCGCCTCCGCCTCGGCCTCACCCTCCGCGTCGGCCGAGCCGTCCCCCGGTGCGATCACCGAGCCGGGTTCCGACCGCAAGCTCGGTGAGACCGCGACGGTCGAGTGGTCGCCCAAGGAGGGCGTCGACGGCAAGCTCTCGATCACCATCGCCAAGCTCGAGTCGACCTCCTACAAGCAGACCTTCTCCGGCTGGAAGCTCGACGAGGCCACCCTGGAGCGCGCGCCCTACTTCGTACGCGCCACCATCAAGAACGAGGGCGACACCGACCTCGGCGGCTACGACGCGCCGCTGTGGGGCCTCGACGACGAGGGCAACCTGGTCGAGGCGGCCGCGTTCAAGGAGCCGTTCAAGCCCTGCGACGTGAAGACCTTCCCCAAGCCGTTCGCCCCCGGGGCCAGCGTCAACGTCTGCCTGGTCATGCTCGTCCCGCACCAGGGCAAGCTCGTCGGCGTGAGCTACCGCCCCTACGAGGAGTTCGACCCGATCACCTGGGAGGGCGACCTGACGCCGTACGTCGCGCCCAAGGCCTCCGCGAAGCCGAGCTCGTCCGCGTCGCCCTCCTCCTGATTTTCCGTACGTCGTGCCCTGACCGGACAATGGACCCATGTCCCTTCCCGGCCCCCTCCACCTCGGCAGCCTGACCGTCGACACCCCGGTGGTGCTCGCGCCGATGGCCGGTGTCACCAACGCCGCCTTCCGGCGCCTGTGCGCCGAGCAGGGCGCGGGCCTCTACGTCTGCGAGATGATCACCTCCCGCGGCCTGGTGGAGGGCGACCAGCACACCAAGGACATGCTCGTCTTCGACGAGGCCGAGACCGTACGCAGCGTGCAGCTCTACGGCACCGACCCGGTCTACGTCGGCAAGGCGACCGAGATCCTCTGCGCCGACTACGGGGTGGCCCACGTCGACCTCAATTTCGGCTGCCCGGTGCCCAAGGTGACCCGCAAGGGCGGCGGGGGAGCGCTGCCCTACAAGCGCGGTCTGCTCGGCGAGATCCTCGAGCACGCCGTGCGGGCGGCGGAACCCTATGACGTACCGGTGACGATGAAGACCCGCAAGGGCATCGACGACGACCACCTGACCTACATGGACGCCGGCCGGATCGCCCAGGAGAGCGGCGCAGCGGCGATTGCGCTGCACGGGCGTACGGTCGCCCAGGCCTACTCCGGCACCGCCGACTGGGACGCCATCGCGGAGCTGAAGGCGTCCGTCGACATCCCGGTGCTCGGCAACGGCGACATCTGGGAGGCGGCGGACGCGATCCGGATGGTCGAGGAGACCGGCGTGGACGGTGTCGTCATCGGCCGCGGCTGCCTCGGCCGCCCCTGGCTCTTCCGCGATCTGGTGGCCGCCTTCGCCGGCGAGACCGTCAACGTGCTGCCGAATCTGGGCGAAGTGACCGACATCATGCGGCGCCATGCCGAGCTGCTCTGCGAGCACATGGGCGAGGAGCGCGGCTGCAAGGAGATCCGCAAGCACATCGCGTGGTACCTCAAGGGCTTCGGTGCCGGTGGCGAGCTGCGCCGGACCCTCGGTCTGGTGAACAGCCTCGCCGACCTCGACGAGATGCTCGACAAGCTCGACCGGAACGAGCCTTTTCCCTCGTCACAGCTGGGTGCGCCGCGTGGGCGACAGGGTGCGCCGCGCGACAAGGTGGTCCTTCCCGAGGGGTGGCTGGACGACGCCGACGGGCGTGGCTGCGGGTTCGCTGAGAACGTCTCGGAGACCTCCGGAGGCTGAGGCTCCAGAGCCCGTTCCGAGGGGTCCGGAGAGGCCTTTCGGGGCTTCGGAATCAGTCGCCCGACAGGTACAAAACAACGCAAAAACTCGGCAACGGAATTGGAATACCCCCTGTCGTGTGTGCTGTACTCATTGCCGTGCCCGACCTTCCCCGACGGGTTTCATCCGATGAAACCTTGGGAAATGCTCGGGCACTGACCATGTAGTCGAGCAAAGGAATTGCGTGTGGCCGGCAGCCACAGAGGCGACACTCGGGCCGTCCGTAAGACCAAATCAATAGTTGCCAGCGCAGGGGTCGCGGTGCTCGCGACCGGAGTGGCAGTCGGTGCCGGAGCCGCCTTCGCGGAGCCCACGTCGCTGATCGCCGAGAACGCAGGCGCTTCCCTCTCCTCGACCAAGGCCAACGTGCCGAGCACCCGTGACGACGCGCGCGTCGCCGGGGACCGCCGGGAGACCGTCGTCAGCCGTAACGGGGGCGACCGCGAGTCGGTCTCCTCGGTCGAGACGCTGACCAAGGGGCCCGAGCAGGTCGAGACCGGCACCGCCAAGGCGGTCAAGCGCTGGACCACGGAGACCCTCAACCTCTGGTCCGCCTACGGCAAGCACGCCACCCAGGCCGGCGAGATCGAGGCCGGCGAGCTCGTCTACGCCACCGGGCGCACCGAGTCCGGCCGCGACGAGATCCTCGTCGACGGCGAGGTCGCCTGGGTGACCACCGGCAACCTCAGCGACGAGAAGCCCGAGACCACCGGTGTCGCGGCCGGCATCAGCACCGCCGCCTGCGGCGACCCCTCGGTCGAGAGTGGCCTGGTCTCCGACGCGGTCACCGTCTACCGCGCGGTCTGCAACGCCTTCCCGGAGGTCGCCTCGTTGACCGTCGGTGGCTGGGACGCCCACGGCGAGCACTCCTCGGGCAAGGCGCTGGACTTCATGGTCGACAAGGCGCTCGGCGACGCGATCGCTGCCTACCTGCAGCAGTACGCAGCCGAGCTCAACCTCTACGACATCATCTGGTACCAGCGGATCTGGACGCCGGTGCGTGCCTCCGAGGGCTGGCGCTACATGGAGGACCGCGGGTCCGCCACCGCCAACCACTACGACCACGTCCACGTGTCGACGAATTAGTCTGCGATTGCTTCGCAACTCGCGCAGCGCTGGATGCGAGGTCGGTCGGCCCGGGCTACGACAGCCCGGGCCGACCTGCGTTCCCGGTCGTCCGGCCGGTTAACAACATCGCAAAAGTCTCCGGACGAACGTGGGATACCCCCACAGGTGTGTGCTTGACTCGGTGGCCCCCACGTAGTCGAGCGAAGGATTGCGCAGTGGCCACCAGCCACAGAGGCGATTATCGAGCTGTCCGTAGAACCAAGAAAGCCGTCGCGACCGCAGGGATCGTGACGTTCGCGACCAGCGGCGCGGTGGCCGCCGGGACGGCCGCGGCGAACCCCGGCATCGTGATCTCCGAGGTGGAGGAGAGGTCCGGGCTCCGGCTTCCCCAGCCGGCCGAGCGGCGTATCGAGGCCAGGGCCGAGGCGAAGGCGAAGCTCCCGGCGCTGCCGACGACCGGCGAGGACACCCGGATGTCCAGCGACCGCCGCGAGCTCACCGGCCGGGAGACGACGGTCAGCCGCAGCGGCGAGCGTGGTGCCGGCAGCGCGACCGACGCGCTGAGCGAGGTCGCGACGATCGAGTCGCTCATCGAGCGGCCGACGTCGGTCAGCGGCGGTGCCCAGAAGGCCGTGCTGCGCTACGTCCAGGAGGACGTCACGGTCTACGCGTCGTACGGGAAGCGCGCCAAGGAGCTCGGCGAGCTGAAGCTCGGCCGGGCGGTCTACTACACCGGACGCGACGAGGGTGGCCGCCAGGAGATCGTCCTGGAGGGCAACCCGGTGTGGATCCCCGCGGGCAACCTGGGCAGGACCAAGCCCGAGCCCCCGCCCGAGCCCACCCCCACACCGACCCCGACGCCCTCCCCATCGCCCTCGGAGGACGCCCCGGCCGGGCTGGACTTCTCGGCGTGCGGCGACGCCACGGTGGAGAACGGTCTCGTCCCCGACGCCGTCGACCTCTACCGCGCGGTCTGCAACGCGTTCCCGGCGGTCGCCTCGGGCACGACGTACGGCTACGACCCGCACGGCGAGCACGTCGACGGCAAGGCCCTCGACTTCATGACCGACGACAAGGAGCTCGGCGACGCGATCGCGGCCTTCGTCCAGGATCACGCCGCCGAGCTGAACATCTACGACATCATCTGGTACCAGCGCATCTGGACGCCGGTCCGTGCCGACGAGGGCTGGCGCCCGATGGAGGACCGCGGCGACCCCACCGCCAACCACTACGACCACGTGCACGTGGCGGTCAACTGAAAGCCGAGTCGGCGCATCTGTCTCATCGAGAACCGCCGAGTCGGCGCATCTGTCCCAAGGTGCTGGGACAGTTGCGCCGACTCGGCGTCGTGCGGTGGGACAGATGCGCCGACTCGGTGGAGGGTCTGGCGGCTCAGACCAGTGCGCTCAGCGGGGTCGGCTTGCGACCACCGATCGTCTCGACGACGTCGGTGACGGTGGCGAGCTTGCCGAGGCGGGTGGCGGTGCCGAACGAGGTGAACAGCGGGGCGATGAAGTCCGGGACCCCGGCGGAGACGAGACCGGCGGTGTAGGCCTCGTCGTCGACCTGGACGACCTCGACCGGCGTGCCGGCCTTCTCGGTGGCGAGCGCGGCCAGGTCGGTCGCGGTGTAGGCCTGCGGGCCGGTCACGTCGTACGCCTTGCCCTCGTGTCCCTCGCTCGTCAGCACGCCGACGGCGACCGCGGCGCAGTCCTCGCGGGTGACGTAGGCCGCGCCGCCGTCGCCGAAGTTGGTGACCAGCTGTCCGGCCGCGGCGGCCTGGGCGACGGAGTCGACCTGCATGTCGGCGTAGAGGTTGTTGCGCAGCATCGTCCAGGCCAGGCCGCTCTCGCGCAGCGCGTCCTCGGTGGCGGCGTGGTCGGCGACGACACCGGCAGGGTTGTCCGGGCTCGGCTCGGAGATGGAGGTGTAAGCCATGTGGCGTACGCCCGCCTTGGCAGCGGCGTCGATGGCGTTGCGGTGGCCCTCGACGCGGGCGCCGACGGCGTCGGTGGAGATCAGCAGGACGCGCTCGACGCCGGCGAAGGCGTCGACCAGCTCGTCGGGCTTGTCGAAGTCGGCGGCACGTACGTCGGCACCGCGTGCCGCGTAGTCGGCGAGCTTGGCGGGGTCACGGGTGAGGAGCACGACCTCGGCGGGGTCGACGGTGTCGAGGAGCTGGTCGGCGACGAGGCGGCCGAGGTGGCCGGAGGCGCCGGTGATGGCGATGGTCATGGAGGTGTCCTATCTGTAGTCACGGTGATGACGGTTCTTCAAATGTAGTCATAACGATGGCAATAAGGCAAGATGGGGGTATGGCCACTCCGACGAACACGCGTTTCGCGGTGGCTGTCCATGTCCTGACCTACCTCGCCTCGTGCGCAGCCGCCGGGCGTACGACGCCGGTCAGCTCCGACGAGCTGGCCGCGAGCACCGCGGTCAACCCGGTCCACGTGCGCAAGGTCCTCGGGCCTCTCCGGACCGCCGGACTGGTCCGGTCGCGTCCCGGCGCCCACGGGGGATGGGAGCTCGCCGCGGATCCCGGCGTCGTCAATCTCGCCCAGGTGTGGCAGCTGCTCCAGGGCGATGATCCGGTCCTCGGCATCCACGGCCCGAACCCCGCCTGCCCGGTCGGCGCCAGCATCCAAGGAGTGTTGGTCGACCTCGACCGCCGCGTCGCCAAGGCCGTCCTGGCCGAGCTCGAGGGCATCACGCTCAACGACGTCCTCGACGACTCCGGCTTCGACCCGGCGGACGTCGCCGGGCTCCTGCCGTGAGTCAGCGATAGCCTCTCGGACTGTGGAGCTATACGGGGCCGCCGACCGCGAGCGCATCGTCGCCGAGCCGCCCAAGCGGGTGGTCGCGCCGGAGCGTACGCAGTTCGAGCGTGACCGCGCCCGTGTGGTGCATGCCGCCTCGACCCGGCGGCTGGCGGCGAAGACGCAGGTCGTGGGGCCGCAGGCCGACGACTTCGTACGCAACCGGCTGACCCACTCGCTCGAGGTCGCCCAGGTCGCGCGCGACCTGTCCCGTGCCCTGAACGGGCCCGACTCCCCGCAGCCCGACATCGCCGAGACCGCGGCCCTGGCGCACGATCTCGGCCACCCGCCGTTCGGTCACAACGGGGAGAACGTGCTCGCCGACAAGGCCAAGGGCATCGGTGGCTTCGAGGGCAACGCGCAGACGCTGCGGATCCTGACCCGCCTGGAGGCGAAGACCTTCGACGCCGACGGGCGCTCGGTGGGGCTCAACCTCACCCGGGCGACGCTGGATGCGTGCACCAAGTACCCGTGGGGATTCGGTGAGCGGAAGGGCGCGAAGTTCGGGGTCTACGAGGACGACCTGCCGGTCTTCACCTGGCTGCGCGCCGCGGACGCCGGGCAGCGGCAGTGCGTCGAGGCGCAGATCATGGACCTCTCCGACGACGTCGCCTACTCCGTCCACGACGTCGAGGACGGAATCGTCGCCGGGAAGATCGACCTGGCCCGGCTCGACCTCGACGGCGTGGTCGAGACGGTCGCCGACTGGTACGTCCCCGGCTTCGACCGGGCCCTCGCGGTCTCGACCATCGCCGATCTCCGTGCCGCCGGCTGCTGGATCGCCGAGGGTGCGGCGTACGACGGATCGCGCCGGTCCCAGGCGATGCTGAAGAACCTGACCTCCGACGTCATCGGCCGGTTCTGCGGGGCCGTGAAGGAGGCGACGTACGCCGCCGGCGGCGGCCCCTACGCCCGTTACGGCGCCGACCTGGTGGTGCCGGAGCGGACCCGCCTGGAGATCGCGCTGCTGAAGGGGATCGCGGCGCACTACGTGATGCGCACCGACGAGCGGGCCGCGAAGATGGACCGTCAGCGCGATGTCCTCGGAGAGCTGGTCGAGCACCTCGTCGCCACCGGACCCGCCGACCTCGAGCGGCAGTTCGCCGACGACTGGCGGGCCGCGTCCGACGACGCCGCCCGGCTCCGGGTCGTGATCGACCAGGTCGCCTCGCTCACCGACATCACCGCGCTCGCCTGGCACGAGCGGCTCTGCCGGCGCCCCTGACGACCCTTGCCGTCATGACATTTAAGCGTTACCTTAAATGTCGTGACCGATGTCTGGTACGCCGTCTCCGACTCCACCCGCCGCCAGGTCCTGGCGCGGGTGGCCGCCGGGCCGTGCTCGGTGGGGGAGATCGCCGACGCGCTGCCGGTGAGCATGGCCGCGGTGTCCCAGCACCTCAAGGTCCTGCGCGAGGCCGGCCTGGTGTCGATGACACCGGCCGGCCGACGCCGGATCTACCAGGCCCGGCTCGAGGGTCTGGCCGAGCTGCGCGCCGAGCTGGACACGTACTGGACCCAGGCGTTGCATTCGTTCAAGCAGGTGGCTGAGGCCAGCTACCGGGCAGGGAAGGAGCAGCAATGAGCATCACCCGCGAACCCACCTCCGTGGACCTGGAGATCACCGTCGACGTCCCGGTCGAGCACGCCTTCAAGGTGTTCACCGAGGACTTCGACCGGATCAAGCCGCGTGATCACAACATGCTTCCTGTCGAGATCGCCGAGACGGTGCTGGAGCCGCGGGTCGGCGGTCGCGTCTACGACCGCGGCGTCGACGGCAGCACCTGCCAGTGGGCCCGCGTCCTCGTCGTCGAGCCGCCCCACCGGCTGGTCATCTCCTGGGACATCACCCCCGACTTCAACCTCGAGCCCGACCCGGCCCGGTGCAGCGAGGTCGAGTTCAGCTTCACCTCGGTGGGACCCGAGCAGACCCGCGTACGTCTCGAGCACCGGCACCTCGACCGGCACGGCGCCGGATGGCAGGGCTGGCGGGACCGGGCCGCGGGCGACAGTGCCTGGGGGATCTACCTGGAGCGGTTCCGGGCCCTCGCGGAGGCGTGATGGGCCTCGACCGCACCGCGCTGGCGACCGCCGAGCGTCACGACCTCGCCGACTTCCTCGAGACGCTGACGCCGGAGCAGTGGGTTCAGCCCTCGCTGTGCAGCGGATGGACCGTACGCGACGTCGTCGCGCACCTGATCAGCTACGAGGAGGTCGGGCTGGCGGGCTTCATCGGCCGGTTCGCGCGCCAGGGGTTCAGCTTCGGCACGATGAACCAGCGCCGGCTGGAGGAGTTCGGGAGCAGGACCCCCGACGAGCTGGTCGCTTACGTGCGCGCGCACGCCAAGCCGTCGGGGCCGACGGCGGTGGCGGATGCCCGGATCGGGCTCACTGACGGGCTCATCCACCACCAGGACATCCGTCGCGCGCTCGGCAGGCCGCGCCAGGTGCCGGCCGAGCGGCTGGTTCCGGTCCTCGGCTTCGCGATGATCGCCCCGCCGCTGCCGGCGAAGCGGAACGGTCAGGGCCTTCGGCTCGTGGCCACCGATCTCGACTGGTCCCACGGAAGCGGCGAGGAGGTCACCGGCCCGGGCGAGGCGCTGCTGATGGCGGTCTGCGGGCGTGCCGACGCGCTGCCCGAGCTCACCGGGCCGGGACTGGGGGCGCTGGCGGGCAGGGTGCGGGCCACACCCTGAGCGCAGGACGGGATGGATGAGTAGTCTCCCCGTGTGAGCGATCCCCTCGTCTGGCTGCCCTTCGACCCCACCGAGCTGGGCGAGGTGCCCCGGGGTCTCCGCTTCGAGCTCTTCGACCACACCCGCTTCGCCGGCTCCCACGTGGAGGTGCCGGAATCGGTCGGTGAGGTGGCCTTCTACCTGCCGCCCTACATGCTCGGCTCGCGGATCTTCGAGGTGGTCAGCCAGATGCAGATGAAGTCGCTCCAGGTCGTGCAGCTGCTCACCGCGGGGGTCGACGCGGCCCGCGGCCACATCCCCGAGGGGGTGACCCTGTGCAACGGCCGGGGCATCCACGACACCTCGACCGCCGAGCTCGCCGTCACGCTGATCCTCTCCTCGCTGCGGGGCATCCCTGGTCACGTACGTCATCAGGACGAGCACGCCTGGCGGCCGGGCTGGTTCCCGTCGCTGGCCGACAAGCGGGTCCTGATCGTCGGCTACGGGGCGATCGGCCGGGCCATCGAGGCGCGGCTGCTTCCGTTCGAGACCGAGGTGGTCGGGGTCGCGCGGACCGCCCGGGACGGTGTCCACGGCTTCGACGAGCTCGACGCGCTCGTGCCCGAGGCCGACGTGATCGTGCTGGTCACACCGCTGACCGACGAGACCCGTGGTCTGGTCGACAGCGAGTTCCTGGGACGGATGAAGGACGGCGCGCTGCTGGTCAACGTCGCGCGCGGTGGTGTGGTCGCGACCGACGACCTGGTCGCCGAGCTCGCCACCGAGCGGATCCACGCGGCCATCGACGTCGCCGAGACCGAGCCGCTCCCGGCCGACAGCCCGCTGTGGAGCTCGCCCAACCTGCTCATCACGCCCCATGTCGGTGGCGCCTCGAGCGCGATGTGGCCGCGCGCCTACCGGGTCGTCCGCGAGCAGCTCGAGCGGTTCGCCGCGGGGGAGCCGTTGGCGAACGTGATGTCGGGGGACTACTGATGCTGCGGGTTGCGGTCGTCCAGGAGACGGCGGTGCCCGGTGATGTGGCCGCGAACGTCGCGACAGCAGCAGGTCGGGTCCGCGAGGCGGCCGCGCAGGGCGCTCGCCTGGTCGCGTTGCCGGAGACGTTCACCACCTCGTGGGACCTGGAGGCCTTCGACGGTCCGCTGCCCACGCTCGACGACACCGCCTGGCTCGCCCCGGCGCAGGCGGCGGTGGACGAGACCGGCGCGGTGCTCGTGCTCAACTCGCCCCTCGCCCGAGGTGGGCGACGGACGATCACCACCCTGGTCCTCGCGCCGGGGGAGGAGCCGGTCGCGGCGTACGACAAACAGCACCTCTACCCGCCCGAGCGCGAGCGCTTCGAGCCCGGCGAGCACGGCACGACGATCGAGATCGACGGCATCCGGGTGGCGCTGTCGGTCTGCTACGACGCCAACTTCCCCGAGCACGCCGCCGCGGCAGCGGCCGACGGCGCGATCCTCTATCTCAACACCGGCGCCTACTTCCCCGGCGGCGGGCACCGGCGCGACCTGCACTACGCCGCCCGGGCGCTCGACAACTCGATGTACGTCGCCTTCGCCGGCCTCGTCGGCGGACCGCTCGATCTCATCGGCGGGTCGGCGGTCTACGACCCGCTCGGCCGGCCCGTCGAGCGGCTCGACGACAGCACCCCGGGCATGGTCGTCGCCACCATCGACCCGGCCGAGGTGGCGCGTGTCCGCGACGAGCAGCGGATGTGGGCCGACCACCGAGCCGACCTCGGCCGACGGCGTACGCTCTCCATCGCCGTCGCCCCGTAGGATTCACCTCGTGGCGGGCCGCATCAAGGAGACGAGCATCCAGGAGGTGCGCGAGAAGGCGCGCCTGGACGACATCGTCTCCCAGTACGTCACGCTGCGCCGCGCCGGGCCCGGCACCTACAAGGGCCTGTGCCCGTTCCACGACGAGAAGTCGCCGTCCTTCAACGTGAACCCCTCGCGCGGCTTCTACAAGTGCTTCGGCTGCGGCGAGGGCGGCGACGTCATCGACTTCGTGATGAAGCTCGACGGGCTGAGCTTCTTCGAGGCCGTCGAGCGGCTCGGTGACAAGGTCGGCGTGCAGGTCCAGCGCGAAGAGGGCGACGAGGCGCCGGTGCGTCGGGGACCTGGTCGCGGCAAGCTGGTCGAGGCCCACAAGGTGGCCGCCGAGTTCTACGCCGAGCAGCTGCTGACCCCGGACGCGGTGGTCGCGCGGCAGTTCCTTGCCGAGAAGGGGTTCGACCGCGACGCCGCGTTGCTCTTCGGCGTCGGGTTCTCGCCACGGGGGGGAGAGGACCTCTACCGACACCTGCGCGCGCGTGGGTTCTCCGACGAGGAGGTCGTCACCGCCGGGCTGGTGGCGCAGGGACGGTCGCACTACGACCGGTTCCGTGGCCGGCTGATGTGGCCGATCCGGGAGTCGGGCGGCGACGTCATCGGCTTCGGGGCGCGGCGGCTCTTCGACGACGACCGCATCGAGGCGAAATACCTCAACACCTCCGAGACGCCGATCTACAAGAAGTCCCACGTCCTCTACGGCATCGACCTGGCCCGCAAGGAGATGGCCCGCACCCGCGAGGCGGTGATCGTGGAGGGCTACACCGACGTGATGGCCTGCCACCTCGCCGGGATCACCACCGCGGTCGCGACCTGCGGCACCGCGTTCGGCGACGACCACGCCAAGGTGCTGCGCCGGTTCATCTCGGACGACCAGCAGCTGCGGGGCGCGGTCGTGTTCACCTTCGACGGCGACGCCGCCGGCCAGGCCGCGGCGCTGAAGGCGTTCAAGGGCGACGGCAACTTCACCTCGCAGACCTACGTCGCCGTCGAGCCCGACGGCCTCGACCCCAACGACCTGCGCATCAAGAAGGGCGACGAGGCGGTCCGCGAGCTGCTCGCCAACCGCGTCCCGCTCTACGAGTTCGTGCTGCGCAACGTCGCCTCGAAGTACGACCTGGACCGCGCCGACGGCCGCGTCGACGCCCTGCGTGAGGCGGCCCCGCTGGTCGCCTCCGTGCGCGACGAGTCCAAGAAGATGGGCTTCACCCGCGACCTGGCGCGCTTCCTCGGCGTGGATCCGGACGAGGCCGCCAGAGAGGTACGCCGCGCCGCCGGTCGCCCGGCGCCCCAGGTCGCCCCGCCGCGGCGCGAGGCCGTCTCCGCCTCGCCTGAGGCTCCGGCTGCGCCGCGCCGCCCACCGATGCCACACCCCCGCGAGCCGCGCTTCACCGTCGAGCGCGAGACCCTGAAGCTCTTCGTGCAGCACCCGGTCGCCCTGGGCCGCACCACCAGCGAGATCACCCCCGAGGCCTTCACCCACCCGCTCTACCGGGCGCTGTGGGAGATCATCGCCGGTCTCGGTGGACCCGGCGCCGGCACCGGCGACACCGGCTGGGCCCAGAAGCTCAGTGCCGCCGCCTCGGACCCGCTCGTCAACCGCATCCTCGCCGAGCTCGCCGTGGAGCCGATCCCGTCCGCGAAGGAGCCGGATGCTGCGTACGTCCTGCAATATGTCGTACGCCTCCTCGAGCTCCTCGACCAGCGCCGCATCGCCGACGTGAAGAGCCGTCTGCAGCGCTCCGACGCGGCCGCCGACCCCGAGGCCTACAACCGTCTTTTCGCCCAGCTCGCCGCCCTCGAGCAGCACCGCCGAGGCCTGCGCAACCTGGTCGCCGAATGAGGGCCTGCCGATTTCCGATCGCCGCTTCCGGGTTGCTAAGGTTTCACCCGCGCCGCAAGGTGCAATTCCCCTGTAGCTCAATTGGCAGAGCATTCGGCTGTTAACCGGAGGGTTGTTGGTTCGAGTCCAACCGGGGGAGCAAGAAACTCCGCTTGACCTGGTCAAACAGGGCAAGCGGAGTTCGTCGTTTTACCCGGGTTGAGCGTGGTCGCACCCCGGGTCGTCACCGCGGTTTTGCGAGTCACTTGATCGGTATTTACGGCGTACCCCTTGACTTTGCGTAGATCGCTCAGCAACCATTGAGTCAATGGGTACTGAGCAACATTCCGAACTGGAACGTCGAGCGAAGGTGCACGCCGCGCTCGGTGATCCGGTGCGACTTCGGATCGTTGACAGGCTCCAGACGAGTGATGCCTCCCCCACAGAGCTCGCCGGGATGTTGTCTGTCCCGTCGAACTTGTTTGCTCATCATGTGCAGACGTTGATGAGCGCAGGCGTTGTTTCCCGTCATCGTTCCGAGGGCGACGGGAGGCGTACGTATCTGCATCTCGAGCAGGACACGCTCGAGAGCCTGGGCACCGCGTCCCCCGTGGCGGTGCCCAGGCGTGTCCTGTTCGTGTGTACGGGTACCTCGGCGCGGTCTCATCTGGCGGCGGCGTTGTGGCGTCAGGTGAGTACGATCCCGGCTGCTTCGGCGGGTACTCATCCTGCTGATCGGATCAATCCGGGCACGGTCGATGCTGCTGCCCGCCATCATCTGGACCTGCCGATCGTCGATCCGGTTCGGATGGACGACGTGCTCGATCCGGGTGATCTGGTGGTCACGGTCTGCGACCGGGCTCATGAGACTCCGAAGGTGCCCGGTGAGCTGCACTGGTCGATCCCGGACCCGGTCGACAAGGGCCCCGAGGCCTTCGACGCCGCGTACGAAGAGCTCCTGCACCGGATCAACGCGCTCGCGTCCCGCCTGCACCCCGAGAAGCCAACCTCCACGCCCTGAGGAGTAGCCATGGACACCGGCTCCACCCATGACCACCAGCTGGCACCGAGCAGCGCCACCGCTCGCCCTGACGGGGAGCTCGGCGGCCACTACAGCCCAGCCCTCTTCGAGCAGACCCTGAAGGACTCGCTCGACGACGCGGGGAAGAACGCCCTCCCTGCCGCCGACGCCGCCCTGCTGACCGAGCAGTTCGCCGGCATCGTCTACTTCTCCGACATGGCCGCCGACCGCCCGCGGCGCCCGCAGTCGCCGTATCGCAACGCCGCGGCGGGCGCGCCCGGCGGGGAGCACTCCTGCTCCACGCGAGGTCGTCGCGTCCCGACCCGGCCCTGGCGACTGCCCGCAGGCGAACGGAGCCCCAAGAGCTGACGCGGCGTCTCCGTCTCAGCCCTGGCTGATCAACGCCTGCGCGACCGTGCGTACGCGGTCGATCGGCACGGCGAAGCCGATGCCGATGTTGCCGCTCGGCCCGCCCAGGGTGGCGATGGAGGTGTTGATCCCCACCACGCGGCCGTCGAGGTCGACGAGCGGGCCTCCGGAGTTGCCGGGGTTGATGGCGGCATCGGTCTGGATCATCTCGGGAGAGGAACCAGAGGAGCGGTGCGGCGAGCTCACGATGCCGGAGGTGACGGTGCCGTTGAGGCCGAGCGGTGACCCGACGGCGATCACCGGCTGCCCGATCCGGAGGTTGCCGCTCTGGCCGATGGTGGCGGGGCGTACGGCGTTCGGGTCGGTGGCGATGACGGCGATGTCGTTGCGTTCGTCGCTGCCGATGACGCGGCCGGCGGTCGAGCTGCCGTCGGCCAGGACCAGGCTCACCGAGTCGGAGCCTTCGACGACGTGGGCGTTGGTGACGACGTGGCCGACGCCGTCGATGGCGACTCCTGAGCCGGTGCCTCGGCCGGCGCGTACCTGGACGACGCTGGGGAGGATGCGCTGGGCGGCGGCCTCGGTGGCGTTGGTCGGCGCCGCTCCCTGAGGTCCTGGAGCGGGCACGGGGAGGGCGTCCCTCACCGGGTCGGGGCTGGTGATCCCGATCGCCACGCCACCGCCGGCGGCCGCGCCGGCCAGCACCGCCGCGGCGAGGGTGAGCGTGAGCGTACGTCGCGGCCGCCGGACCAGCGCCGGGGGCGGCTGTGAGGGCGGGGCGCCGGTGGGCGGCCGCGGTTCGGCGGGCTGGCCTGGGGGCATGCCTGCGGTTCCTGGTTGGGCGACCAGCCGCACCCTGCCGTAGCGGTCACGCACCACGCGTCGTGCCGGAGGGGGTGCCGACAGGGGGGTCGGGCTCGGCACGGACGGTGGTGTCGGCGCGGGTGCGACTGGTCGGATCGGGGATGCGGGCCGGAGTGGACGGGCCGCTCGGGCGGGTGGCGCCGAGGTGGTCCACTGCTGGGGGCCGGTGGGGCGGCCGAGCCCGCGTTCGGGAGATGCGGTGTCGTTCATCGGAGTCCTCCGGGAGATGCCTAGATGAGCCGGGCGAACCAGCGCAGCGAGAGGGCGGCGGCCGCGAAGGCGAGGGTCATCGCGCCGAGCACGACCCAGACCGTGACCTCGCGGTATTCGATGTGGTGGCCGACGAGGGTGCCGATGTCGTCGTAGACCTCGCGCAGCTCGTCGGCGCTGGACGCGCGGTAGAACCGGCCGCCGGTGGTGTCGGCGAGGTTGCGCAGGGTGTCCTCGCGGACCTCGACCGACTGTCCGCCGGGCAGGGTCGCGCTGGATCCCTCGGTGCCGTAGGCGATCGTCGAGGTGGGCAGCCCGGCCTCCCTCGCGGCTTCGGCGGCGGCGACGGGGCTGCGGCCGGCGGAGTTGCCACCGTCGGAGAGCAGGACCAGGTGGGCCGGCGACCGCTCCTCCTCGGACTCCTCCGACCCCTCCGACTCCTCGGGCTCCTGGGAGGGACCGGACGCGGCGGCCTCCTCGAGGATCTGCTGCAGGTCGTCGATCGAGGAGTAGACCGCCTCGCCGATGGCCGTGCCGCCGTCGGGCGGTCCGAGACCGTCGATGCTGCGTACGACCAGGGCATGGTCGGTGGTCGGGCTGGTGACGACGCGGGCGTTGCTGGAGAAGCTGACGAGGCCGACGTTGTAGCGGGCCGGGAGCTGGTCGATGAAGCTGATGGCCGCGGCCTTGGCGGCCTCCAGGCGGTTGGGTGGCATGTCCTCGGCCGTCATCGAGGCGGAGGTGTCGATGGCCACCAGGATCGTGGCTCGCTCGTAGGGCACCTGCGCCCGGACCTGGGGCTGGGTGGTCGCGACGGCGAGAAGGGCGAGTGCTCCGACCACCAGCCCGGCGGCCAGGTGGCGGCGCCAGCGCGGACGGTGCGGGACGAGGCGCTCGAGCATGGGCGCGGTGGCGAACCGGACGGCGTACCTGATCCGGCGGCGCTGCATGACCAGGTAGCCGACGGCGAGCAGGGCGATGGGTATCAGTGCGAGCAGGAACAGGGGCTGGGTGAGTCTCATCGGGGGCTCCTTCCGGTCAATGGGTGGCCGAGGCCGTCCGGGGCCGGGCCGGCCGGGGGTGCCGGGCCCGGCGGCGCAGGAGCCGGACGAGTGCTCGCGCCCAATCGTCGTCGGTGGACATCCGCAGATGGTCGGCGCCGGCGGCGCGTACGGCCTGGCTGTTGTTCTCCCGCAGCGTTCGCATCGCCTCGGCATAGGCGGCTCGCAGCCGCGGATCGGACGTGTCGGCCTCGTGCTGGCGGTTGCTCTCGGGATCCACGAGCGTGATCTGACCGACGGCGGGCAGCTCGAGCTCGCGAGGGTCCACGACCTCGACCAGGATCACGTCGTGACGCGCGGTGAGCCGTCGCAGCGCCGGCTCCCAGCCGAAGGGCCGCTCCCAGCGGCCGTCCGCGGGCAGGAGATCGGTCACGATCACCCGCAGGCCGGAGTTCCGAGCACGCCGGCCGAGCTCGACCAGCGCATCCTCGAAGGTGGCGCCGCCGGCAGCCGCCGGGGCCGTACGCGGCGAGGACGGCTCGACGGTGAGCAGCCGGCGGGCGACCCGGCGCCCGGTGGTCGGCGGCCGCCAACGTACGCCGCCGGCGTCGAGGATCCCGAGCCCGACCCGGTTGCCCGGACCGTCGGCGGCGATGCCGATCGCGGCGACGGTCGCCTCGGCGACCTCGACCTTCTCGGCGAGCGCGGTCCCGAAGGCCATGCTGGGCGTGCGGTCGACCAGCACCCAGGTGTCGAGCTCGTGCTCGGCCCGGGTGAGCCAGACGTGCGGCTCGCCCAGACGCGCGGTCGCGTTCCAGTCGATGCGGCGTACGTCATGGCCCGGTGTGTAGGGCACGAGCTCCTCGGTATCGCTGCCCGGACCGAGCCGGAGGCCGTCGATCTCGCCCTGGAGCATCCCGCCCACCCGGCGCTGAACGGTCAGGTCCAGCCTGCGGAAGGCGCTGTAGGGCGACCTCACGAGGCCAGCTCCTCGTTCGGCATCGGCTCGGCCGTGTCGGGGTCGTCGTCGCTCGGCGTCGCTCGCGGCTGCGGGACCGCGGCGAGGACGGCGTCGACGACGGCGCGCGGGTCGACCCCGTCGGCCTCCGCGTCGAAGGTGAGCACCAGCCGGTGGGCGAGGATGTCGCCGGCCAGGTCGGCGATGTCGGCGGGCAGCACGTAGTCGCGTCCACGCAGCAGCGCCAGGGCGCGGCCCGCGGTGACGAGACCGAGGCTGCCGCGGGCGCTGACTCCATAGGCGAGGAGCCCGTCGAGGTTGTGGAGGCCGTAGGCGTGCGGCGTCCGCGTCGCCATGACGAGCTTGACGGCGTACTGCGCGACCTCGTGATGGACGAACACCTCCTCGGCGCGGGACTGGAGCTCCCGCAGCGTGGCGATGTCGAGGATCTGCTCGACGCGGGGCGGCCGGGTGCCCATGCGCTGGACGATCGTCATCTCCTCCAGCTCGTCGACGTGGCCGACGTCGACCTTCAGCAGGAACCGGTCGCGCTGGGCCTCGGGGAGCCGGTAGACGCCGTCGTTCTCGATCGGGTTCTGGGTGGCGAGGACGAGGAACGGGTCGGGCAGGCGATGGCTGGTGCCGCCGATGCTGACCTGCCGCTCGGCCATCGCCTCCAGCAGCGCGGACTGCACCTTGGCCGGGGCCCGGTTGATCTCGTCGGCGAGGACGAGGTTGGCGAAGACCGGGCCCAGCTCGGTGTCGAACTGCTCGGCCGACGGGCGCCACACGCGGGTGCCGACGATGTCGGAGGGCATCAGGTCGGGCGTGAACTGGAGACGGGTGAACGAGCCGCCCACGACGCCGGCGAGGGTGCGTACGGCCAGTGTCTTCGCGACGCCCGGCACCCCTTCGAGCAGCACGTGGCCGCGGGCCAGCAGGCCCACCAGCATCCGCTCGATCATCAGATCCTGGCCCACGACGACGCGCTTGACCTCGAAGAGCACGCGCTCGAGGAGCGCGTTGGCCCCGAGGTCGGACCGGATCGGCCGGGTCGGCCGGGACGGCTGGGTTGGCTGGTGCTCTGTTTCCCACATGCGGGGCCTCCCTGGTTGATGGATGTCTCTGCCGGACACCGATCTCATCGAAGAAGGCCGAAAACCAGCGGAAACGGCACCGAAAGCCGGCCGAAAGCGCAGGACCGAACCGATACCCAGCGGTCACGTCGAACGCGTTGCGCAGGCATGGTCACGCGCTACCGTTCTTGAGCGTGAGGGTCTTGATCGTCGAGGACCAGGCGGGCCTGGTCAGCGCGCTGCAGGTCGCGCTGCAGCGGGAGGGCTACGCCGTCGACGGCGCGGGCTCGGTCGCGGACGCGCTCGACAAGCTCGGCCTGAACGCCTACGACCTGGTGGTCCTGGACGTCAACCTGCCCGACGGCAGCGGCTTCGAGGTCGCCTCGGCGCTGCGTACCGGGGGAGTGGCGATCGCCGGCGAGGAGGTCCCGCGGATCCTGATGCTCACCGCCCGCAACCGCCTCGACGACCGGGTGCGCGGCCTGGACGTGGGGGCCGACGACTACCTGACCAAGCCCTTCGAGCTGGCCGAGCTGACCGCGCGGCTGCGGGCGCTGCTGCGCCGGCCGAGCAGCGACGGCACCTCCGTGCTGACCCACGGGCCTATCCGGCTCGACACCGCCCGGCAGCTGGCCCGGCGGGGCGACCGGGAGCTCGGCCTGACCCTCAAGGAGTTCTCCGTCCTGCGCTATCTGATGACTCGGCCGGCCTTCATCGTCTCGGCCGAGGAGCTTCTCGAGCACGTCTGGGACGAGAACGCCGACCCGTTCACCCAGACGGTCCGGGTCACGGTCGGTACGCTGCGCCGCAAGCTGACCGTCGGCGACGAGCCTCCGGCCCTCGAGACCGTCGTCGGCCGCGGCTACCGGCTCCGGGACCTGCCCGAGCTCGACCAGGGCGCGACCGCATGAGCGGGGGCGTACGTCGCCTGGCCGTGCGGCTTCCTCGGTGGCTGCGCACCGTCAGGGTGCGGCTCGCGCTGACGTACTCCTCGCTCCTGTTCGGCGTCACCGCGTTGCTGCTCGCCGGTGTCTATCTCGCGCTCTCGAGCAGCATCAGCGCCGCCCCGCTCGACCCGGTGACGGTCAAGAAGTTCGAGACCGAGGACGGCCACATCGTCTACAAGCCGGGGCAGGAGTTCCAGGCCGCGGACTTCGCCGATGTCCAGGAGGCGGTCAACTACGCCTCCCTCCAGACGTTGCGCAACTACTCGATCATCGCGCTGATCGTGATGTTCGTCCTCAGCCTCGCCATCGGCTGGTGGGTGGCCGGCCGCGCGCTGCGGCCGGTCGGCGCGATCACCCGCACCGCCCAGGAGATCAACGCCTCCGACCTCACCCGGCGGATCGGCGCGACCGGGCCGCACGACGAGCTGCGTACGCTCGCGGACACGATCGACGGGATGCTCGCCCGCCTGGACCGGGCGTTCTCCGACCAGCGCCGCTTCGTCGAGGACGTCTCCCACGAGCTACGTAACCCGGTCTCCTTGATCCACACCAACGTCGAGGCGGTCCTGGCCAACGACCGGTCGACGACTGCCGAGCGCCACGAGGCGAGCGTGGTCGTGCTCCAGGCCACGCGCCGCATGCGCCGCCTCCTCGAGGACCTGCTCGCCATCGCCCGCAGCCGCTCGGAGGCCTTCGCCGACCGCCAGGTCGACCTGGCCGAAGCGGTCACCGCGGCGGTCCGGGAGTACCGCCTGCCCGCCGAGGCTCGCCACCTCACGATCGTGGAGCGCAGCCACCGCGGACCGGTCGTCGTCGGTGACCCCGATGCGCTGCAACGTGCCGTCGCCAACCTGCTGTCGAACGCGGTCAGGCTCGCGCCGGCGGGCTCGACCATCACCGTGGGCATGGGCGGACGGCAGGGTTGGGCGTGGGCCGCGGTCGCCGACGAAGGACCGGGGATCGCCGCTGCCGACCAGGACCGGATCTTCGACCGGTTCTACCGCGGCAACGGGTCGTCCGGCCGGGAGCAGGGCACGGACGGGTCCGGTCTCGGTCTCGCCATCGCCCGCCAGATCGCCGAGAGCCACGAGGGCCGGCTCGTGCTGGTCAGCCGTGGCCCGGCCGGAAGCACCTTCGTGCTCTGGCTGCCCGACCACGCCATGAACCGTTCCGCCAACCGCACCGACGCACCCCCGGAGGGAGACCCGCTGCTCGGGTGACCCGCCGACCTACCGTTTGAGGAGTGAGCATGAGAACAGCGACGACGTGGCGCGGGGTCAGAACCTTCGCCCCCGTGGTTCTGCTCGGCACCGTCGCCGGGCTCGCCCTGCAGGGATGCATGAGCGTGGAGGTTCGTGTCGACCCGGCCCAGACCGCGCCCGCGGAGCCCGCGGCCTACTACGGGGTGGTCGAGCACACGTCGGAGGACTGCTGGCGCGCCGATGCGCCCGCTGCCTAGCCTCCCTCGCCGCTGGCGACGAGCATCTCGAGGTCGGTGACGCCCTGGATCGCCTCGAGGGCAGGGGTGTGGCGGTCGTCGGTGACGAGGGTGTCGATCCGGCCGATCTCGGCGACCCGGCCGAGATGGACGCGACCGAGCTTGCTGCTGTCGGCGGTGACGACGACGCGGGAGGCGGCCGCGATCATCGCCCGCTTCAGCTCCGCCTCGGGGAGGTTGATGTTGGTGATGCCGGCCTCGACGTCGACGCCGTTGCAGCCGATGAAGGCGAGGTCGGCGCGGATGCGGCCGAGGACGGTGTCGGCGAGCGGCGGGACCAGGGAGTGCTGGAGCGGGCGGAGCGTACCGCCGGTCACGATGACCTGCAGGCGGGGCAGCGCCGGCTCCAGGCTGAGTGCGATCGAGAGCCCGTTGGTGATGACCGTGACGTCGACCAGATCCGTCCGGCGGACCAGCTCGGCGGCGATGGCCGCAGTGGTGGTGCCGACGTCGAGCAGGACGCTCATACCGGAGGTGAGCTGGTCGACGGCGAGCCGGGCGATGGCCTTCTTCTGAGGAGCCGCGTCGACCTGGACCTCCTCGAACGGTCGCTCGCGCAGGCCTTCGGCCGGCATCGCGCCGCCTCGGATCCGCCGGACGGCGCCGCCGTGCTCGAGGGCCTCCAGGTCCGTACGCACCGTGACGGTGGAGACGCCGAACGTCTCGCTGAGATCGACGACCCGCATGAAGCTGCGCTCCTCGACGAGCTCGCGGATCCGGTCGCGGCGCTCCTCGGTCGGCAGATGCTCCACGGGCTCGGGCATGCCGACATGCTGCTCACGCCGTCGACATTTGTCAATGCGAAAGAGTTGATTTCGATAACGAAAGAGATCTAGCCTTCGAGCCGTGACAGGGATTCCCAAACAGGTCCATGCGCTGGCCGACGGGCGCGAGCTCATCTACTTCGACGATCCCGGCTCGACCCTGCCGGCCGAGCGCGCGGCCGACGGGCGGGAGCTGCCTCCGCGACCTCCGACCGCGCAGATGCGTCAGGACGTGCTGACCGGCGAGTGGGTCACCGTGGCGACCGCGCGTCAGACCAGGGTGATGCTGCCGCCGGCCCACCTGGACCCGTTGGCGCCGCAGACGTCCGGCAACCCTTCCGAGATCCCCTCGACGTACGACGTCGCGGTCTTCGAGAACCGGTCGCCGTCGTTCGGCCCGGACCCGGGGGAGGGGCCGGCGGACCTCTCCGGCCTCGCGCTCGGCCGCAGCACCACCGCCGTCGGACGCTGCGAGGTGGTCTGCTTCAGCCCTGAGCACGAGGGGTCGTTCGGCTCGCTGTCGCGCGAGCGCGCCCGGACGGTGATCGAGGCCTGGGCGGATCGCACCGCCGAGCTCTCGGCCCTCCCGGGGGTCGCGCAGGTCTTCCCCTTCGAGAACCGGGGCGAGGCCATCGGGGTCACCCTCCGCCACCCACACGGCCAGATCTACGCCTACCCCTACATCACGCCGAGGACGCAGCGCCTTCTCGCCGCGATCGAGGAGTACGGGCCGAATCTGCAGGCCGACCTCCTCGCCTTCGAGCAGGCGGGGGAGCGGGTCGTCCTCTCCGGCGAGCACTGGACCGCCTTCGTGCCGTACGCCGCCCGCTGGCCCGTCGAGGTCCACCTGATGCCACACGCCCAGGTGCCGGACTTCGCGGCCACCACCGACGCCCAGCGCGAGGAGCTGAGCACGCTCTACCTGCGCCTCCTGCGGGGCGTCGACGCGCTCTACGACGACCCGACCCCCTACATCGCCGCCTGGCACCAGGCTCCGGTGCGGTCCCACCGCGACAGCGTCCGGCTCACCCTCCAGCTCACCAGCCCGCGGCGTGGGGCCGACAAGCTGAAATACCTGGCCGGCAGCGAGGCGGCGATGGGTGCCTGGGTGGCCGACATCCCGCCGGAGCACCAGGCCGAGCGGCTGCGCGACGCGATCGCCCGCGCGGACGAGGACAACCCGGTCTGACCCGCTCGACCGCATGTCCTCGACAGGGCCGGGTACCGCGTGCGGATGACTGAGATGAATCAGGATGATGCCCGCGTACAGGCACTTCGAGGTGTGGTCGAACGAGTGACCGCGTGGCAGGAGACCGCGCCCGAAGGAACCATCCGGGACGAGCTCGGCAAGGCGCTCCAGGAGGCCGGGGTGACCCTCACCGAGGAGCAGCAGGAGCTCGTCACGGAGAAGATCTCTCATCAGGAGATCGTCGACGTCGACCTGCTCGCCGCCGACACCGGCGAGGGCGGGCCTGCGTGAGGCAGGACGTGAAGCAGGACGTGAAGTAGGAACGGCCGCGGAGCATCCTCGGACCGGTCGGGGGATACCGGTCGTGCCATGAGTGGAGAACAGCTTCAGCCAGAAGACACCCTCGACGACCGCGGCGTGGACGACGTCCTGGACGAGGGCTACTCCCCGCCCGAGCGCCCGCGGGGCGTCACCGCCAAGGGGGTCACGCCCCGGGAGGAGATCGAGGGCGAGACCATCGACGAGCGCCGCGCTCAGGAGGAGCCCGAGGTCTGGGAGGAGGCGGAGGCCGAGGCCGACGCCGACATCCTGGACGGGCCGGTGACCGGGGAGGTGGGCGAGGCTCGTTCGGGTCGCCTCACCAGCCCCGACGAGGGTGTGCGCGAGGACGAGGAGGGCACGCTCATCGGGCACGACGAGGGGATCGACGGCGCCGGAGCCTCTGCCGAGGAGGCGGCGGTGCACATCGTCGACGAGCCCCCTGACTGAGGCTGATCCTGCCCCTTCAGGGGTACTGGTGGGTGCCGGATCCCTATCAGCACAGAGGAGGACGACCGTGTCCGAAGATGTGACCGACCTGATCATGCAGGACCACCGTGAGGTGGAGAGCCTGTTCGAGAAGCTGGAGCGAGAACCGGAGGTACGTGCCGGGCTGACCCCCGTTCTGGTGACCCTCCTGTCCGCACACAGCCGTGCCGAGGAGGCCGAGGTCTACCCGGTCGCCCGGGACGAGGCCGGCGAGGCGGACGACGTCGCGCACAGCCAGGAGGAGCACCTCCTGGCCGACCGCCTGCTCGCCGAGCTCAGCGAGTGCGACCCCTACTCCACGGCCTATGACAACAAGCTGGCCGAGGTGGTCGACGCCGTCTCGCACCACATCGAGGAGGAGGAGTCGACCGTGCTGCCCGGCATGCGCAGCCGTCTCGACGACACCCGGCGTACCGAGCTGGGCAAGGCCTTTCTGAAGAGCCGGCAGGAGCACCTCGGCGAGATGCCCCAGGACATCACCCGTGACGAGATGCGCCGTCAGGCGTCCAACGCGGGCATCCCCGCCGGCGACAAGGACAAGCAGGCCCTGCGCCAGGAGCTGGATCAGCACGCCGACAGCTGACCGGCATGGTGGTGCCCCGCGCGAGCGGTTGGTCGATGCTCAGCGCGGGGCAACCATCAGCGGCTGGGTGACGACGGCGAATCTGCCGTGCTCGTCGGACATGCCGCCCTGCGCGAGCCCGATGCCGTCCGGGCCGATGGTGCTGCGGGCGTCGAGCAGCATCCACTCGCTCACCGGCGGTCGCTCGACGGTGACGGTCACGGTCGGCGGGATGAAGTACCACGAGCTCATCGGCAGGGAGCCGGACAGGCCGTTGGTGGAGTCGGCCAGGGTGAGGAGACGCTGCACCGGGGAGGTCTCCTCGCCGGCGACCAGCGGAACCCGCAGGCGCGCCCAGACCGTCGCCGGGCCCGGCTCGTAGCCGCCGCTGACGAACCGCCAGTCGAGGGCGCGGCCGTAGCCCCAGTCCGGGCTGACCCCCTCGAAGAACCGCTCGGAGGAGGCCTGCGGGATGGCGGGAACTTTCCCGCCGGAGCACCAGTGCTCGCGGGTCGACCCCGGCGTGGCCCGGATCAGCCAGGCGCTCGCCTTGACGGCGAGCCGCTCGCCGGCCCACAGCGAGGCCTCGACGAGCTCGACCCGGCGACCCGGCCGAACCACGTGCGCCTCGACGCGCATCGTCCCCTGAGGGATGCCGCCGAGCATGTCGGCGGTGAACCGGGCGATGGACAGGGCCGGGTCGGAGCGTACCGACTCGATCGCCCGGGCCAGCAGGGCGGCGGGAGGGCCGCCGTGCTGCAGCGAGTGGTCCCAGGGGCTGGCCGTGGCCGGGGTCGACTCGAAGATGCCGTCCTCGCCGGTCGGCTGGTAGAAGGCGTCGAACGCGAGTGTCATCAGCGTCTCCGGGCCGCCGGTCAGCGGCTCAGTTGCGGGTAGAGCGCCTCGATCGGCTGAGCGAGACCGGCCTTGACGTCGGCGCTCACCTTGTCGGCGATGATCTCGTACGCGTCGCTCTCGAGGCCGTCGTAGGCGGTGCGGATCACGTCGGCCGGATCGTTCTTCGGCTCGGTGATGCGGGCCGTCATCGGGGTGTCGGTGTAGCCCAGGTGCAGCGACGCGACGTGGATGCCGTCGCCGGCCAGGGCGAGACGCTGGGTGTTGGTCGCCGACCACAGCGCGGCCTTGGTGGCGCTGTAGGCGTCGCCGATGCCGTACCAGCTCAGGACCGAGAGCACGTTGAGCACGACACCCTTGCTGGCGCGCAGCGACGGCAGGAAGGCGTTGGTGACGTCGAGCGCTCCCCAGAAGTTGGTCTCGAACAGGTCGCGGACGGCGCTGAGGTCGCCCGTCACGCTGGCACCGTTCGAGCTGCCCGCGTTGTTGATGAGGACCGTGACGTCCCCGGCGAGAGCCGCCGCCTCCACCACCGAGTCGTGGTCGGTCACGTCGAGCTTCAGTGGCACGATGCGGGGGTCGCCCCACTCGCGGGGGCTGCGGGCGGCTGCGTAGACCTTGGCGGCGCCGCGCTCCAGGGCCTGGTTGACGAAGTGGGTGCCGAGGCCGCCGTTGGCGCCGGTCACCAGGACGACCGCGTTCGCGAGAGTGGGCATGTGGTTCTCCTGTGTCGAGGGCGCGGACGCCGCTCCGATGTGGGTTGGTTTTTCCAACGTACTCGGGTTGGTTTGGTTTTCCAACTCGATTAGGATCGAACCATGATGTCGGAGGTACGTGAGTGCTCGGTCGCGCGAACGCTGGAGCTCGTCGGGTCCAAGTGGACCCTGCTCGTCGTCCGTGAGCTCTTCCTCGGGAGTCGCCGGTTCGAGGAGATCGTCCGGTTCACGGGAGGCCCGCGCGACATCCTCACCGACCGCCTGCGCCGGCTCGAGGCGCACGGACTGGTGACCCGGGTGCAGTACGAGCAGCGTCCCCCGAGGTTCGAGTACCACCTGACCGACCTCGGCCGCTCGCTCGCGCCGATCATCGCCGCGATGCGCGAGTTCGGTGACCGTCACCTGGCCGGCGAGGACGGCCCGCCGCTCAGGTTCGTGCACTCCTGTGGCTCGGAGTTCCACCCCGTGATGGCCTGCAGGGCCTGCGGGGAGGTCGTACGCAGCGGCGAGGTCGAGCTCGCGGACGCCGCGAGCTGAGCGAGCCGCGCGGTGCGGCCGGGGGTCAGCCGACCGGCGGCCCGGCGATGAGCGCGACCACGGTCAGCGCAGTGACGCTCGCGACGCCGGTGGCCAGGCCGCGCACGGGGTTGCGGAGCAGCCACGCCAGCGGCCGCTCGAGGGGGCGGGCCGGAGACTCCTCGATGAGCCGCCACGTCGGGGCCAGGAGGCCGCGGCGCTCGGCGTAGCGCTCGAACCAGAGCGTCAGGAACGGCGGGATCGAGGAAGCGAGGCCGGCGACCAGGCGGCCGAACGACCAGCGCTGGTCGACCGCGATCGCGGTCGTGGTCACGCAGTAGGTGATGAAGACGATCCCGTGCAGCATCCCGAAGATGCTGACTCCCAGCTCGGTGGTCTCGGTGACGTACTTCAGGAACATGCCGCTGAGCAGCCCGGCCCAGGTCACCGCCTCGGCAGTGGCGACGATCCGGTAGATGCGGGACGGCGAGCGGAGAAGGGCGGACACGCGCCAAAGTCTATTCGCACCCGTGTACTGGTATGAATCGAGCGGCCACGGGTACCGATCGCGGCATGACGACCGACACGCTGCACTACACGATCCCGGGCATGGACGAGAGCGATGCTCGGACGACCATCGACCTGCTCCAGTCCCGCCTGCACGCCGCGAACGACCTCCAGCTCACGCTCAAGCACGTGCACTGGAACGTCGTGGGGCCGCACTTCATCGCGGTCCACGAGATGATCGACCCCCAGGTCGACGCCGTACGCGCGATGGCCGATGCGCTCGCCGAGCGCATCGCGACCCTGGGCGGTGCCCCGCGAGGCACCCCGGGCGCACTGGTCGAGGAGCGCGAGTGGAACGACTACAGCATCGGCCGGGCCACCACCCAGGAGCACCTCGCCGCGCTCGACGTCACCTACCGGGGCGTCATCGAGTCCTACCGCAAGGCGATCAAGGCCCTCGAGGAGCTCGACCTGGTGACCCAGGACATCCTGATCGGCCAGACCGAGCAGCTCGAGCTCTTCCACTGGTTCGTACGCGCCCACCTGGAGGACCAGGGCGGCCAGCTGCAGACCAGCGGCGAGGCCACGGAGGCAGGCGCGGCCCGCGCCGCCCGCGGCTGAGGGGGATCCGATGCGGTGGTGGTCGACGACGCTGGCACTGCTCCTCCCGATGATGCTCACCGGGTGCGCCTCCGGGCAGGAGGACGCGGTACGTGAGCGCGCGACCGCCTTCCAGGACTCGGTCGCCGCGCAGGACTGGGCGGGCGCATGCGCGCTGCTCGCTCCGAAGACGCGGACCGAGCTGGAGGCGGCCGCCAAGAAACCGTGCGCCGAGGCGCTGTCCGAGGAGCAGCTGCCCGAGCCGGGCGCCCTCGACCGCGTCGACGTCTTCGGGACGATGGCCGAGGTCCGGTACCAGGGCGAGACGCTCTTCCTGACCCGGTTCGCCGACCGCTGGCTGCTGCACGCGGCAGGCTGCACACCGCAGCCGCCGAAGCCCTACGACTGCACGCTGCACGGAGGCTGAGATGCGGATCATGTACGTCGCCTATCTGGCGGTCATCGGCATCGGACTGCTCTACACGTTCGTGCTCGCGCTGAGGCACGGGTGAGGAGCAGCGATGCGACGGTTCCTCAAGGAGAACTCGCTCAGCCTCGCCTTCGGGGCGCTCTTCCTGGGCAGCCTCGCCGGCCAGGCCATCGCCGGTTGGCACCAGCTGAACGACGAGCTGTTCGCCGACGGTCTCGACCGGATCACGCTGGGTGGCTACCTCACCTCGGCGAGCTTCGCGGTGGACGTGACGGAGAACTGGCAGAGCGAGTATCTCCAGTTCCTCCTCTACGTCATGCTGACCGTCTGGCTGGTGCAACGGGGCTCCCCGGAGTCCAAGCCGCTCAAGGACGCCGGCCAGGAGTCCGACGAGAAGCAGAAGGTCGGGGCGTACGCCCAGGACGACTCGCCCAGGCTCACCCGCGTGGGCGGCCTGCGGACCGCGCTCTACTCGCGGTCGCTCGGCATCGCCATGGGCGTCATCTTCCTGCTGTCCTGGCTGGTCCAGTCGGTGGCCGGGTGGGCCTCGTACAACGAGGTCAGGCTGCAGCAGCTGCGTGACCCGATCGCGTGGGGCTCCTACCTGGTGCACTCCGACTTCTGGGCGCGGACCCTGCAGAACTGGCAGTCGGAGTTCCTCGCGGTCGGCTCGATGGCGGTCCTGTCGATCTACCTGCGACAGCGGGGGTCACCCGAGAGCAAGCCGGTCGGCTCCTCCCACGAGGCCACCGGCGTCGAGGGCTGAGAAGCGGTCAGGCGTCGCCGTCCTGCGCCAACAGGCGCAGGACGGCTCGCTCCGCCGCGGCCTGGCGGGCCTTCGGATCCGTGCTCGACCCCTTGCGTACGTGGATCGTGCGTCCCTGCTCGTGCAGCTCGAGGACCCGCGGGTCGACGTAGGAGCTGCGGGCGACGGCCGGGGTGTTGCCGAGGTACTCCGCGACCTCCTTGACCGCGGCGACCTGCTGCTTGTGCCGGGACCTGGCGGTCGGCGTCACACGCTCGGCCGCCTCCGGGTCGTCGGTCAGGGCGAGGGCGGCGAGCACGGTGGCGTGCCAGGTCCGGAAGTCCTTCGCCGACACCTCCAGCCCGCTCACTTCGCGCATGTAGTCGTTGACCATGGCGGGCGTCAGCCGCTGCCATCTCGGGCCCTGCTTGTAGGCGAGGATCTCCTCGAAGCCGCCGCGCCTTCGACGCAGCTGTGCGATCGCCTCGACGGAGATCGGGTCGTCGATGATGATCGTGTGGTGGACGCCGGACTTCCCGGTGAAGTCGAAGACGTAGGCGTCGCCCCGCTTGCGGACGTGGCGGCGCTCCAGCGTCGTCAGGCCGAAGCCGCCGTTGTCGTCGGCGTAGGCGTCGCTGCCGATCCGGAAGCACCCGAGGTCCAGGAGCCGCAGGGCGAGGGCCGACGCCCGGGCAGCGCTCATCCCGGTCGTGGCGAGGTCGCGCTCCGTCCGCTCGCGTACGCGGGGAAGGACCCTGCCGAGCTCCAGCACCCGGTCGAACTTCTCCTGGTCGCGCTTCACCCGCCAGTCGGGGTGGTAGAGGTACTGGCGGCGGCCGGCCGCGTCCGTCCCCACTGCCTGGAGATGACCGTTCTCATGAGGACAGATCCACACGTCCTCCCAGGCCGGCGGGATGGCGAGCGCCCGGACGCGTGCCGCCGCGTCGTCATCGAGCCGGTCGCCGGCGTCGTCGAGGTAGACGAAGCCGCGGCCCGCGCGGCGGCGGGTCCATCCCGGCTCCTCCGGCGAGGACCGGCGAAGTCGAACCACCAGGGGCCCCTCTCACCCGGTGGTCTCGTCGTTGTCGCGCGCTCGCGCGGCGAGCAGCCGGTGCGTACCGTCGCACCACGGCTTGATCGCGGAGCCGCCACACATGCACACCGCGCTGACCGGGCGCACCGTGTGGTGGACCTCGCCCTCGGCGTCCAGGACCTCGTGCTTCCCGCGCAGGAGCATCGGCCCGGCCGGGCACAGCACGATCGACGCGTGCTCGAACTCGCTCATGAGACACCCCATCGGTCGAGCATCGCCTCGGCGTAGCGCGCCTCCAGGTCGAGACAGGTGAAGGCACCGAGGAGCAGCTGGTCGCGGTCGCTCGGGTTCTCCTCCAGGAACGCGCCGCACACGTCGCGCAGGGCGACCTGCTCGTGGACGGCATCGGCCTCGACGTGCTCGTCGTAGTAGGCGGCCATCTCGTCCGGGAAGTCGAGCCGCCGCAGGCCTCGGGCGAGCTGTCGCGAAGGCACCGAGCTCGTCGCCTCGAACGCGGCGAAGTGACCGAGTGCCGCTCCGCGGAGCCGGCGGTGCATCCCGAACAGCGACAGCGCGTTGTTCATCGCCAGGATCTCGACCGGCGCCTCGTCGACGTAGCAGGCGTGGTCGGTCCGTAGCCCGGACGCCTCCATGCCGCGGCGGAACAGGTGGTGATGCAGGCGGTTGGGGTCGCCGTCGCCGTACTCGTCGAACAGGACCTCCATCAGCGCGGCCTTGGGCCGGGTGTCGAGCCGAGGGATGACCCAGCTGGTGGGATCGGCCTCCTTGAGGTGGTAGAGCGAGCGGTGCTGCAGGAGCTCGAGTACCTGCTCGCGGTCCGCCTTGCGCTGCACGAACCGCGCCAGCGAGGGGCCGTCGTGCCCGTCGATCACGTCGGTCAGCTCGCCTGCCTCGTGGAGAGGGCTGGCCTCCCACCGCCTGCGCAGCTCGGCCTCGAACGACCTCTCCAGATCCCGGCGCAGACGCAGCAGGTCCGCGTCCCACTCGAGCTCGGCATCCACCTCGTCGAAGCCGCGGTAGTGCAGCTCGTAGAGCGCCCACAGGGCGATCTGGGCGTCCTCCTCGGACTCCGGCGACGGCTCCAGACCGGCGGTGGCGCCGCTCTGGAGCGCGTTGAACACAGCGGCACTCAGGGTGCCACGCGACTTAGGCAGCATCTCAGCCCACCTTTCCCTCGAGCTCTGGGTACCCAGCGGCGGTGCTCGACATGCTCGGCACCGCTGCCCGGGCGATGTGCACGAGCACGCCCTCGCCCGGCGAGTCGCGGACCTCCTCGACCGCCAGATCGCTGCCCTCGAGCAGCTGCAGCACGCGGTCGGCCTGGTCGGTCGTGCCGAGCTGGAGCACGGCCGCTCCGCCGGGGGAGAGGTGGCGGGCGGTCGCGGCCAGGCACGTCCTGGCGACCTGCATCCCGTCCGCGCCGCCGTCGATGGCGAGCAGCGGGTCCTCGGGATAGCGCCCGACCTGGGCCGTCGGCACCCAGGGCGGGTCGGCGATCACCAGGTGGAAGCGCTCGTCCGGGTCGAGTGCCTGGTCCATGCTGCTGTGGCGTACCTCCACCAGGTGTGACAGCCCGGCGCGCTCGGCGTTGGCGCGGGCGAACTCGCAGGCGACCGGGTCGGCGTCGACGCAGACCAGCCGACGGCCGACCAGCGCCGCCGCGAGCAGGCCGATCTGGCCGGCGCCCGAGCACAGCTCGAGCATCGGTCCGTCCGGCAGGTCCGCCGACAGCTCGGCCGCCCACTCGGACTGCCGGGCCGTCCACGTACGCGGCGTGAGCACGCGCTCGTCGAAGTCGATGTCGAGATGACCGAATCGGATCATGACAGCACTACCTCCTCGATGTCGGGACACTCAGGTGAGCTCGGCCAGGCGGATCACGGCCCGGTCGAGCCGGCCCACCTCGGAGCGGATCCGGCGCTGGGTCGTGGAGCCGGTGCCGCGCGTGAAGACCCGGTCGATGCCCTGCTCGACGCGGGCCAGGTCTCCGGTGTCGCGCAGCGCCGGCCCGATGTGCTCGAGCATCTGGTCCACCACGTCGCGAGCCGGCCGCGGGCGGTGCGTCCTCGGGTCCAGCAGGTCGCCGCTGACCCCGTGCCGGCCGGCCTGCCACATGGCCAGCCGGAGGACGGCCACGGAGGTGGGATCGGCGGGCTCGCCCTGGGCCCATTCCCGCGCCCCGGTCTCGACCAGCGCCCGCGCCAGCCCGGCGATCAGCACCGCGTCGCGGGGATCGAGGCAGACGTCGGCGACCCTGACCTCGAGCGTCGGGTAGTTGCGGGACGGCCGGGCGTCGAAGTACGCCATGCCCTCGTCCAGCGGCACCCCGGTGTCGATGAGGAGGCGCAGGTGGTCGGCGTACGCCTGGGCGCTGCCGAAGACCTCGGTCGGCCCGTTGGTCGGCCATCGGGTCATCGCCTGGGACCGGAAGCTCGCGTAGCCGGAGTCGTCGCCGTGCCAGAACGGCGAGTTGGCGCTCACTGCCAGCAGCACGGGAAGCCAGGTGCGGATCCGGTCGAGGGCCCCGATCGCCTCGTCGTCGGAGTCGACCGAGACGTGTACGTGGCAGCCGCAGGTGAGCTGCTCGCTGGCGGTCAGCCCGAACTGCTCGGTGATCGCCGCGTAGCGCTCGTCCTCGAAGGTCTGCGGACGCACCGGCAGCGGGGTCGTGCCGCTGGCCAGGATCAGCGCGCCTGCCTCCTTCGCCGCAGCGCGTGCCTTGTCGCGCCACCGCCGAAGATCCAGCTCGAGGAGGCCGAGGTACTCCTCCGGAGGAGTGTCGGTCTCGACCTGTTGCTTCTGCATCTCCGGGCCCACCGAGCCCCCCACCTCGTCGGTCTCGGTGTCGCCGTGCCGGCGCGCCACCCGGAGCACCTCGCTGGCCACCGACCGGGGTACGCCGGTCTCGGCGTCGACGAGGAGCAGCTCCTCCTCGACGCCGACTGTCCGGACCCGGTGATGGGTACTGCTCGAAGAGTCTTTGCTCACCACTTGCACCTGCTTCTGGAAGGAGCCGTTAGAGGATGTGTCGTCTGTTCGGATATGTGACCGAGTCCCCGTGCGCCGTCGCCGACCTGCTGGGGGAGGAGGGCCTGGACGCGTTCACCTCGCTCACCACCGTGCACTCGGACGGTTGGGGAATGGCCTGGCACACGGAGGAGGGCACCTCCAAGACGAGCTCGCCGCGTTCGGCGGACGTCGACGGGACCTACCGCAGGCTCGTCGAGACCCCGCTCTCGAATGCCGGCTTCGTGCATCTGCGCTGGGCGACGGGCGGGCTCGACGTACGTCCGGAGAACACCCATCCCTTCCTGACGGACGGCGCCGCGTTCGCGCACAACGGTCACATCTCTCCGATCGCGGATCTCGAGGCGCTGCTGACCCCGGAGTCGCGAGAGCGGCTGCGCGGCGACACCGACAGCGAGCGCTACTTCCACTTCGTGCACCAGAGCGTCGAGAAGTACGGCGACGAGGCGGAGGGGGTCACCCAGGCGCTGGCCACGCTCGTCCAGAAGTTCCCGAGATGCAGCCTGAACGCGCTGATGCTCACCCGGACGCACATGTTCGCGATCCACATCAACTCGCGTGCCGACTCGCCTCTGCGCGCGCTGCGCGAGCTCTTCGACGACGAGGGTGACATCCCGCCGCGTCACACCACGGAGTACTTCGCGATGGACTACCGCCGGACCGACCACGGGCTCGAGATCGTGTCCAGCGGTCTCGACCAGCCGGGGTGGACCCCGGTGCCCGCCGACACGGCGGTGATGGTCGACCTGGCCACGCGGGAGGTCACCCGGTTGGATCCGGTCGCGCAGCTCGGCGTCGACTCGATGCGAGCCCGCGACTGAGAGCGGGGCGTCGCCCATCTGCTGAAAGTGGGGGTCGGTGGGTTCGGCCATGCCGAGAGGTACCCCATCCGGAGCGTTTTCATTCCGAGCCGTACGTCGCGCAGCGCCTGCCCGGGCCGACGGCCGTCCTACCTGGTCGGCTCCTCGGAGACCAGCTTTCCGAAGGCGATCATCCGGTTGTCGGTGTGGAAGAGCTCCGAGCAGGTCGTGAGGGTGATCAGGCGCTGCCCCTTCTTCTGGTCGGGCTCGACCCCGCCACGCACGGGGTTGTCGGGAAGGGGGTCGGTGACCCAGATCGAGGTGAACGGGACGATCAGGTCCTCGCCGCCGCTGGTGAGGGCATAGACGTACGTCTTCTCCCTGGTCAGGACACGGATCTCGTCCCCTGGCCGGAGCTCGGGGAGGTCGTGCAGCGGTTCGCCGTGGGTGACCCGGTGGCCGGCGAGCGCGAAGTTGCCGACCTCGCCGGGGCCGGCGGTGCCGTCGAAGTGGCCGAAGCCGGCGCCCAGGGCCCGGTCGGAGGTGCCTTCGAGGACGGGGACTCGATAGTCCTCACCGATGCGGGGGATCTCGATCAGGGCCTCGGCCGACCCGAACTCGGTGGTCACCGTGGTCTCGCCCGAGCCCCACGCCCTCTCGATCCTCGAGGCCGCGTCCTGCTGGCGCTGCTTGCTGACGATGGTGGTCCCGTAGAGCTCCCAGGCCACGTAGCCGAGGACCACCAGCCCGGCGACGACCATGACGATGCCGGCCACGAAGACGGACCGGCGACCCCGGTGCGGGGTCTGGGACTCGGTGGACATCGGGTCAAGCATCTCAGCCCGATCGCGAAGTGCCGGCTTTTCCCAGCCGGTCCGTGCCTGGTTCACAGGAAGCCCACAGCGGACGGGCGGAATCTCGAGACATCAACCGCCCGAGGAGGACCCGATGTCCCGTTCACGCCGCATCCGCCAGTCTGTCGTCGCCGCCCTGGCGATCCCGCTCGTCGCGATCCCCGTCGCCACCCCGGCTCTCGCGGTGGCCGCGGTCAGCGCGACCAGCACGTACGCAGCCGAGCCCGGCCCTGGTTATGGCACGTACGGCGGTTTCTACGGCGGCGGGACCGTCGCCCCCTACCCGCAGGGACCCGGCACCTCGGCCGCGACGGTCGACTCCGAGCCCGCGACCGACTCCGAGTCGACCGGCGTCGTGCTGGTCAACACGACCGTCGACTACGGCACCGCCCGGGGTGCGGGTACGGGGCTCACCATCACGGCGGACGGCATCGTGGTGACCAACCACCATGTCGTCGAGGGCGCCACCTCGATCACGGTGGCCGACCCGAGCACGGGCACGACGTACGACGCGACCGTGCTCGGCTACGACGACGTCCACGACGTCGCGGTGCTGCAGCTCGAGGACGCCTCGGGGCTCTCGACCGTGGCCACCGACCGGGACGCGGCGACCCTGGGTGAGCAGGTCACCTCGGTCGGCAACGCCGAAGGGCAGGGCTCGCTCTCGGCGGCCGACGGCACCGTCACCGACCCGAGCACCGCGATCACCGTCAACAACGAGGACGGCACCACCGCCGACCTCACTGACCTGATCGAGACGGACGCCGACGTCGTCTCCGGTGACTCCGGCGGCGCGCTGCTGGACGAGGACGGCGAGGTCATCGGCATGAACGTCGCCGCCACCTCCGGCTCCGCCGAGATCTCCGGCTATGCGATCCCGATCGACACCGTCCTCGACATCGCCGCCCAGATCCTCGCCGGAGAGGAGTCGGGCGACGTCGAGATCGGCGGCCCGGCAGCGGCCCTCGGGGTGCAGGTCGACACGACCAGGTCGACATTGGTCGTCGGTGTCGTCGAGGACGGTGCCGCCGAGGCGGGCGGGATCGCCGAGGGCAGCACGATCACCTCCGTCGACGGCACCCCCGTGGCGAGCATCGACGACATCACCTCGGTCCTCGGGAACCACGAACCGGGTGACCGGATCTCGGTCGGCTGGACCGATGCCGCCGGCGAGGCGCACACCGCCACCGTGACCCTCGGCGAGGGCCCGGTCGCCTGATCACGCCCGGGTGTCGGGCCCCTCGTCGTCGCGCGGCCCGCCGGTCGCCTCGTCGGCGATCGGGCGCTCGGCCCTGATCGGGATCGCGCCGGTGTAGCCCTCGCGCTCGAGGGCGATCTGCCGGACGCGGTCGCGGACGAGCCGCCAGCCGATGATCAGGGCCGGGATGATGATGGCGAGCGTCGCGACCGTCCAGGTGCCGATCGGGTAGTCGAAGCCCATCAGGACCAGCACGACCGCGAGGAACACCAGCGTCGCGTAGCCCGTCCACGGCGACCCCCACAGGCGGAAGTCGGGCCGATACATCAGGCCCTGCTTCCATCGCCGGTAGAGCTGGATCTGGCAGATCACGATGGTCGCCCAGGACGCTATGATGCCGAGGGCCGACATGTTCAGCACGATCTCGAACGCCTGCCCGGGGACGACCGCGTTGAGGCCGACGCCGAGGAGGGTGATGCTGCCGGTGAGCAGGATCCCGCCGAACGGCACCCCGTTCCTCGACATCCGGGCGGTGAAGGCCGGCGCGCTCCCGCTCATGGCCATCGAGCGCAGGATCCGGCCGGTCGAGTAAAGGCCGGCGTTGAGCGAGGACAGCGCCGCGGTCAGCACCACGAGGTTCATGATCGTGCCGGAGTTCGCGATCCCGAGCTGGTCGAAGAACGTCACGAACGGGCTCTCGTCGGCCCGGTAGGTCGTGTAGGGCAGCAGCAGCGCGAGCAGCACGAGCGAGCCGACGTAGAACACCGCGATCCGGGCGATCACCGAGTTGATCGCCCGGGGCATGACCTTCGCCGGCTCGGCGGTCTCACCGGCGGCCGTGCCGACGAGCTCGACCGCGGCGTACGCGAAGACGACGCCGGACACGACGATGACCAGCGGGAGCGCGCCGACCGGGAACAGCCCGCCGTTGTCGAGGACCATCCCGATCCCCGTCTCCTGGCCGTTCAGCTCGTCGCGGCGGGCGAGCACGATCATCCCGAGCACCAGGAAGCCCAGCAGCGCGATCACCTTGATGAGCGCCGCCCAGAACTCCAGCTCGCCGAAGAGCTTGACCGAGATCAGGTTCATCGAGAGCACGACCGCGAGCGCCACGAGCGCGATCACCCATTGCGGGACGACCTCGAAGGTGCCCCAGAAGTGCACGTACGTCGCGATCGCCGTGACGTCGACGATCGAGGTCATCGCCCAGTTCAGGAAGTACATCCAGCCGGCGGCGAACGCAGCCGGCTCGCCCAGGAACTCACGGGCGTAGGAGACGAACGACCCCGACGACGGCCGGTGCAGCACCAGCTCGCCGAGCGCGCGCAGGATGAGGAAGACGAACACGCCGCAGAAGGCGTAGACGAGGAACAGGCCGGGACCTGCCTCGTGGAGCCGGCCGCCCGCGCCCAGGAACAGGCCGGTGCCGATGGCGCCGCCGATCGCGATCATCTGCAGCTGCCGCGGGCTGAGGCTCTTGTGGTAGCCCTCGTCCTCGTCCGTCAGGCCGGTCCGGTCGACGGTCTGGTCGTCGGTGTCGGTCATCGGCTCGCTCCAGGTCCGGAGTGGGGTGGCTCGGGCACGTCCTTGAACAGCAGCCAGCCGCCGACCACGGCGATGACCGCCGCGGCCGCGTAGCCGATCAGCGACCACCAGCCGAGGTGCAGGTACGCCGTCACCCCGACGATCGCCAACGCGAGGAACACCATCACCATGCCGATGATCGGCGTCCGTGGCCTGTACGGATCCCGTGCCAATGCGATCACCTCACCTGCAGGGCCCCCGATGGCCCCGCTCCGGTGACCCATTAGAGCGCATCGGGCGCCTACTGGCGGTGACCGGACGTCACCCGGCGTTTCCGTTCCCGCGAACGCCCGATAACTGTAAGGTCGCTTTACAGTTAACCCCCATGAAGGAGCGTTCGATGCGTAGCTCGAGGATCCGCACCATCCGCACCACACTGACCATCACCGCAGCCCTGGCTCTCGTCCTGGTCGCCCCGCTGGCCGCACCGGCCGCGGTGCCCAGCCCCGAGGCCGACTCGTCCCGAGCCGGAGAGGTGGAGGCCGCCGCCCTGACCTGGTCCGACGAGTTCGACGGACCCGCCGGCGGCGCGCCCAACCCCGCCAACTGGAACCACGAGACCGGAGCCGGGGGCTGGGGCAACAACGAGCTGCAGACCTACACCAATTCGCGCGACAACTCCGCGCTCGACGGCAACGGCAACCTCGTCATCACCGCCCGGCAGAGCGGGAGCGGCTACACCTCGGCCCGGCTCACCACCAAGGGCAAGGTCCAGCCGAAGTTCGGACGGCTGGAGGCGCGCATCCAGATCCCGCGTGGGCAGGGCATCTGGCCGGCGTTCTGGATGCTCGGCGGCCAGTTCCCCAGCACGCCGTGGCCCAACGCCGGCGAGATCGACATCATGGAGAACGTCGGCTACGAGCCCCATCTCGTGCACGGCACGCTGCACGGCCCGGGCTACTCCGGAGGCAACGGCATCACCGGCCAGTACATGCACCCGCAGGGCTGGTCCTTCGCCGACACCTTCCACACCTTCGCCATCGACTGGCGGCCCGGCTCGATCACCTGGTCCGTCGACGGGGTCGCCTACCAGACCTTCACCACCGCCAACACCGGCGCGAACCCCTGGGTCTTCGACCAGCCGTTCTTCTTCATCCTCAACGTCGCGGTCGGCGGCAACTGGCCCGGCAACCCCGACGGCACGACCCAGTTCCCGCAGCGCATGGTCGTGGACTACGTACGCGTCTACGACTCGCAGCTCTAGGCGCTGACCGGGCCGAGGAAGCGGATGACGAGGCCCTCGTCGTGGTGCACCCGAGCGCGGACGCCGTAGACCTCGGCGATCAGGGACTCGGTCAGCACCTCGGCGGGCGGGCCTCCGGCCACGACGCGGCCCTCGGCGAGCACGAAGACCTGATCGCAGTAGGCGGCGGCCAGGTTGAGGTCGTGCAGGGCGACCAGGCAGGTCGTGGGCATCCGGCGGACCAGCGCGAGCAGCGCCAGCTGGTGACGTACGTCGAGGTGGTTCGTCGGCTCGTCCAGGAGCAGGATCTCCGGCTCCTGGGCGAGCGCCCGGGCGATCTGCGTACGCTGCCGCTCGCCGCCCGACAGGGTCGAGAAGCGCTGCTCGAGGCGATCGGCGATGCCGGCATGGGCGGCGGCCTCCTCGATGACGGCACGGTCCTGGGCGCTGTCGGGCGCCCAGGCCGGGCGGTGCGGGATCCGGCCGAGGGCGACGACGTCGCGTACGCGGAGGTCCTGGCTGGTCGCCGGCTCCTGCTCCACGACCGCGAGCCGGCGCGCGAGGTGGCGCCGGGACATGCCGGGGAGCGGGCTGCCGTCGAGCAGGACCTCTCCGGACGACGGTGGGCGTAGCCCGGCCAGGAGCCGGATCAGCGAGGACTTCCCGGACCCGTTCGGCCCGAGCAGCCCGACGGTGGCACCGTCCTCGACCTGGAGGGACACGTCGTCGACGACGAGTCGGCCACGAGGCGCCCAGCTGACCCGGCCGGCCTCGAGCGCGGTCATCGGCGTGCCCTCATCAGCACCAGCGCGAAGGCAGGCACCCCGACCAGCGCGGTCGCCACCCCGACGGGGAGCTCCTCGGGGTCGATCATCGTCCGGGCCGCGGTGTCGACCCAGATCAGGAAGATCGCTCCGAGCAGCGCGGTGGCGGGGAGCAGCAGCCGGTGTCCGACCCCGACGAGCGCTCTGGCGAGATGGGGAAGGACCAGCCCGACGAAGCCGATCGCGCCCGACGTCGAGACGATGACGGCGGTCATCAGCGCCGTCAGCACCAGCAGCACCGCCCGGATGCGCGCGACGTCGACGCCGAGCGAGGCCGCCGCGTCGTTGCCGAACGCGAACGCGTTCAGCCATCCCGCCCCGAGGATGCAGCAGAGCAGCCCGCCGAGCACGATCACCCCGCACACGAGCACGTCGGTCCAGCTCGCCGAGGAGAGCGACCCGAGCAGCCAGAACAGCACCCCGCGCGTCTGCTCGGCGTCGGCCGCGGTGAACACGATGAACGAGGTGAGGGCCGAGAAGAGCTGGGTAGCGGCGATGCCGGCCAGGATGAGCCGGTCGGTGGTGCCCCCGGCGAGCGAGGCGAGCAGCAGCACGAGTGCGAACGAGGCCAGCGCGCCCACGAAGGCCCCGGTGGAGAGCCCGACCGCGCCCGACCCGATGCCGAGGACGACGATCGAGACCGCTCCGGTGGAAGCGCCCGAGGAGATGCCGAGCACGAACGGATCGGCGAGCGGGTTGCGCAGCAGCGACTGCAGGATGACCCCGCAGATGGCCAGGCCCGCCCCGCAGATCCCCGCGAGCAACGTACGCGGCAGCCGCAGGTCCCACACGATGCTCTGCTGGAGGAGAGTCAGTTCGGAGGAGCCGAGGCCGGCCCGGTCGGCGAGGACACCGTAGACGTCGGCGATGCTGAGGTCGGAGGGTCCCACGGTGATGGCGCCCGCGACCGAGGCGACCACCACCAGGGGAGCCAGGGCCAGCAGGACACCGGCGCGAGGGAGGGCGCGGACCGCCATCAGCGGAGGCCGAGAGCGGCCAGCTGGTCGGCGACGTTCTCGACCGCGTAAACGGTGCGGATCGAGGGGTTGAGCTCGGCGCCGGACAGCGTCACGAAACGGTCGTTCTTCACCGCGTCCATCTGCGCGGTGACCGGGTTGTTCTTCAGATAGTCGATCTTGGCGCGGGCGGTCTCGGCGGTCTGGCTCTTGCGGGTCAGATCGCCCACGACGATGACGTCAGGGTTGCGCTCGGCGACGGTCTCCCAGTTGATCTGCGGCCACTCGTCGGTGGTGTCGTCGAAGACGTTCTCGATGCCGAGAGCGCGGCCGATGATGCCTGGGCCGCCGCAGCAACCGGCCAGGTAGGGCGACTCGGAGTTGGCGAACCAGTACATCGCGCTCACCTCACCCGCCGGCGCCTTGCTCTCGGCGGCCTCGAGGCGCCGGGACAGGTCGGCGACCAGCTGCTCGCCGCGCTCGGGGACGCCGAAGATCCGCGCCAGCTCGGTGATCTCCTGGTAGATCGTCTCGATCTCGAGGGGGTCGAGACGGGTGCCGTCGTCGTCGCCCTCGTTGTCCTTGATGCACTCGGCGGGGGAGAGGTAGGAGCCGACACCCAGCCTCTCCAGGTCCTCCGGGGTGGTCACCCCGCCCTCTCCCAGGGTGCTGATGAAGGAGGCGGTGACGAAGTCGGGCTCGGCCTCCAGCACACGCTCGTAGGAGGGCCAGTTGTCGGCGAGCCGCGGCACACGCTCGTTGTCCTCGGCGAGCGAGTCGAGCACCGGGTCGGTCCAGACCGCGGTGCCGGCCATCCGGTCGGCGAGGCCGAGCGAGAGCAGGATCTCGGTGGAGCCCTGGTTGAGCGAGACGACCCGCTCGGGTGGTGCCTCGAGCGTGATCTCGCGCCCGCAGTTGGTCATCGTGAGCGGGAAGCCGACGGTCCCGGCGGCCGCCTTCTGCGCGTCGGCGGGCTGGTCGGCTCCGCAGCCGGTCAGGGCGGCACCGAGCACCAGCACGGTACTCGCGGCGATCGTTCGGGCCAGGGTCGGTCGGATGGTGCGGGACAGGTGCACGTCGGTCCTCGAGCGGGTCGCGGGCTGGTACGCGTCGCCCGTGCTGACCGGCAGCGGTCTGCTGCAGGGCCAGCAGGTCTTCGGACTCGGGATCGACCGGCGCGAGACGCCTTCCCAGGCCCGAGGGCCCAGTGGCACAGTGTCCCGTCCGTCACCCACACCGCTGCGCGTCAGTCCCGGGCTCTCACCGGGTTCCCGTGCCGGGACTACGTCCCGAGCGGCTGGCCCGAAGACCGTAGCAGGCGGGCCCGTCAGCCCTCACGGTGGGCGCGGAGCCCGTCCTCTCCGGGCGCGACCGAGTCGTGGAGCTTGATCGTGTGGTCGTACTGCTCCTCGACCATCGGCCGGTAGGCGATCCGCGGCTCGGTCATCACGCCCTCGAGACGTACGCTCAGATCGGCCTCGATCCGCGCCATCGCCTCGGTGTCGACGGTGTCGGCGTCGGTGATCAGGTGCGGGCGCAGCGGGTCCATCCCCGTGTACCAGAACGTGCCGTGCAGGAGCGGCCACAGGACGTCCTCGATGTGGCCGCTGATCCCGCGCGGGCCCAGGGTCGCGGCCCGGTCGCCGGCGGTGACGATGGTCAGCGCGCGCTTGCCGGCCAGGCCGCCCTTGCCGTACTTGAGCGGCTTGCCGGTCTCCGGATCCGGTACGTCGAAGGCAAACCCCGACTCGAAGACCCGGTCGATCCAGCCCTTGAGGATGGCCGGCACCGAATACCACCACAGCGGGAACTGCACGACCAGCAGATCGGCCTCCCGCAGGCGGTCCTGGTGGCGGCGTACGTCGGCCTCGCCCCGCTCCACCAGAAGTGGATTGAAACCTTCTCGATAGAGGTCGATCTCGTCGACGGTCCAGCCGGCCGCGACGAGAGCGTTCCGGCCCGCCTCCTGCAGCCGTCCGTTGAGCGACGACGCGTGCGGATGTGCCCATACCCAGAGTGCGTGCATGGGTCTCTGAACGCGGTCTGACGCGGCAGGATTCCCGCCTGGATGTGGGTGGGCGTCGTGCCGGTCTGACGACAAAGTCCGAACCTCGCTCAAATTAGCGGCCGAAGAGTGTTGACGTATGTGATTGCCATCACTAGCGTAAACCAGGCTTGAAACCTTTCAATTCGAGGAGCTGCCCATGCCGGACACACCCGCCGCACTGGAGCTGCGGGACGTGGCCAAGTCGTTCGGCCCCGTACGCGCCCTCCGGTCTGGAAGCCTCCGGGTCGAGGCCGGATCCATCCACGCGCTCGTGGGGGAGAACGGAGCCGGGAAGTCGACGCTGGTCAAGATCGTCGCCGGGCTCTACCGTCGCGACGCGGGCGACTACCTGCTCGCCGGGGAGCAGGTCGACTTCCGCAACACCGCCGAGGCCAAGCAGGCCGGCGTCGCGGTCATCTACCAGGAGCCGACCCTCTTCCCCGACCTCTCGGTCACCGAGAACATCTTCATGGGGCGCCAGCCGACCAACCGCTGGGGCAGGATCGACCGTGCCGCGATGCGCACCGAGGTCGTCGAGCTCTTCGCCCGGCTCGGCGTGCCGATCGAGCCCGACCGCCCGACCGAGGGCCTCTCGATCGCCGACCAGCAGCTGATCGAGATCGCCAAGGCGCTCTCCCTCGACGCCAAGGTCCTGATCATGGACGAGCCGACCGCGGCCCTGTCGGGCAACGAGGTCGAGCGGCTGATGACCGTGGCGCGCACGCTGCGCGACCAGGGCTGCGCCGTCGTGTTCATCTCGCACCGCTTCGACGAGGTGTTCGCGCTGTGCGACACCATCACGGTGATGCGCGACGGCGCCTACATCTCCACCGACCCGATCGCCGCGGTCACCGAGGACCAGATCGTCCAGCGGCTGGTCGGGCGCGAGGTCTCCGACCTCTACCCGAAGCTCGAGGCCACCGTCGGCAAGCCACTGCTCGAGGTCAGGGGCCTCACCCGCACCGGACTGTTCCAGGACATCAGCCTCACCGTCCGCGAGGGCGAGATCGTCGGTCTGGCCGGCCTCGTCGGCGCCGGACGCAGCGAGGTCGCCCAGGCGATCTTCGGCGTCGACCCCTACGAGAGCGGCGAGGTCATCCTCGACGGGCGGCCGGTGCCGCCGGGCGACCCGCGACGCGCCATCGAGATGGGGCTGGCGTTCGTGCCCGAGGACCGCCGCCAGCACGGCCTCGTGCTGGACGCGCCGATCTCGCGCAACATCACCCTGCCGACGAGCGGCCGGCTCGCTCGCACCGGGCTGATCAGCACCGGCATCGAGAACCGCTCGGCCGCCGACTGGGCCGCCCGGCTCGAGGTCAAGGCCGCGACCCTCGACACCCTCGCCGGCACCCTCTCGGGCGGCAACCAGCAGAAGGTCGTCCTGGCCAAGTGGCTCTCCACCCGGCCGAAGGTGCTGATCATCGACGAGCCCACCCGGGGCATCGACGTCGGCACCAAGTCCGAGGTCCACCGGCTGCTGTCGACGCTCGCGCAGGAGGGCCTCGGGATCCTGATGATCTCCTCCGAGCTCCCCGAGGTGCTCGGGATGGCCGACCGCGTCATCGTCCTCAGCGAGGGCCACCAGACGGCCGAGCTGAGCCGCGCGGAGGCGACCCCCGAGGCCGTCATGCGCGCGGCGACGGCCCACCACTCCACCACTCTGAACGTCAGCGAGGCATCATGACCACCACGCTCGACGCGCCCGCCCCGGCCGCGCCGCAGCCACGCCACCGAGCAGCCGGCCGGCTGACCTGGCTTCTGAAGCAGCGCGAGACCGGCATCGCTGTGGCCTTCGTCGCCCTGCTCGTGGTGACCACGGCGGTGAACCCCAACTTCCTGTTCAGCACCGACGGCTGGCGCGACCTCACCCTGACCCCGGCGATCCTGGTCTGCCTGGCGATCGGCCAGGCGATGGTGATCGTGACCCGCAACGTCGATCTCAGCGTCGGCTCGACCCTCGGGCTCACGGCGTACCTCGCCGGTCGGCTCTTCCTCGACACCGGGCTCCCGGTGATCGTCGTCGTGCTGATCGCCGTCGCCGCGGGCGCGGTGCTCGGCCTGGTCAACGGGGTGCTGGTCGCCTTCGCGAAGGTGCCGGCGCTGGTCATCACCCTCGGCACGCTCTACGTCTATCGCGGGATCATGCTCGAGTGGGCCGGCAGCGACCGGATCAATGCCTCCGACATCCCGCCCGGGCTGCTCGACTTCGGCACCGGATCGTTCCTGTTCATCCCCAACCTGGCGTGGATCTCGTTCGCGCTGCTGGCCGTGGCCGTCTACCTGATGCGCTCCACCCGCGTCGGCCGCGAGTTCTACGCGATCGGGTCCGACCCCGACGCCGCCACGCTCTACGGGCTGCGCGACAAGCGCCGGGTCCTGCAGGCGTTCGCCACCTCGGGCGCGCTCGCCGGCCTCGCCGGGATCCTGTACGTCTCCCGCTACGGCACCATCAGCTCCGGCGTCGGCCAGGGCATCGAGCTGGAGGCCGTCGGGGCCGCGGTCGTCGGTGGCGTGGCCATCTTCGGCGGCAGCGGCACCGTCCTCGGGGCGGCTCTGGGGGCGTACCTCCTCACGACCATCAACCGGGCGCTCCCGGTCCTGGGCATCCCCGACTTCTGGCAGCAGGCCGTCGTCGGCGCGCTGATCATCGGCGCGATCGTCCTGGACCGCTACTTCGCCCGCCGTCAGCACGACAAGCTCCTCGCGGAGAGGGAAGAGTCATGAGTCTGCTCACCGAGAAGGCACCTGTCCGGACGTACGCGGCGCACGCCAGGCCGTGGTGGCAGCGCACCCTGATGACCCGGGACTCCGCGATCATCGCCCTGCTCGTGGTGGTGTGGACGTACGCCTCGATCGCGATCCTCAACTTCTCCGACCCGATCACGGTCTACTTCCTGGTGCTCGACATCGCGCCGATCCTGCTGATCGCGCTGCCGATGACGCTGATCATCATCACCGGCGAGATCGACCTGTCGGTGGCGAGCGTCGTCGGACTCTCCAGCGTCCTGTTCGGGGTGCTGCACCGTGAGGGCCTCCCGATCGTGGCCGCGATGGTGCTCGCGCTGCTCGCCTGCGCGGTGGCCGGGGCGCTCAACGGGGTGCTCGTCACCCGCTACGGGCTGCCGTCGCTAGCCGTCACGATCGGCACCATGGCGCTCTTCCGCGGCATCGCGGTCGGCGCGCTCGGCACCACCGCGATCACCGACTGGCCCGACGCCTGGGGCGACCTCGTACAGGCCCGGATCGGCGGCTCCCAGATCCCGCTGATGACGATCCCGCTGGTCGTCCTGATCGTGGTCTTCGCGGTCGTGCTGCACTTCACGCCGTTCGGCCGCGGCATCTTCGCCGCCGGCCTCAGCAAGGACGCGGCCCGCTTCTCGGGCGTCAACGTCGACCGTACGAAGCTGATCCTGTTCACGCTCAGCGGGCTGGTCTCGGGGCTGGCGGGCATCTACTTCACGCTCCGCTACGGCAGCGCGCGCGGCGACAACGCCACCGGCATGGAGCTCCAGGTCATCGCCGCCGTGCTGCTCGGCGGGGTGTCCATCTTCGGCGGCCGCGGCGCGATCCCCGGCGTCATCGCCGGCGTCGTCCTGATCGGGACGATCGGCAGCGCACTGCGCCTCGACGGGCTCAGCGCCAACCTCATCCAGATCATCACCGGCGTGCTCCTCATCGCCGCGGTCATCGCGGCCAGCGTCCTCGGCTGGACCGGTCGCATCGTCGGCACCTACCGCCGGCAACAGAGCTCGGACGAACCATCCTCGAAGAACTCAAAGAAATCGGAGTGAGAGACATGACCAGCAAGTTCCGACGCGCCGGCAGTGCCGTCGCCATCGTTGCGGCCCTCGGCCTCGCCCTGTCCGCCTGCGGTGGCGGGAGCGGCAGCGGCAGCGATGGAGAGGGTGGCGGCGACACCAGCAGCATCACCTTCATCCCGAAGAACCTCGGCAACCCCTACTTCGACGCCTCCGACGCGGGCGGCAAGAAGGCCGCGGACGAGATCGGCACCACGTGGGACCAGGTCGGCCCGACCGAGTCGACCCCCGACTCCCAGGTCAGCTTCATCAACACCGCCACCCAGCAGCGCGCCGGCGCGCTCGTCGTCTCGGCCAACGACCCGACCGCCATCGGCGACGCCCTCGAGGAGGCGCGCAACGCCGGCACCAAGGTCGTCACGATGGACTCCGACACCGAGCCGCAGTTCCGCGACGTCTTCGTCAGCCAGGCCGACGCCGCCGGCATCGCCAAGAGCCAGGTCGACCTGATCGCCGAGCAGATCGGCGACAAGGGCGAGATCGCGATCCTCTCCGCGGCGGCCAACGCGACCAACCAGAACGAGTGGATCAAGCTGATGGAGGAGGAGCTGGCCGCGAACCACCCCGACATCAAGCTCGTCGACACCGTCTACGGCAACGACGACGACCAGACCTCCTTCGACAAGACCGCCGGCCTGCTGCAGTCGCACCCGAACCTCAAGGGCATCATCAGCCCGACCACGGTCGGCATCGCCGCGGCCGCGCGCTACCTGTCCGACTCGGAGTACAAGGGCAAGGTCGCGCTGACCGGTCTCGGCACCCCGAACCAGATGCGCGAGTACATCAAGGACGGCACCGTGAAGTCCTTCGCGCTCTGGGACCCCGAGCAGCTCGGCTACCTGGCCGCGTACGCCGCCGACGCGCTCGCCTCCGGTGACATCGAGGGCAAGGAGGGTGACACCTTCGAGGCCGGTGACCTGGGCGAATACACCGTCGGTGCCGACGGCGTCATCGTGCTCGGTGAGCCGACGGTCTTCGAGGAGTCGAACATCGACGACTTCGACTTCTGAGATCCAGCCCCGTGTAACACGCTGTTCGTAGCACTACTCGCCCTATCGGAACGACCGGATAGAACTACGAACGACGTGTTACCCGAATTCGCCGCCGAGCTGTGAGAGCAGCTCGGCGGCGTTCGTCATGCAGCGCTCGGGGTCGGGCTCGAGGTCGGTGAGCGCGCGCACGTGGGCGGCCCCCGCCTGCTCCGCCTCGATGGGCGAGAGGGTGGTGCGGCCGCAGACGACGACGGCGCGGATGTTCGCCTCGCGGGCGGCCTGGAGCACACCCATCGGCGCCTTGCCGGACAGGGTCTGATGGTCGAAGGAGCCTTCGCCGGTGACGACCAGGTCGGCGCCGTCGAGGGCCTCGTGGAAGCCGACGAGGCCGAGCAGCAGCTCGACACCGCGCTCGACCCGCACGCCGAGCATCGCGAGCGCGGCGAACCCGACGCCGCCGGCCGCTCCGGCGCCGGGCGCCTCGACGATCTCGGCGCGATCGCGTCCGGTGGTCTCGGCGACAGCGGCTGCGTACGTCGCCAGGGCTGCCTCGAGCAGCTCCTGGTCCGCGGGGCCGGCGCCCTTCTGCGCGGAGAAGGTGGCGACCGCGCCGCGGGGACCGAGCAGCGGGTTGTCGACGTCGCAGGCGACCACGATCTCGGTCTGCTGAAGACGGGCGTCGAGGTCGGAGAGATCGATCGCGGCGAGGCTGCCGAGCGATCCACCGCCCTCCGGGACCTCGGCCCCGGATGCGTCCAGCAACCGTGCGCCGAGGGCACGCAGCATCCCCGCCCCGCCGTCGTTGCTGGCGCTCCCGCCGAGCCCGAGAACGACCGTGCGGGCACCACCGTCGATGGCGGCGAGCACCGCCTCGCCGAGACCGCGGGAGGACGAGGTCAGCGGGGCGAGCCGGCCGCCGGGCAGCCGGAGCAGCCCACAGGCGTCAGCGAGCTCCACGACCGCCAGGTCGCCGCGTACGGCGTAGTGCGCCGCCACCGGCTCGAGCGTCGGGCCGGCGACCTCGACCGGCACCAGGTCGAAACCGGCGCCGTCCAGCGCCGCCACGGTGCCGTCGCCGCCGTCGGCGATCGGCACGATGCGTACCTCTGTCTCGGGGTTCGCCGCGAGGATCCCGGCGGCCACCGCCTCGTCGACCTCGCGCGCGGTCAGGGAGCCCTTGAACTTGTCGCAGGCGACCACGACGACCCGACCGTCATGCTGATGGGCGGCCATCACAGGTGGGGGAGGACGAGGTCGCGGTAGCGCTGCGCCATCGTGGCGAGCACCTCGTCGGGGTCGGCGGCCCAGACGGCCTCGTTGAAGATCTCGACCTCGACGTCGCCTGCATAGCCGGTCTCGGCCACCATCCGCGTGATGGACGCGAAGTCGATGACCCCGTCGCCCATCATCCCGCGGGCGAGCAGCGCGTCGGCGGGGATCGGCAGGTTGAAGTCGCAGACCTGGTACGCCGCGATCCGCCCCTCCCGGCCCGCGCGCGCCACCTGGGCGGCGAGGTCGGGGTCCCAGAAGACGTGGAAGGTGTCGACGACGACCGCGACCGCGTCGACCGGGTGCGGCGCCGCCAGGTCGAGGGCCTGGCCGAGGGTGGAGATGACCGCCCGGTCGGCCACGTACATCGGGTGGAGCGGCTCCAGGACGAGCCTCACGCCGTGGTCGCGGGCGTACGGCGCCAGCTCGGCCAACCGCTCGGCGACCCGCTCCCGGGCCCCGGTCAGATCCACGTCGCCGTCGGGCAGGCCGCCGACGACCATGACCAGGGCATCGGTGCCCAGGGTCGCGGCCTCGTCGACCGCCCGCTTGTTGTCCGCGAGGGCCTCCGCGACCCCGACTGGATCGGAGGCGGTCAGGAAGCCGCCGCGGCAGAGCGAGGAGACGCGGAGCCCGGCGTCGCGCACGAGCTTGGCGGCCTTCTCCACACCCGTCTCCTCGACGCGGTCGCGCCAGAGTCCGAGGGCCGGGATGCCGGCGCGCGCGGCTCCGTCGACGGCCTCGGCGAGGGTCCAGGAGTTGGTGGTCTTGGTGTTGAGGGAGAGCCGCTCGAGCCCGGTGGCGTGGTCGGTCACTGGTCGACTCCTTGCACGGTGAGGAAGGCGCGCATGCGTGCGGCCGCGAGGTCGGGGCTGGTCAGCAGGCCGGCCGCGTCGGCCAGCCGGAAGACCTCGGCCAGATGGGGCACCGAGCGGCCGGCGTGCAGGCCGCCGGCCATCGAGAAGGCCGGCTGGTGGCCGTTGAGCCAGGACAGGAAGGCGATCCCGGTCTTGTAGTAGTAGGTCGGCGCCTCGAAGATCTTCCGGCCGAGCGCCTGGGTGCTCTCCAGCAGCTGCCTGGCGGTGTCGGGGTCACCGTCGTCGAGCGCCTGCAGCGCGGCCGAGGCGGCCGGGTAGATCGCCGCGAAGATGCCGAGCAGCGCGTGCGAGAACTCGCCCTCGCCCGTCCCGTCGCCGACGATCAGCTCGGGGTAGTTGAAGTCGTCCCCGGTGTAGAGCCGTACGCCGCCGGGCAGCGCCCGGCGCAGCCCGACCTCGTGCTCGGCGTCGAGGAGCGAGACCTTGACCCCGTCGACCTTGCCGGGGCGGGCCCGGATGACGTCGAGGAACGTCTCGGTCGCCTCCTCGATCGAGGGCGAGCCCCAGTAGCCGGCCAGCGCCGGGTCGAACATGTCGCCGAGCCAGTGCAGGATCACCGGACTGTCGGCCTCGTCGAGCAGGGTGGCGTAGACCTCGGCGTAGTCCTCCGCGCTGCGGGCGACCCGGGCCAGCGCGCGCGAGGCCATCACGATCGTGGTCGCGCCGGTGTCGGCGACGACCTTCATCTGCTCGCGGTAGGCGTCGATGACGGTGTCCAGACCTTGCCGGCCTTCGGGTACGGCGGACAGGACGAGCTGGTCGGTGCCGGCACCGCACGCGATCACGCCACCCACGGTCGCCGCCTCCGCGGCCGAGCGGCGGATCAGCTCGGCGGCGGCGGTCCAGTCGACGCCCATGCCGCGCTGGGCGGTGTCCATCGCCTCGGCGACGCCGAGACCGTAGGACCACAGCTCGTGCCGGTAGGCGAGGGTGCGGTCCCAGTCGATGTCCGCCGGGGCGCCGGGCACGTTCTCGGCCAGGGTGCGGGGGACGACGTGGGCGGCTGCGTACGCGGTCCGGGAGGTGAATGGCGCTTCCGGTTTCGTCCACTGCCTGGGGGTCGCGAGCCGGTGGATCTCGGTGCCGCCGTCGGGCAGCGGGAGACGTACGGAGGTCACAGCTCGATCTCTCCGAGCTCGATGCGGCGGCCCTCGGCCGAGGAGGTGAGCCCGGCCTCGGCGAGGCGGAGGCCACGGACGCCGGCCATGAAGTCGTAGGGGTGGTCGCCGTCGCCCTCGACGTAGCGGATGAACTGCTCCCACTGCGCCTTGAAGCCGTTGTCGAAGGGCTGGTTGTCGGGGACCTCGTTCCAGAGCTCACGGAAGCGGATCGACTCGACGAGGTCCGGGTTCCAGACCGGCTTCGGGGTCAGGTTGCGGTCCTGGGTGACGCAGTGGTGCAGGCCGGCGACCGCCGAGCCGTGGGTGCCGTCGACGTGGAACTCGACCAGCTCGCCGCGGTTGACCCGGGTGGCCCAGGAGGAGTTGATCTGGGCGATGATCCCGCCCTCGAGCTCGAAGATGCCGTAGGCGGAGTCGTCGGCGGTGGCTGCGTACGCCTCGCCCTTCTCGTCCCAGCGCTCGGGGACGTGGGTGACGACCTTGGCGGTGACGGCCTCGACCGTGCCGAAGAGGTTCTCCAGGACGTAGTTCCAGTGCGGGAACATGTCGATGGTGATGCCGCCGCCGTCCTCCTTGCGGTAGTTCCAGCTCGGCCGCTGGGCGGGCTGCAGGTCGCCCTCGAAGACCCAGTAGCCGAACTCGCCGCGCACACTGAGGATGCGGCCGAAGAAGCCGGAGTCGACGAGCCGCTTCAGCTTGAGGAGGCCGGGCAGGTAGAGCTTGTCGTGGACGACGCCGCTCTTCACGCCCTTGTCCGCGGCGAGGCGGGCCAGGCGCAGCGATCCCTCGACGTCGTCGGCGATCGGCTTCTCGGTGTAGACGTGCTTGCCGGCCGCGATCGCCCGAGTGATGGCCGCCTCGCGGACGTGGGTCAGCTGGGAGTCGAAGTAGACGGTGTCCTCGGCGTTGCCCAGGGCCTCGTCGAGATCGGTCGTCCAACGGTCCAGGCCATGCTCCTTGGCGATGTCCTGGAGCTTCTCGGCATTGCGCCCGACGAGGATCGGATCGGGCTGGATCCGGGTGCCGTCGGAGAGCTCCACACCGCCCTGCTCCTGGATCGCCAGGATGCTGCGCACCAGGTGCTGGCGGTAGCCCATGCGTCCGGTGACGCCGTTCATGATGATGCCGAGCCGTCGTGTGGCCATGTGGGGTCCTCGTCTGCTGGGTGCCGGAGAGCGGTGGAGGAAAGCGCTTTCCGGGTACGGTAGGACATATGTGACGCCGGTCGCAAGAGGGCTGTTCCGTCAAGCCGTCGCCGACCCGGCGCGTCTGTCCCGCTGTCGAGCGTCGAGTCGGCGCATCTGTCCCGGTTCGGAGGCCGAGTCGGCACAATCCGGCGGGACGGTCACGCCAGGCTAGATGCGTGGGGGAGTGCTCTCCCGCAGCACGACCTCGCCGTGTACGGACTGCTTGCGAATCTCCGCCGACGGCTCGCCCAGCACGAGCTCGAGAGCCAGCCGGCCGATGTCGGCCAGCGGGAGACGTACGGTGGTGAGCCCCGGCGTCACGTCGCGCAGCGTCGCGATGTCGTCGAAGCCCGCGACGGCCAGGTCGCGCCCGACCTCGACGCCGGTCTGCCGGCAGGCGGCCAGGGCGCCGACGGCCATCAGGTCGTTGACCGCGAAGACGCAGTCGACCTCCGGACCCTCCTCGAGCAGCCGGGACATCGCCCGGTGGCCACCGTCGCGGCTGAACTCGTCGGCGACGTAGGCCGGCTTCGAGCCCGTCGCCGCCAGCCATCCCTCCGCGAAGCCGGCGTGGCGCTCGGCCGAGACCAGCAGCTCCTCGGGACCGGTGAGCACCGCGGCCCGGCGGTAGCCGAGGCCGACCAGCCGTTCCGCCAGCGCCTTGGCGCCGCCGTGGTTGTCGATCACGACGGTGTCGACCGGCAGCCGCGGCTGGCTGATCGCGGCCGCGCGGCCGCCGCCGTCCAGGTAGGAGGTCAGCAGGCCCGCGACCTCGCGGGTGTGACGTACGTCGGCCGTGTCGCTACCCGCCAGCACGATCGCCCGGCTGCGCTGGCGCCGCAGCGCCGCCAGGAACTTCTGCTCACGCTCGGCCTGGCCGCCGGTGTTGCACAGCATCACCAGCAGGCCGTGCTTCTCGGCCTCGTCGGCCAGGCCGCCGGCGATCGTGGAGAAGTAGGGGTCGGAGATGTCCTTGACCAGCAGCCCGACCGTCTCGGTCGAGCCGCGCGCCATCGCCTGGGCGTTGGCGTTGGGGGTGTAGCCGAGCTTGTTCGCCGCCGCCAGGACACGCTCCTGCAGCTCGGGGCGGACCACCCGGTCGCTCCCGTTGAGCGCGCGCGACGCGGTGGCCAGCGAGACCCCCGCCTCACGGGCCACGTCGCTCAGCGTCGCTGCACGTTCTCCGGCCAACTGACTCTCCTTCGGCTTCCGCTCCTGGAGCCTAAGGCATCCGACGATGACGTACGCCGCGCTCCGCGTCTCCTCAGACGTCCCCGCCCTCGCTGACCCGGCGCGTCTGTCCCGCCTGAACCCGTCGACCCGGCGCGTCTGTCCCGCCTGAACCCGTCGAGTCGGCGCATCTGTCGCAGAGCCTGGGACAGACGCGCCGACTCGGCGCTTGGGCCTGGGACAGACGCGCCGACTCGGCGCTTGGGCCTGGGACAGACGCGCCGACTCGGCGCTTGGGCCTGGGACAGACGCGCCGACTCGGCGCTTGGGCCTGGGACAGTTGCGCCGACTCGGCGCTTGGGCCTGGGACAGTTGCGCCGACTCGACGCGCGTTGCCGGGACAGTTGCGCCGACTCGACGCGCGTTGCCGGGACAGTTGCGCCGACTCGACGCGCGTTGCCGGGACAGTTGCGCCGACTCGACGGGCGATGCCGGGACAGTTGCGCCGACTCGGCGGGGTCAGGGGCGGCCGAGGGTGGAGGCGCGGGCGACGAGCTCGGGGGTGAAGACGACCTGCTCGTGCTGGTGGGCGGGGTCGCCGACCTCGTCGAGGAGCAGCTCGGCGGCGCGGCGGCCGAGGGCCTGACGGGGCTGCCGTACGGAGGTGAGCGGCACGGCCGCGGCGGCGGCGAACTCGATGTCGTCGTAGCCGACGATCGCCAGGTCGCCGGGTACGGTCCGGCCGCTGGAGATCGTCTGCTGGAGCAGCCCGAGCGCGATCAGGTCGTTGGCGCAGAACGCGGCGGTGGGGCGGCGCCGGGCGGGCAGCCCGACGAGCCGCTCGCCGGCCGCGCGGCCGGCGGCGACGGTCGGGGCCTCGCAGGAGAGCGTGATCAGGTCCTCGGGCGGAAGCCCGGCCTCGGCCCAGGCCTGCCGGGCGCCTTCGCCGCGGTCACGGACCTGGCCGATCGACTCCGGCCCGCCGACGTACGCCACCCGCTTGTGGCCCGCGTCGATGAGGTGCTCCACGGCCAGTCGCCCGCCGAGGACGTCGTCGACGGCGACGGAGCAGAATGACGATCCCGCTCGGGTGCGGTCGACGATGACGACCGGGGTGCCGCGCTCGCTCAGCTGGTCGATCTGCGGATCGTCCGGGTCGACCGGAGTGATCAAGATGCCCTGGACCCGCTGCTGCTGCAGGTGGGCCAGGTGGGCGCCCTCGCGGGCCGAGCGCCCGTCGCTGTTGCACAGGAACAGCGAGAGCCCGGCCGCCTCGGCGGCCAGCTCGATGCCGCGGGCGACGTCGGTGAAGAACGGGTTGCCAGCGTCGAGCATGACGTAGGCCAGCGACTGCGTGCTGCCGGTGCGCAGCGACCGCGCGGACTCGTTGCGTACGAAGCCCAGCTCGGCCATCGCGCGCTCGACCCGCTCGCGTGTCGTGCGGCTGACCCGCTCGGGACGGTTGAGTACGTTGGACACCGTGCCGAGGGAGACGCCGGCGGTGGCCGCGACGTCCTTGACCGAGGCGCTGCGCGGTGAACCGGCAGCCGGAGTGATCGCCACCTGGGCTCCTTCCTGAAACGTTAAATCGCAGCATAGGCCGGTGAGCAGGCGCCTGGCGAGCAGGCCCGCTTCTCCTGGTTGACCGATGACGGTCATGCTCACTAGCGTCCGGATTCTAAATCGTTTCACCGGAGGTTGCCATGGAGCGCGTCTGCTTCCAGCTGCAGGTCAAGACCGAGCGCATGGAGGAGTACAAGCGGCGCCACGCCGCTGTCTGGCCCGAGATGCTCCAGGCGCTGAAGGAGACCGGGTGGCACAACTACTCGCTGTTCCTGCGCGCCGACGGGCTGCTGATCGGCTACGTCGAGACGCCGTCCATCGAGGCGGCTCAGGCGGGGATGGCCGCGACCGAGGTCAACGCTCGCTGGCAGGCCGAGATGGCGGAGTTCTTCGAGGATCTCGACGGCGTGGCGCCGGATGAGGGCTTCCTCCGGCTCGAGGAGGTCTTCCACCTCGAGGACCAGTTGGCCGGCCACTCGACGGCGACGTGAATTCGGAACAGGAGACTCATCCGTACAGCGGGGGGATTGTCTCGCGAGGTATGTCGCTTACTACCGTCAGTTCCGGGTCAAGTCGTAGACGTTCGATTGCCAAGGCGGTTCCCCCGACTCCAGCGAAGTGGGAGTCGACGTCGAAGGTGATGCACCAACTTCGGTCTGCCGGCCAAACGAAGCCCGGAGCGAATCCGCGCTCGGCACCATCATCCATCCAGGTGAGCCAGTCGCGCAGAGTCCCGTGGGCGAGCGCGTATCGGCGGATCTTGGCGATTTCGACCGGGCTTTCGACCGCAAGTTCAGGGCTGTAAGGCCATCCGTCCCACAGCAGGAAGAACAGTTCAGTGCGGTCATCAGAAGCGGTCATCAGGTCGACGATGGCAGTCACGAGATCGACGTCAGACGGGGCGGCGTCGATCTCCTCATCATCGACGTCTGACTCCGATTGCCCGGGGTAGGTCGGGTCGGGCAGCGTCAGGACTCTGGCGTACGCCTCGAACGCGTCCGGGCCGATGAGCAGTCTCCGTGACACGGCAGCGCCGTGTACGTGTGGAACATCCTCGGTTAGCCACCGCGCTTTCGAAGGATCTGCGTCGAAGCTCAGAGTCATGCGTACTCCTCAGTTCCCTGGCCGTGATCATGGCTCTCGGCGACAACCTATGTTGTCCGTCTGGTATCCGGTCTCACTGTTGTCCCACGATCCGACAACGTCGACGTCGACGAGTTTGCCGATGCGGAGACACCGCGTTGAAACGAAGCAAGATCGGTGCCCCTCTTGACGCGAGTGACGTGCGCCACTAACGTCGGATGCGCGCTTTGAAACCTTTCAACTCGCAGATAGAGAGGCTCTCCGATGACGACGTTCGACCAGATCTCGGGCGACCTGGCCGCCCTCGAGATCGAGGTCCCCTCGTGGGCCTACGGAAACTCGGGGACCCGGTTCAAGGTCTTCGGCACCCCGGGCACGCCGCGCACCCCCGAGGAGAAGATCGCCGACGCGGCGACCGTCCACCGCTTCACCGGGCTGGCGCCGAGCGTCGCGCTGCACATCCCGTGGGACAAGGTCGACGACTACGCCGCCCTGCGCAGCTACGCCGAGGACCAGGGGATCGCGCTCGGCACGATCAACTCCAACACCTTCCAGGACGACGACTACAAGCTCGGCGCCCTCACCCACGCCGACGCCAAGATCCGGCAGAAGGCGATCGACCACCACTTCGAGTGCATCGAGGTGATGAACGCGACCGGCTCGCGCGATCTGAAGATCTGGCTCGCCGAGGGCTCCAACTACCCGGGCCAGGCCGACATGCGTGGCCGCCAGGACCGGCTCGCCGAGTCCCTCGCCACGATCTACGAGCGCCTCGGCGACGACCAGCGCCTCGTCCTCGAGTACAAGTTCTTCGAGCCGGCGTTCTACCACACCGACGTCCCGGACTGGGGCACCTCGTTCGCCCAGGTCAGCGCGCTCGGCGACCGGGCCGTCGTCTGTCTCGACACCGGCCACCACGCGCCCGGCACCAACATCGAGTTCATCGTGATGCAGCTGCTGCGGCTCGGGAAGCTCGGCTCCTTCGACTTCAACAGCCGCTTCTACGCCGACGACGACCTGATCGTCGGTGCCGCCGACCCGTTCCAGCTCTTCCGGATCATCGCCGAGGTGGTTCGCGGCGGCGGCTTCAAGCCGGTGAAGGAGGGCGGCGTCGCGTTCATGCTCGACCAGTGCCACAACATCGAGAAGAAGATCCCGGGCCAGATCCGGTCCGTGCTCAACGTCCAGGAGATGTCCGCACGGGCGCTGCTCCTCGACACCGATGCTCTCGCCCGGGCGCAGGAGGACGGCGACGTACTCCTGGCCAACGAGATCTTCATGGACGCCTTCTACACCGACGTACGCGCCGACCTCGGCGGGTGGCGTGAGGACCGTGGCCTACCCGCGGACCCGATGCGCGCCTACCTCGCCAGCGGCTACCAGGAACAGATCGAGGCCGCCCGCGTCGGCGGCACCCAGGCCGGATGGCTGTGAACCACGAGAACGGGAAACCGATGACCACCGCAGAAGACCTGATCGCGCGCTCGAACCGTCTCGGCGCCGATCCGAAGAACACCAACTACGCCGGCGGCAACACCTCCGCCAAGGGCACCGCGACCGACCCGGTGACCGGCCAGGACGTCGAGCTCCTCTGGGTGAAGGGCTCCGGCGGCGACCTCGGCACGCTGACGGAGAGCGGCCTCGCCGTGCTCCGGCTCGACCGGATGCGCGCGCTGGTCGACGTCTACCCGGGCGTCGAGCGTGAGGACGAGATGGTCGCCGCGTTCGACTACTGCCTGCACGGCAAGGGCGGCGCGGCCCCCTCGATCGACACCGCCATGCACGGCCTCGTCGACGCCAAGCACGTCGACCACCTCCACCCCGACTCCGGCATCGCGATCGCGACGGCCGCCGACGGCGAGGCGCTGACCACCACGATCTTCGGCGACCAGGTCGTCTGGGTGCCGTGGCGCCGCCCCGGCTTCCAGCTCGGCCTCGACATCGCCGAGATCAAGGCGAAGAACCCCCAGGCGGTCGGCTGCATCCTCGGTGGCCACGGCATCACCGCCTGGGGCGACACGTCCGAGGAGGCCGAGAAGAACTCGCTCTGGATCATCGACACTGCCGCCGCCTACATCGCCGAGCACAGCAAGGCCGAGCCGTTCGGTCCGGCGCTCGAGGGCTACGCGGCCCTCCCGGACCAGGAGCGGCGTACGAAGGCAGCGGCTCTCGCCCCCACGATCCGTGGCTTCGCCTCGGCGGACCAACCGATGGTCGGCCACTTCGACGACTCCGAGGTGGTCCTCGACTTCCTGGCCCACGAGGCCCACCCGCGGCTGGCCGAGCTCGGCACCTCCTGCCCCGACCACTTCCTGCGCACCAAGGTCAAGCCGCTGGTGCTCGACCTCCCGGCCACCGCGACCGTCGAGGAGAGCGTCGCCCGGCTGAAGGAGCTCGCGGTGACCTACCGCGAGGACTACCAGGCCTACTACGACCGTCACGCCGACGAGAACAGCCCCGCGATCCGCGGCAAGGACCCGCTCATCGTCCTCGTCCCGGGCGTCGGCATGTTCTCCTTCGGCAAGAACAAGCAGACCGCCCGGGTGGCGGGGGAGTTCTACGTCAACGCGATCAACGTCATGCGCGGCGCCGAGGGGCTCTCGACGTACGGCCCGATCGACGAGTCGGAGAAGTTCCGGATCGAGTACTGGGCGCTCGAGGAGGCCAAACTCCAGCGGATGCCCGCGCCGAAGCCCCTCGCCACCCGGGTCGCGCTCGTCACCGGCGCCGCCTCCGGCATCGGCAAGGCGACCGCGAAGCGGCTGGCCGCCGAGGGTGCCTGCGTCGTGATCGCCGACCTCGACCTCGCCAAGGCCGAGGCGGCGGCCGCCGAGATCGGCGGGCCGGACGTCGCCGTCGGCCTCGCCGCCGACGTCTCCGACGAGTCGGCCGTCCAGGCGATGTTCGCCGCCGCGGTGCTCGCCTTCGGCGGCGTGGATCTGGTGGTCAACAACGCCGGCCTGTCGCTGTCCAAGTCGCTGCTGGAGACCACCGAGCGCGACTGGGACCTCCAGCACGACGTGATGGCCAAGGGCTCGTTCCTGGTCTCGAAGGCGGCGGCCAAGGTGCTGATCGAGCAGGAGATGGGCGGCGACATCGTCTACATCTCCTCGAAGAACTCGCTCTTCGCCGGCCCGAACAACGTCGCGTACGGCGCCGCGAAGGCCGACCAGGCCCACCAGGTCCGGCTGCTGGCGGCCGAGCTCGGCGAGCACGGCATCAAGGTCAACGGGATCAACCCCGACGGCGTCGTCCAGGGCTCCGGCATCTTCGCCGGCGGCTGGGGCGCCAAGCGCGCCGAGGTCTACGGCGTCAAGGAGGAGGAGCTCGGCAAGTTCTACGCCCAGCGCACCCTGCTCAAGCGCGAGGTGCTCCCGGAGAACATCGCCAACGCCGTCTTCGTGCTCTGCGGACCGGACCTGACGCACACCACCGGTCTGCACGTCCCCGTCGACGCCGGCGTCGCGGCGGCGTTCTTGCGATGAGCAGACACCTCAGGGTTGCGGCGGTCGACCTGGGTGCCACCTCCGGCCGGGTGATGTCCGGCCGGATCGGTGGCGACCGGGTCGAGCTCGACGAGCTGCACCGCTTCCCCAACGCGGCGGTACGCGTCCGCGGCTCGCTCTTCTGGGACGTGCTCGGCATCCACCGTGAGGTGCTCGCCGGCATCCGCGAGGTCGCCCGGACCGGGCCGCTGGACGGCATCGGGATCGACTCCTGGGCCATCGACCACGGGCTGCTGGACCACGACGGCCAGCTGCTCGGCCAGGTCTTCAGCCACCGCGACGCCCGCGTCGAGGGGGTCGCCGAGAAGGTCGTCGCCCAGCTCGGCGCGACCAGGCTCTACGCCACGACCGGCATCCAGCAGCTCCCGTTCAACACGCTCTACCAGCTCGTCGCGGCGCGGGGGACGACCGTCCTCGACTCCGCCGAGACGATGCTGCTGCTGCCGGACCTGCTCGGCTACTGGCTGACCGGCGCCATCGGCGCGGAGCGCACCAACGCCTCGACCACCCAGCTCTACGACGTCCGCCACGGCACCTGGGCGGTCGACCTGTGCCAGGAGCTCGGGCTTCCCGAAGGGATCCTCCCGCCCCTCCGGGACCCGGGCTCCCTCCTCGGCCCGCTGCTGCCCGACGTCGCCGAGGAACTGGGCGCGTCCGCGGATGTGCCCGTGGTCGCGGTGGGCTCCCACGACACCGCCTCCGCCGTCGTCGCGGTCCCCGCGGAGACCCGGGAGTTCGCCTACATCTCCTCGGGCACCTGGTCGCTGGTCGGCCTCGAGCTGGACCGTCCGGTGCTGACCGAGGAGGCCCGGCTCGCCGACTTCACCAACGAGGTCGGTGTCGACGGCACCATCCGATTCCTCAAGAACGTGATGGGCCTGTGGGTCCTGTCCGAGTCGCTGCGCTCGTGGAGCGAGCGGGGCCACCAGGGCGCCGAGCTTCACTCGCTGCTCGCGGCCGCGGCGGAGCTCGAGCCGCTGCGTACGGTGGTCGACATCAACGATCCGCGATTGCTCTTCCCGAGCACCTCGGCCGACCCGATGCCGGAGCGGATCGCCGCCCTGGCCGCCGAGTCCGGCGAGGCGGTCCCGCACTCGCCGGCCGCGGTCACCCGCTGCATCCTGGACAGCCTCGCCGTCGCGTACCGCCGCCACGTCCGCACCGCGGCCACCCTCGCCGGCACCTCGCCCGAGGTCGTCCACGTGGTCGGCGGCGGCTCGCAGAACGAGCTGCTCTGCCAGCTGACCGCCGACGCCTGCGGCCTGCCGGTGCTCGCCGGCCCGGTCGAGGCGGCCGCGCTCGGCAACGTCCTGATCCAGGGCAGGTCCCTCGGGGCCGACCTGTCCGACGTGCCCGCGATGCGCGACCTCGTCCGCCGCTCCTACGACGTACGCCGCTTCGAGCCGCGCGACGGCCTCGACTGGGCCGCCGCCGAGGCGCGCATCTCCTGACCTGATCGACAAGAAGGCCCCACATGACCGACTCCCTCTCCACCGCCCGGCTCAGCCGCCGCGCGCTCTTCGGCGCCGCGGCCGCCACCCTCGGCACCGCTGCCGTCACCGGCGCGACCGGCACCATCCCCGCGCAGGCCGCCGAAGCCGCCGAGGCCGCGGCCTCCACGGGCCTCCCCGACGCCTTCACGAAGGCCTTCCGCAAGCCCGGCACCACCACCGCCGCCGGCTTCCGCTGGTGGTGGCCGCACGGCCTCGTCGACCCCGTCGAGATCGCCCGCGAGGTCGACCAGGTCGCCGACGCCGGCTTCGGCGTGCTGGAGGTCGCCGACGTCACCCACAGCCTGCGCGCCCGCAACATCGACATCGACGTCGCGACCTACGGCTGGGGGAGCGCCCCGTGGGTGGCCGGCGTGAAGGCAGCGCTCGCCCAGGCCGCGAAGCGGGGCGTACGTGTCGACGTCACGGTCGGTCCTTCCTGGCCCGCCGCGGTCCCGACGATCACGCCCGACGACGATGCGGCCTGCACCGAGCTGGTGCACGGGCAGGCGACGGTGACCGCCGGCTCGACCTACGACGCCGCCCCGCCCGAGCCCGTCGTGGAGCCGGCATCGTCGGTGACACGTTCGGAGCTGGTCACGGTGCAGGCCCACCGCGTCACCGGCTACGTACGCGACCGCAACAACAACATCACCAGCACGATCCTCGACCCAGCCTCCTACCTCGACCTGAGCGAAGAGGTCGACGGCGAGCACCTCACCTGGACCGCGCCGGCCGATCCCGCCGGCGCCACCTGGGTCCTGCTCGCCACCTGGCAGCGCGGCTCGGGCCAGGAGCCCGAGGCCGGGCCGCACACCTCGCCGCGCGCCTACGTCGTCGACCACTTCAGCCGCCGCGGCGCGCAGAAGGTGATCGACCTGTGGCAGGACCGGGTTCTCGACGGCGAGCTGCGAACCCTGCTCCGGAAGGCCGGCGGCTACCTCTTCGAGGACTCGCTGGAGATCGAGACCGAGGCGACGATCTGGACCCGAGACTTCCTCGACGAGTTCGAGGCCAGGCACGGCTACGACCTACGGCCGTGGCTGCCGTTCGTGCTGGAGAAGGACGAGAAGTACCAGTTCTCCCTGGCCGCCGCCGACCCGGCGACCGCGGACAACCTGCGCACCAACGAGATCCGCGACGACTACAACATCGTCCTCTCCGACCTCTACCGCGACCAGCACCTGCGCCCGATGCAGGAGTTCGCGAGGTCGCTGGGCATGGGCATCCGGATCCAGCCCTACGGCCTCGAGACCGACACCATGCAGCATGCGGCGGTGGTCGACGTCCCCGAGACCGAGTCGCTCGGCTTCAAGAACCTCGACGACTACCGTGTCATGGCGGCCGGTCGCGACCTCGCCGGCCACACGGTCCTCTCCTGCGAGGCGATCTGCTACAACGGTGCGGCCTACAACACGACCTGGGGCGCCAACGGCACCAGCCCGACCGCCCAGAACCAGGCGCTGTTCACCATCAACAGCATCTTCGTCGCGGGCGTGAACCAGCTGATGATCCACGGCTTCCCCTACGCCAAGGCACCCGAGGTGACCTGGCCCGGCTTCGCCGCCTTCTCGCCCTACTACAACAACGCGATCGGCTTCGGCGAGGCCTGGGGGCCACGCACCCCGCAGTGGGAGCACGTCCCCGGCATCGCGGCCTACCTCGCCCGCACCCAGCTGGTGCTCCAGACCGGGACGCCGAGGTACGACGTCGCCTTCTGGCGCCACAAGGGCTGGGCATCCACCGGCATCGGCCCGCAGTGGATCACCAACAACGGCACGAAGCTCGGCTGGTCGCACTCCTTCGTCAGCGCCTCGCTGCTCGCGCTCGACGGTGTCGACTTCGCCGAGGGCCGGCTGGCGCCGGACGGCCCGGCCTACAAGGCCGTCGTCGTCGGCCCCGACAACCTGCGCGGCAACGCGTTCACGATGGAGATCGACGGAGCGGAGCGGCTGCTCGCGCTCGGCCGCAAGGGCCTGCCGATCGTGCTCATCGGCGACTGGTCGCAGGTCACGCCGGCCGGCCGCGACGACGCCGCGGCGACCGCCGAGGTCCGATCGCTGATGGCCCGGATCGGCGCACTGCCGACCACCCGCACCGTCGCCGAGGCCGAGGTCGGCACCGCGCTGGCCGCCCTCGGAGTCGTACGCGACGTCGAGCACGCCGACTCCACCGTCATGCACGTCCGCCGGGTCACCGGCGACATCGACCTCTACTACCTCGCCAACGCGAGGCATGCCGAGAATCGCCGGCTCAACCCGGTGCAGCAGGACGTCTGGCTGACCGCCACCGACCGCGCCGCGGTGCCGTGGCTGCTGGACGCCTGGACCGGTCGGGTCACCCGGATCGCCGGCTACGAGCGCGCCGGCGACCGGGTCCGGGTCCGGGTCGATCTCGTCCCGGGCCAGTCCACCGTGGTCGCCCTCGCGGCCCCGGGCGCGGGCGTGGCCCGCTCCGTTCTCCCCGTCGCCACCGCTGGTCAGACCGTGGTGGCGCGGGGCGCCAACGTCGCGTTGCGCACGACGACCGCAGGCAGCTTCGACCTGACCGAGGCCGACGGTCGGACCGTGACCGTCACCGTCGACCGCGTCCGCGAGCCCGTCGTGCCGGCGTCGTGGCACCTCGAGGTCGAGGACTGGAAGCCGGCCAACCCGGCCGACCCGAAGGACCTAGCCACCACGAAGGAGGTCATCGCCCGCGACCTCGTGGAGCTGCAGTCCTGGTCGAAGGTCGCCGGCCTCGAGGACGTCTCCGGCATCGGTCGCTACCGCACCACCGTCGACCTCGGCACCGACTGGACCGATGATGATGGCGCCTTCCTGGAGCTCGGCGAGGTCAACGACACCTTCCGGATCCGCATCAACGGCGAGCTGCTGCCGCCGTGCGACCCGATGGACCCGGTCGTCGACCTCGGCCACACGCTGGTCCCCGGCTCCAACACGATCGAGGTCGAGGTCGCCTCGACCCTGCTCAACCGGCTGCGCACCGTCACCCCGTCGGTATACGGCGTGGCGGCCAGGCAGAGCTACGGGCTCGCCGGACCGGTCCGCCTGGTGCCCTACGTCAGCACGACGCTGAGACAGGAGTGAACCGTGGCAGCCTCGGGCGGCGTACGACCTTCCACCGACCTTCCGGAGGACGAGGTGGAGGTGCTGGCGCTGTTCGCCCGGGGCTACACGATCGAGCGGATCGCGCGGGCGCTGGGCGTCTCCGAGCGCACCGTGCGGAGGCGCCTGCGGGCGGCTGCCGATGCGCTCGGCGCGGGGACGAGTGTGGAGGCGGTCGTGCGGGCCGTACGCACCGGACTCATCTGAACTGATTTGATGGCACGACAACACGAAGGAGGCTGCCGATGCGAGTCGCGCTGATGGTCACCTGCATCAACGACGCCCTCTACCCGAGCACGGGGCAGGCCGTCGTCCGCCTCCTACGCCGTCTCGGCGTCGAGGTGGACTTCCCCATGGCGCAGACCTGCTGCGGGCAGCCGATGGTCAACACCGGCTATCTGGACGAGGCGGTCCCGGTGGTGCGTACGTTCGTGGACGCCTTCGCCGGCTACGACGCCGTCGTGACCCCGTCCGGGTCGTGCGCCGGCTCGGCTCGGCACCAGCACTCGATCGTCGCCCGCCGCTCCGGTGACCCGGCCCTCCAGGAGGCCGTCGCGGAGGTCGGGCCGAAGGTCTACGAGCTCTCCGAATTCCTGGTCGACGTCCTGAAAGTGACCGACGTCGGCGCCTACTACCCGCACCGGGTGACCTACCACCCGACCTGCCACTCGCTGCGGATGCTGGGAGTGGGGGACCGGCCGAGACAGCTGCTCGAGGCGGTGCGCGGGATCCGCCTCGTCGACCTGCCCGGCGCCGACCAGTGCTGCGGCTTCGGCGGCACCTTCGCGGTCAAGAACGCCGACACCTCGGTCGCGATGGGTGCCGACAAGGCCCGCCACATCCGCGAGACCGGCGCCGAGATCGTGGTCGCCGGCGACAACTCCTGCCTGACCCACATCGGCGGTGTGCTCTCCCGGCAACGTTCGGGCGTACGCACCGTCCACCTCGCCGAGATCCTCGCTTCGACCGAGGCGCGCTCGATCGAAGGAACGCTCCGATGAGCGGGACCTTCGTCGGCATGCCCGCCTTCCCGACGGCCGCCCGCGAGGCCCTCGCCGACTCCCAGCTGCGCCACAACCTGGCCCACGCCACCGGCACCATCCGCGCCAAACGGGCCAGGGTCGTCGCCGAGGTGGAGGATTGGGAGGAGCTGCGCCTGACCGGTGCCGCGGTCAAGGAGCGGGCGCTGCTCGACCTCGACACCCAGCTCGTACGCCTCGAGGAGACCCTCACCGCCAACGGCGCGACCGTCCACTGGGCCCGTGACGCCGCCGAGGCCAACGCGATCGTCGCCTCGATCGCCAAGGCGCACGCCGCGGAGGAGGTCGTGAAGGTCAAGTCGATGGTGACCCAGGAGATCGGGCTCAACGAGGCGCTGGCCGCCGACGGCATCGCGGCCTGGGAGACCGATCTGGCCGAGCTGATCGTGCAGCTCGGCGACGACCTGCCGTCGCACATCCTCGTGCCGGCCATCCACCGCAACCGGGCGGAGATCCGCGAGATCTTCCGGTCGAGGATGGCGGCCGCGGGCCGCCCTGCGCCGGAGGACCTGACCGACGAGCCGGCAGTGCTCGCGGCGGCGGCCCGGGAGCACCTGCGCGAGAAGTTCCTGCGCGCCAAGGTCGGCGTCTCCGGCGCCAACTTCGCGGTGGCCGAGACCGGCACCCTCGTGGTCGTCGAGTCGGAGGGCAACGGCCGGATGTGCCTGACCCTGCCCGAGGTGCTCGTCTCGGTGGTCGGCATCGAGAAGGTCGTCTCCCGCTGGGAGGACCTCGGCCCGATGCTCCGGCTGCTGCCGCGGTCCTCGACCGGCGAGCGGATGAACCCCTACACCTCCACCTGGAGCGGCGTCACCCCCGGCGACGGCCCGCAGGAGGTGCACGTCGTGCTGCTCGACAACGGTCGCACCCGGGCGCTCGCCGACGAGGTCGGCCGGCAGGCGCTGCGCTGCATCCGCTGCTCGGCCTGCCTCAACGTCTGCCCGGTCTACGAGCGCACCGGCGGCCATGCGTACGGCTCGGTCTACCCGGGCCCGATCGGCGCCATCCTCAACCCGCTGCTGAAGGGCGTCGGCCACGACGACCAGACCGACTCCCTGCCGTATGCCTCGAGCCTGTGCGGCGCCTGCTTCGAGGTCTGCCCGGTACGCATCGACATCCCCTCGGTCCTGGTCGACCTGCGCGCCCAGGTGGTCGACGCCCACCGAGGTGGCGTGCCGAAGCCGGAGGCCGCGGCGATGAAGGGCGCGGCGTACGTCCTGGGGCGCTCGCGCCGCCTCTCCGCCCTCGAGCGCCTCACCGGTCTCGGGATGCGCTTCGCGCGCCGCTTCGGCCCCACCGCCTGGACCGGCGCGCGCGACCTTCCACACGCCCCGGGGGAGAGCTTCCGGGCCTGGTGGCAACGTGCGAACGGCGGAAAGGACGACGCATGACCGACGCCCGCACCGAGATCCTCGCCCGAGTCCGCGAGGCACTCGCCGGCTCGACGCTCGAGCCCGCCGAACCCTCTGCGCCGCGGGACCTCGCGCCCGTCGTGACCCCTGACGTCGTCGACCTCTTCGCCGAGCGCGTGGCCGACTACCGTGCCGTGGTCGAGCGCTGCCGAGCCGACGAGCTCGAGGACCGCATCGCCGCCGCGCTCCCGGCCGGTCAGGTCGTCGTCCCGCCCGGCCTGTCGGTCCATGTCCCCGGCGACGTCGTCGATGACGGCACCCTGACCGCCGCGGAGCTGGACCGGATCGCGGCCGTCGTCACCGAGGCCCGCGTCGGCATCGCCGAGACCGGCACGATCGTGCTCGACCACGCCCCCGGCCAGGGCCGCCGAGCCATCTCCCTGGTTCCCGACACCCACATCTGCATCGTCCGCGAGAACCAGGTCGTTCCCGACGTACCCGACGCCGTCGCCCTCCTCGACCCCGCCCGGCCGCTGACCTGGATCAGCGGCCCCTCGGCCACCAGCGACATCGAGCTCGACCGTGTCGAGGGCGTCCACGGTCCTCGCACCCTCCATGTTCTGGTGGTCGCCCGCGAACAGTGACCGGATCCGGCCACGACCCTTCCGGTCCTTGTGACGGTCGTCATAGTCTCCGGGTAGCAGTGAAACGTATCAATCACGCTCCGGAGGACCCTCATGAAGCTCCGTCTGGCCGCGATCGTCATCGGCGTGCTCGCCGTCTCGATCCCCGTCCCGGCCGCCGCGGTGGACGGCGCGACAGCCACCCACCTCACCGTCTCGCAGCTGTCCTCGCCGCGTGACGTCGAGGACCTCGGCTCGCCGCTGCTGGCCTGGCAGGTCCCCTTCGCCGAGCAGAGCGCCTACCGCGTACAGGTCGCCCGGATCAGCGAGGGCATCGGCGCAGCCGGCGTCTGGGACTCCGGTCGCGTCACGTCCTCGGCGAGCACCAACGTGCCCTACGCCGGTCCGAGGCTCGAGCCCGAGCAGACCTACCGATGGCGCGTACGCACCTGGGACGGCCGTGGGAAGAGCTCTGACTGGTCGGAGGTCTCCACCTTCACCACCGGTCCCAGGCAGGAGTGGGGCCAGGCCCAGCCCATCTGGCTCCCCGCGGCCCGCGCGACCGCCTGGGGCGACGTCACCATCGACACCACCTTCCGGATCGCGACGCAGAACGCCACCATCGCGTTCCGCGCGCAGGACACGAACAACTACTACATGTGGCAGTTCCGAGGCGACGGGGTGAACACCTTCGCTCCCCACAAGCGCGTGAGCGGGACCTTCACCCAGCTGGACTCGGTGCCGCTGCCCGAGCCTCTCGTCCGCGGCACCTCCTATCGGCTGCGCATCGAGGCAGCGGGAACCACCATCCGCACGTGGCTCGACGACACCCTCATCGACACCCGCACGCTCACCGACTTCGCTGCCGGCTCGGTCGGCTTCCGCACCGGCGGGTCCGAGCGCAACGCGTGGGACGACCTGACCGTCACCTCCGCCTCCGGCGAGGTCCTCTACGCCGACGACTTCTCCGCCGGCAGCGACTTCGCCTGTGGCGCCGCCGTGGGCGGCTGGCTCGAGGTCGGCACGAACGCCAACTGCCTCTACGGCGTCGCATCGCAGGACTGGGCCTTCCTCCGGCACGAGTTCACGCTGCCTGACAAGCCGATCGCCGCCGCCACCCTCTATGCGACCGCATCCTCCACCGCACCGGGCCGGCAGTACGTCTACAAGGCCTGGCTCAACGGCCGGTTCGTCGGCCTCGGCCCGACGCAGCCGATCCGCGGCGAGGCCCGCTACGACGGCTTCGACGTGACCGCCGCGCTGCGGCCGGGGGCCGGCAACGCGATCGGCGTACTCGGCTGGACGAGCAGCGACCGGCGCTTCCTCGGCCGGCTCGTCGTGGAGTACGCCGACGGCACCCGCGACGTCGTCGTGAGCGGCCCGCACTGGCGGACCCTCGCCGGGGCGAAGACCTTCCCCGCCGCCGGCAGCATCGGGACCTCGTTCTTCTCGGCGCCGAAGGAGAACCTGCAAGCGGCCCACTGGCCCGACGGCTTCGCCGAGCCGGGCTTCGACGACGCCGCATGGAGCGACGCGGCGGTGCGTCCGGCCTTCGGCGACCTCCGCGCCGCCCCCACGGCGAAGGTGCAGCAGCAGCTGAAGGAGCCGGTCACCGTGGTGGAGAGGGCGCCCGGGCACTACTTCATCGACTACGGACGTACGTGGATCGGCGGTCTCTCCCTGGACCTCGACGGCACGGCAGGACAGGTGCTCGACCTCCGGTTCGGCGAAGAGCTGTCCGCGCCCCAGACGGTGCGGTACGCCATGCGCACCGGCAACACCTACCAGGACCGGTGGACGCTGCGCGCCGGCGAGCAGCACCTGGAGACCTGGGGCATGCGGGTCTTCCGCTACGCCGAGGTCATCGGTGCTCCCACCGGTCTGGGCGCGGCCGACTTCCCGGCCCTGGCGCAGGTCTATCCCTTCGACACCGACGAGGCGGTCTTCGACTCCGCCGACGACGACCTCGACCGCGTCTGGGAGCTGTTGCGCAACACGATCGAGGCCACCAACCACGACCTCTACGTCGACTCCTGGAGCCGTGAGCGCGGTGCGTACGAGGCCGACAGCTACCTGCAGATGATGGCCAACTTCTTCGTCTCCAGCGACCCGACCCTGGGCAACTACTCCCTGGAGTTCCTGCTCACCCGCAGGACCTGGCCGACCGAGTGGCCGATGTACACGATCCTGGCCTTCCACGACTCCTGGCAGCAGACCGGTGACACCGCGGCCCTGGCCCGCAACTACACCGCGCTGCAGGAGAAGCTGCCTCTCGAGTGGGTCGAGCCGTCGACCGGCCTCATCCGGAAGGACACCGGTCTGACCGGCGGCACGTGCACCGACTGCGACATCGTCGACTGGCCGGCCTCGGAGCGCGACGGCTACGTCTTCCGGCCCTACAACACTGTCATCAACGCGATCGGCCACCGCTCGTTCCGCGACATGGCGGAGATCGCGACGGCGCTGGGCCGCGACGGTGACGCGGCGACGTACACCGCCATCGCCGACCGGCTTCGGACCGCTGCCGACGACAGGCTGTGGGACCCGGACAAGGGGGCCTTCCGCGACGGCCTCGACGCCGACGGCACGCCGATCCAGCACTGGGCGTTCCAGGCCAGCGTCTTCGCCACCGCGTTCGGGCTCGCCGAGGGCGAGGTCGCACAACGGGCTGCGGACTACATCGGCACTCGTGGCATGGCCTGCAGCGTCTACTGCGCCGCCTTCGTCCTCGAGGCCCTCTACGAGGGCGACCGCGGAGACGTCGCACACCAGCTGCTGACCAGCAACGGCCTCCGCAGCTGGCTCAACATGATCGCGAAGGGCGCCGGCGCCACCGCCGAGGCCTGGGACACCTCGCTGAAGTCCAACATGACGTGGTCGCACCCCTGGGCGGCGTCCCCGGCCTACAACGTGCCGCAGGGCATGTTCGGCATCGAGCCGCTGGTGCCCGGCTACGAGGAGTTCCGCGTCCGGCCGCAGCCCGACGGCGTCCCGTGGGCGCATGTCACGCTCCCGACCCTCCGCGGACGCATCGGTGCGGCGTACGCCACGACCGCGCGCGGCATCGACGTCGGCGTGAGCGTCCCGGGCAACTCCCGGGCCGAGGTCCTCGTGCCGTCGTCGTCCGGAGACCAGCTGTTCCTCGACGGGCGCCCGGTGCCCGCGACCCGTGAGGGCGAGTACCTGGTGATCCGGGGCGTGCCCTCCGGCTGCCACGTGATCACCACGACCTCGGGCGAGAGCCCGGAGGTCGAGCGGCTTCGCGCCGTCTGCTGAACCCGAACGCTGAACCCGAAGGCTGAACCCGAAGGCTGAACCCGAAGGCTGTGGCCGGACCCGGCCACGGCAACGTATCAACTCGCTCGGAGGACCCCATGAAGCTCCGTCTGGCCGCGATCGTCACCAGCGCCCTCGTCGCCACCAGCCTCTCGGCCGCCGTCTCCCCGTCAGGGGCGGCCTCGGGCAACACGGCTCCTGACCGGCCCGTCGGTCTGGCCGTCGACGACGTCCGCCATCCCCTGAACACCGACCTGACGCCACGATTCGGCTGGGTGCCCCAGGACAGCGACGCCAACGAGGTGCAGACCGCCTACAAGATCGAGGTACGCGACGCGGCCGGTGAGATCGTCTGGGACTCCCGCAAGGTCACCTCCGCGCAGCAGTCCTACGTCGACTACGCCGGGGAGGCCCTCGAGCCCGGCAGCAGCTACACCTGGCGGGTCATGACCTGGGACCGCCACAGGCTGCCCTCACGGTGGTCCGAGAGGGCAGCGTTCGAGACCGGCATCGGCGACACCGACTGGGCCGGCGCGAGCTGGATCAGGCGACCACCGGGCACCGCTGACAACCCCGCCCAGGAGCGCGACGAATGGACCCTGGCCCGCACCGAGGTCGACGTTCCGGACGGCAGGGTCGTCCGTGCCCGCAGCTACCTCGCCGCCAGCCACACCGCCGAGCTCTATCTCGGCGGCGAGCAGGCCGACCGGATGAGCAACTTCGGCTACCCGAGCGAGGGCTACTACCAGGCCGCGGACGTCACCCACCTGGTCACGCCCGGCGAGCCCCTCGCCCTCGGGCTCAAGCTGCACTGGTTCAGCGGCGGCCAGGGCCGCGCCGCGGGCACCCCCGGCGCGCTCCTGAAGCTCGAGCTCACCTACGCCGACGGCGAGACGACCACGATCGTCACCGACGGCTCCTGGAAGGTCCGCCGCGGCCCGTACGTCACCGTCGGCACCCGCAACGGCGAAGGCCTGTGGATCGAGCACCTCGACGGCCAGGCCGCCGCGGCGATCGGCGACTGGACCGCGCGCGGCTACGACGACACGACCTGGAACGCCGCGGTCGTCCTCGGACGGCATCCGGTGGCGCCGTTCACCCACCTCGAGGGCCAGCAGACCCGGCTCGAGGAGACCGTCGTCCACCCCGAGCGCATCCTCCGGGCCGGCGACGGCACCCCGGTCGCCGACTTCGGCCGTATCATCCCGGCACGCCCCGGCGTCCACTTCGACGACGGCATCGCCGGGCGACAGGTCCCGATACGGGCCGGCTATGACCTCGCCGACACCGGCCGGGTCTCGACCACGGGCCTCTCGACGCAGAGCACCAACATGTCCTTCCCCTACACCCAGGCCGCCGGCGTCCAGGACTACCGGGCGGTCGGCCACCTCGGCTTCCGCTATCTCGAGATCCCGGGCGCGGGGGAGGAGATCACCGCGGAGGACGTGACCGCGACCGTCGTCCACACCGCCTACGACGAGGACGGTGCCGCCACCTTCGAGAGCTCGGATGCCGTCCTCGACGACGTCTGGGACCTGATGGACCGCTCGCTGCGCTACTCGGTCCAGGAGACCTTCGTCGACACCCCGACCCGTGAGCAGGGCCAGTTCCTCCACGACACCGCCAACATCTCGGTCGGCCTGATGTCCGCACAGCGCGAGCGGGTCGCCTCGCGCCAGGCGATCCGGGAGTTCCTGCTCAGCCAGGAGCGCTACTGGTGGTCCGGCAACGACGCCGGCCGCTACAACGCGGTCTACCCCAACGGCGACGGCAAGCGCGACATCCCCGACTTCACCGAGGTCGTCCCCGACTGGATCTGGCGCTACTACCTCGAGACCGGCGACAAGGCCGTCCTCGCGGACGCCTACGACAACCTCACCGCCACCGCCGGCTACATCCGCCGCCACATCGCCACCAGCGGCCCGACCCAGGGCCTGGTCACCAACCTCTCCGGCGGCTCCGGCCAGTACCTGTACGGCATCGTCGACTGGCCCGCCCACGGCCGCTTCGGCTACGACATGACCACCGCCGCCAGGACGACGGTCAACGCCCTCGGCGTCGACGTGCTCCGTAAGGTCGCGCTGATCGGCGAGGAGCTGGACCGACCCGACGCCGAGATCGCCGGCCTGCGCTCGGATGCCGACGCTCTCGCCGCACGGATGAACCAGACGCTGCGCAAGGCCGACGGCACCTACGTCGACGGTCTGTTCGCCGACGGCACCCGGTCCGCCCACGCCGGCCAGCACGCCACCTCGTACGCCATCGCCTTCGGCATCGCACCGGCCCAGGACGTCCCCGCGCTCGGTGAGCACCTCGCGGGCATGGGGATGAAGCAGGGGCCGATGACCGCCCACGTGCTGCTCGAGGCCCTCGCCGACTCCGGAGCCGAGGAAGGCGTCCTCGACCTGCTCACCGACGAGGACGACTACGGCTGGGCCGGCTGGCTCGCGAAGGGCGGCACCTTCACCCCCGAGGCCTGGGAGCTGAGCGGCTCGGCCAACAGCGCCTCCCACGGCTGGGGCTCGCGCGGCATCGTCGACATCACCGAGTCGGTGCTCGGCATCCGCACCACCGCCCCCGGCGCCGCCGAGGTAGAGCTCGGCGTCCCGGCCACCGGCCTGACCCACGCCAACGGCTCCGTGGTCACCCAGCGCGGCCGCGTCGCCTCCGCCTGGACCCGGACAGCCGACACCATCACCCTCCGCGCCACGATCCCGGTCAACGTCACCGCCGTCGTACGCCTCCCCGAAGGCTCCTACCTGGCCACAGGCCCCGGCGGGACCGCCCCGGAGCGCCTCGGCACACAGAGCGGCATCACCTCCTACCGGATCGGGTCCGGCGAGTGGAACTTCACGAAGGGAGCGTGAGCAGCCGGTGACTCCGCTAACCTGCCGCAATGCGCCGAATCGCCGCGCCGGCCGCGGTTCTCCTGCTCGGGACGATCCTGGCCGCCTGTGGCACGAGCGAGCCGCAGGAGACGGACTGGCCCGACGGGCTGACCGCCTACCTCGACCAGACCCGGCTGCAGCGCAACACCGGGGAGGCGTTCGTACGCCTCGTCAACGACACCGGCTCCTCGATCGAGGTCTCACGCCTCGAGGTGAGCAGCGACCGGTTCCGGGCCGGATGGAAGGGCTCGGAACCGGTCGACCCCGAGATGGACTTCGACTTCGACATGCCCCGCGGAAAGTGCGGCGAGGGCGGCGACGCCGACCTGACGATCACCTGGCGCGAGACAGGCAAGGAGGAGTGGCGCACCAGCACAGGCACAGCCGAGGACAGGTACGCCAACATCGACCGCCTCCTCGACCGCGACTGCGCCGAGCGCACCCTGACCGAGGCGGCCGAGATCACCGTGGGCGAGCCCCGGGTCGAGGGCGAGGGCAAGCAGAGCGTCTTCGTCCTCCCGGTCAGGTTCGCCCCGACCGAGAAGGCCCCGGAGGTCACCTTCGACGGCTGGGAGGGCACCGTGCTCTTCCAGCTCGCCTCCGAGACGCCCACCTGGCCGCGCTCGACCCCGCACCCGATGACCGGCGAGCCGACCACGCTGGAGCTGCGGGTCCTACCCGCCCGGTGCGACCCGCACGCCCTGGCCGACGACAAGGTCGGCAGCCTCTTCCGGGTCCACGTCGGCGGTCCCGGCATGCCCGAGGAGGCGGCCTACTTCCTGCCGCTCAGCAAGCCGCAGAAGGCCGCGCTCTACGACTTCCTGCCCGGCCACTGCGGCTGGGAGTGAGGCAAGAGTTCACCAGGTCGTGACCTCGGGAGCCCCTATCGGGGTAGGCCAGGTAGCAGAATTACCTGCGTCCGTAACGCACACACTGGAGGATTCATGTCCGGGAAGAACCGCTCCGTGCTCACCATCGTCAAGCTGCTCCTCGCAGCCCTCGTCGCCACCACCGGCCTCGTCGGTGCCGGTCTCGCCACCGCTCCGTCCGCGAGCGCCTACTACAACCCGAGCTGCACCCACAGCGGCTGTGCGGAGGCGCGCAGCTCCAACAGCACCTGGAAGTCGATGGGCTATCCCTCCACCCGCGGCTGGTACGACTGGGCCCCCACCGGAACCTGCAACTTCGCCGGCGGCACCTACAACAACTACGAGGGCGAGCTGCCTACCGGCCGCTCCTACCTCGAGTTCGACGTCACCCCGCGCGCCTGTGGCGCCGCTCGCCAGTCCTACCGGATCGTCGTCGACCGCAGTTCCGGTGCGGTGTACTTCACCCCGGACCACTACAGCACCTTCTACAAGCTGGTCTGACTCCTCGAAGGGGCCTCTGGCCTGGGCCGACACCGACGCGCTCGCCCAGGTCAGAGGCCCTTTCGTACGCCACGTGCAACCTGAGACCCCGCTGAGACGTTCTGGACACGACGCCGAGGATCGCGTCGGGCGTGGGAGCCCGCCGTACCCTTAGTGGCGTTTGTGACCGCGGGAGGGGACAACTTGAGCTGGCAGGGCAATCCGCCTTACACACCCACGCCGAAGCCGAAGAAGAAGCGGGTGAAGAAGGTTCTGAAGGCCTTCTCCGTGCTGATTCTGGTGGGCGCGCTGATCGGCACCCTGGGTGTGATCGTGGCCTACAACGCCATCCCGATCCCCAACGCCAACGCCGCCTACGAGAAGGAGACCTCCTTCGTCTACTACCGCGGCGGCAAGGAGGAGATCGGCCGTTACATCGCCGACTCCCAGGACCGTGACTCGCTCCCCTTCGACGAGATCCCGCAGCTGATGAAGGACGCGGCGGTCGCCGCCGAGGACCGCACGTTCTGGAAGAACAGCGGCATCGACATCAAGGGCATCGTGCGCGCGCTGGTCAACAACAACACCGGCGGCACCCAGTCCGGTGCCTCGACGATCACGCAGCAGTACGTCAAGAACCTCTACCTCACCCAGGAGCGCACCTACACCCGGAAGGTGAAGGAAGCGGTCATCTCGCTGAAGATCAGCCGGCAGAAGTCCAAGGAGGAGATCCTCGCCGGCTACCTCAACACCATCTACTTCGGCCGCGGCGCCTACGGCATCGAGGCCGCCTCGAACGCCTACTTCGGCAAGCCGGCCGCCGAGATCAACCTCCGCGAGGCGGCCGCGCTGGCCGCGATCCTCAACGACCCCAACGACCTCGACCCGAGCAACGGCGAGGAGGCGGTCGCCGAGCTCGACGGCCGCTACCGATACGTCATCAACTCGATGGTCAAGATGGGCATGGTCGACGCCGCCGAGGGGGAGAAGGCCAAGGCCGCGCTGCCGAAGTTCAAGAAGCCGCGCTCCGACAGCCGCTACGGCGGCCAGAAGGGCCACGCGCTCAAGCTGGTCCGTGACGAGCTCCTCAAGCTCAAGGACGAGCAGGGCAACCCGCTGGTCACCGAGGACGAGATCAACGGTGGCGGCCTGCGGATCACCACCACGCTGACCAAGAAGACGATGAAGACCGTGGAGGAGGCGGTCAACGACGTACGTCCGGAGGACAAGAATGCGTACGTCGAGGGCGACGTCTCCGACGAGCTCCACGTCGGCGCGGCCACCGTCGACGTCAAGACCGGCGCCCTGCGCGGCTTCTACGGCGGCCAGGACTACCTCGACTCGCAGATCAACTGGGCCGCGAGCAGCGCCACCATGGCCGGGTCGACGATGAAGGCGTTCACGATGGCGGCGGCTCTGAAGGCCGGCTACTCGCTCAAGGACACCTGGGACGGCAACTCTCCCAAGGACTTCAACGGCCTGCCGGTACGCAACTCCGGCCAGAGCGCCGCCGACCCGAACGGTCACAGCTACGGCGCCAACGTCAGCAGCCTCCAGGCGATGGAGGACTCGATCAACACCGCCTTCGTGGAGATGTCCGACTCCCTGCCCAACGGCAGCAAGGACGTCTACGACATGGCCGTACGCGCGGGCATCCCGCGCGGCGACCGCAGCGACGCCAACTACCCGGGCATCCCGATGAAGTCCGGCGGCGACATGCGTCCCGACAACTTCCTGCTCACGCTGGGCAACTCGACGGTCAGCCCGATCAACATGGCCAACTCCTACGCCACGATCGCCAACGGGGGAGTGCACAACGACGTCTTCGTCGTCTCCAAGGTGGTCGACGCCGACGGCACCGTGCTCTACGAGCACGACGACACCGAGACCCGCCGTCGGGCGATGGACGAGGAGGTCGCCGACGACACCTCCTACGCCCTCCAGCAGGTCGTCTCCAGCGGCACCGGCCAGGCCGCCAGCGCGGTGGTCCAGCCGGCCGCCGGCAAGACCGGCACCGCGACCAACGACAAGGACGAGGTCTCCTCGGCCTGGTTCGTCGGCTACACCCCGCAGCTCTCCACCGCGGTCGCCTACAGCCGGGGGCAGGGCAGCGGCGCCCTCGACGGCTGGCTCGACACCTTCTTCGGCGCCGACTACCCGGCCGACACCTGGGTCGAGATCATGGGCCCGCTGACCGACGAGCTCGACTACGAGGAGTTCCCGCCGCCGGCCTGGCTCGACGGCGACGCCCCCGAGGAGGGTCACGCGCCCTACGTGCCGCCGAGCCCCGACCCGACGCCGACCGAGAAGCCGTCGCCGTCGAACACCCCGTCCCCGACCCCGACGCCGACGCCCACGCCGACGCCGACCCCCACTCCGACTCCGACTCCGACGCCGACTCCGACGCCGACCAAGTCGCCCGGTCCGCCGGACCCTGATCCCGACGACCCGTCGACCGAGCCCGGTCCGGTCTGACGTGGCCCCGGTCCGCATCAGATGACGTGTCAACGCTTGCTGGGGGACCTCACTTCCCGCCACCTTGCTCGACACGGTTAGATAGAGCCCGTGTCTGTGATCGCCCCCGTTGACGTCCACGATGACACCGCTCTGAAGGCCTGGTACGCCGTGGAGGCGGCATCGATGGCCTTCGACCGACCCTACGCGTCACATCGCACCTACGAGGCGCTGGCCAACTCGGTGCGGATGCCGCACGACCACGGCCGCCGGGTGCTGCTCGCCGCGAAGGAGCAGGGCGAGACGATCGGCATCGCCGAGCTCGATCTCCCCGAGGAGGAGCGCAGCCACGTCGTCGAGCTCGGGATCCACGTCCTCCCCGTGCACCGCTGGCGCGGGGTCGGCACCGAGCTGTGGCGAGCCGCCGACGACGTACGCCGCACCAACGGCCGCACCCTGACGACTGCCGAGGTGACCATCCCCCCGAAGTCCTCCCTGGCCTTCGCACGGGCGCTCGGCTTCAAGTCCGTACGCCGCGAGGACCATCTCGCCGCCGACCTCCCGCTGCCGCACAAGCCCTTCAACGTGCTCGGCTACGAGATCCTGATGTGGGAGGACCGCACCCCCGAGGACCTGCTCGCCCAGTTCGTCGGCCTGCGCAACCAGATGGGCAAGGAGATGCCCGGCAAGTCCCAGGAGGACATGGTCGCCCACACCGCCGACCGCATCCGCTCGGCGGAGAAGAGCACCGCCCGCTCCTACGACCGCATCACCGCCGCCGCCCGCGAGATCCTCACCGGCGAGCTGGTCGGCTACTCGGTCATCTTCCTGGCCCACGGCAGCGACGAGGCCATCCAGGACGACACCTTCGTCAAGTCCGCCCACCGTGGCCACAAGCTCGGCCTGGCCCTCAAGGTCGCCACCCTCGCCGCCGTGCAGCGGGACCACCCCGAACGCACCAGCATCCACACCTGGACCGACCCGTCCAACGACGTGATGCAGCGCATCAACCGACAGTTCGGCTTCCGCAAGATCGAGCTGATGCACGAGGTCCAGCGCACCGATCGTTGGTAGGCCGTGCGGGGCTCGAACCCGCGACCCAAGGATTATGAGTCCTCTGCTCTAACCGACTGAGCTAACGGCCCGCGCAGATCCTAGCGGGCGCTACGCGGCTTTCGTGTCATCGGCCAGGGCCTGCTCGGGCCGGCGAGGTGCCATTCCGGAGATCGGAATTTCGTCTGGGTCGAAGCGACGGGCCGGTCGGTGTCGAGCCAAGGTGTATCCACTTCGCAACTGTGATGGAGGTCACGCCATGATTGAGGTCAGCCATTCCCTTCCTGTCAACGACGGGACCCTTCCCGAACTCTCGCTCGACGCCATGTGGGAGGGCCTTCTCGAGAAGGCGCGCAACCCGCTCCCGTATGTCAAGGCGATCACCGAATGCACGATCGTCGAGGAGTTCGAGGGCGGGCTGGTCCGCGACGTTTCACTGCACGGTCAGAGTGCGCGAGAAGTGGTCACCTTCTACCCCAAGGAGCTCGTTCACTTCGTTCGTACCAGAGGCATGCCGGGCACGATCGACAACAAGCTGGCCGTCGATGACAACGGTGACCTGCAGCTGACCTTCAGCTTCCGGCTCGTCGTCCCGGGCGCCGAGGTCGGCAGCAACGAGGAGCGGGAGGTCGCAGACGCTATGGTCGCCGACTACCTCGACGCCGTCCGGACGACGATCGCCGCGGTGCGCGACCGCGTCGCAGCCGCGGTCTGAGCGGGGCTTGGCATGGCAAGCGACTTCACGACGACGGTCTTCGACCTTGTCGACGCCCAGGATGCGGCCGGCGTGGCAGCCCTCTTCGTCGCGGACGGAAGCCTTGCGTTCGGCAACAATCCGCCGCTGGTCGGGCCGGAGCAGATCGAGGCCGGAGTTGCTGGTTTCTACGGAACCATTGGGGGACTGAGTCACGACGTCATGCGGGAGTGGAACTCGGGCGGCGACACGGTGGTCGAGCTCCGGGTCACGTACACAAGGCGTGACGGTGGGAAGGTCACCATCCCGTGCGTATCCATCTGGAACCGTTCAGACAATGGGCTGATCACGACCTACCGGGTCTACTTCGACCTCGCTCCGGTGTACGCCTGAGCCGGACGCACGCATCGACGAGGGGCTGGGAAACCAGCCCCTCGTTTGCTGTTGGCACCTTCGGTTGACCCGGTGCTCCGAGTTTCGCGCAGCGGAATCTGGGCGCATCGGCAGTGACTGAGGCCACATGGAACGGCCAAGGTGTATGTACTTAGGCCGCTTTTCAGGTTTCACGGAGGTTTAGATGTTGGAGCGCACGATCCAAGAGGCGGAGAGCCGTAGTTCGACGACGAACAAGACAGTGAACTTCCCGATCAACGCTTGGTACGTCGCGGCCTGGGACCGCGAGGTGACTCGCAAGCCCAGCGCGGTCCAGGTGGCCGACCGACCGCTCGTCCTCTACCGGACCGAGGACAACAGGCCCGTCGCCCTGGCCGACGCATGCTGGCACCGTCTTGCCCCGCTCTCCATGGGCGAGGTGATCGGAGACGACATTCGCTGTCCATACCATGGCATCGTCTACAACCCCGCGGGCCGTTGCGTGAGCATGCCGGCACAGGAGTCGCTCAATCCGAGCGCTTTGGTGCCGTCGTTCCCGGTCGTGGAGCGACACCGCTTCGTGTGGGTCTGGGTGGGCGATCCGCTCGCCGCGAATCCGGACTTGATTCCCGACATGCACCAGATGGACGACCCGGCGTGGGCCGGTGACGGCGAGACCATCGAGCTGGACTGCAATTACCAGCTCGTCATGGACAACCTGATGGACCTGACGCACGAGGAGTTCCTCCACACGAGCAGCATCGGTGGCGGAGGCCTCAGCGAGAGCGACTTCACGGTGGAGCATGACGATAACAAGGTCCGGCTGAGCCGCTGGATGATCGACATCCCTGCAGTGCCGTTCATGAAGGCGCAGATGCGCGCCCAACACGGCTATGACGGCAACGTCGACCGCTGGCAGCTGATCGAGTACGGCTTCCCCTCGGTGATTCGGATCGATGTGGGCGTCGCCAAGACCGGAACAGGAGCCCCCGAAGGTGACCGCAGTCAGGGCATCAACGGCTTCGTGATGAACGCGATCACCCCGGTCTCCGCGACCAAGACGAAGTATCACTGGGCCTGGATGCGCAACTACGATCTCCAGAGCCAGCTGCTGACGAGCCAGATCAAGCAGGGCATCAGCAATGTCTTCAAAGAGGACACCGCCATGCTCCAAGCACAGCAGCAGGCCATCGAGTCGAACCCGGACTACGAGTTCTACAACCTCAACATCGACGGCGGCGGCATGTGGATCCGCAGGATCCTCGAACGTGCCCTCGAGGCGGAAGGTCGACCGGTCCGTCTCTGACGGCTCGGGGAGAATCAGATGGGTGCCACGAATACTGAGGTCTGGCAGTTCGCAACGGTGGTCGCGACGCGCGCGGTCGCTGATGACGTTCAGCGGATCGAGCTGGAACCGGACCGACCCGCCAAGGCGGACCCGGGTTCTCACATCGATGTGAGGGTCCAGATCGGGGAAGTTTCGGATAAACGCTCGTACTCGATCGTCGAGTCGAAGGACGATGGCAGGACACTGGTCATCAGTGTTCAGCGGGCGCCGGCGTCCCGCGGTGGTTCGACGTACATGCACACGCTCAAGGCCGGTGACCGGATCGAGATCACGCAGCCTCTCCAGAACTTCCCGCTGCGTATCGGCGCACCGAAGTACATTCTGCTCGCGGGCGGCATCGGGGTGACAGCGATCGCCGCGATGGCGTCGGCTCTGCGCCGTGTCGGAGCGAACTACCACCTTGTCTATGCCGCCCGGAGCAGCAACGTCATGGCCTATCGTGCCGAGCTCCTGGAGGAACATGGGGACCGAGCAACCATCCACCTCGATGACGAGGACGGACTTCTCGATATCGAGGCGCTGATCAAGGAAGCGGATGGCACGACTGAGCTCTACATGTGCGGCCCCATCCGCCTCATGGATGCAGTACGACGCAGCTGGGACGTTGCCGGCCGAAGCCTGCCCAACCTGCGGTACGAGACCTTCGGCAACAGCGGCTGGTTCGAGCCCGAGACGTTCGACGTCTTGATCCCGCGACTGGACGTCAGGGTCACCGTCGGACCCGACGTATCTATGCTTGAAGCCCTCGAGGGCGCGGGCGTGGACATGATGTTCGACTGCAGGCGCGGAGAGTGTGGACTTTGCGAGGTCCGCGTGGTCGATCTGGACGGCGCTATCGACCACCGTGATGTCTTCTACAGCCAGCGACAGAAGGATGAGGCCGTCAAGATGTGCTGCTGCGTCTCACGCGCGGTCTCGAGGGCAGATCAGGTTGACCGCCCGAGGGTGACCATCGACGTCCCGTGATGTGGCACGGAAGGCGCCCGGCCGGGATCAGCCCGACCGGGCGCCTCCGTCTTTCGTCGATTCGCGGATGTCGCTGGACGACCCCTTCAGGACGGCCCGCTCCGGCTCATGAGGTCCACGGCACATGTGATCGACTGCGGTTCAAAGCCGCTGGCGAAGTCGGCCAGGACGAGCGTGGCCGTGGCAGCGAGATGCATGGCCATCAACTGCGTGGCTCGATCTCGGTCGCCCTCGGTGACTGCCTGGAGCAAAGCGACGTGCTCCTCGTGGCGTTCCCCCACCGCCCCAGGATGCTCGGCGCCGTAGAGCCGGCGGTAGCGCTCGCTCTGGGCGGCGTAGGACGCGATAGTCCGGCCGACGAAGTCGCCGACCCTGATCACGAGAATCTCGTGGAATCGGTCGTGGAGGATCGACCATCTGTCGAGGTCGTCCTCCCCTCCCGCACGATTCATGGCGCGAAGAACCTGTCCCGCCTCCTTGCGCTCGGCGACGGTCAGTCGTCCCGCGGTCGCATGGATGCCGAGGCACTCCAGTGAGATCCGCGCAGCGTAGAGCGTGTCCAGCTCTTCAGGATCGAAGCCCTTGACCCGTGGGCGCTGGTTGAGATCCGCCTCGACCAGTCCCTCCTCCTGGAGCATGCGAAACGCCTCGCGGGTCGGAGTCCTGCTGACAGCGAGCAGTTTGGAGAGTTCCGCCTGGTTGAGAACCGTGCCCGGCGGGAGGACGCCGGTCATGATCAACCGGCGCAGGTGGTTGTGCACGGTCGCACTGGTTCGCCTGGGATCGCTCACCACCGGAAACGGGTGGCCGGCGAGCAGGACGCGGAGCGACATGGCGCCTACCGTAGTAGTCCGTAGGTCGTCAGGCCGACGGACGCATCCCGGTGACTTCGCGATACGTTTGCACGAGCGTGGCGATCTCGGTCTGACTGATGACGTCGTCGATGTTCTCGAACGGTTCGTCGCCGGTGCGTTCGTAGACCTCGCGAAGGATGGCGTCAGGTGGGTTGGTGCGGTTGGTCAGCACGACGGTCGCTGTGGCTGGCACCCGTTCGGCCTCGTACGCCGAGAAGGCGCGCTCGATGGTGGGCTGGGCCTCCAGCGCGGCCCGAAGGGCGCGGGTGTCCAGGATCGCCTGTCCGGCGCCGTTCGAGCCTCGCGGAACCATCGGGTGCGCGGCATCGCCCAGCAGGGTGATACGGCCGCCGCCCCACTGCGGAAGTGGGTCCTGGTCGACCATCGGGTATTCGAGGATGGTCTCGGTCGAGGCCATCAGGGCCGGCACGTCGAGCCATTCGAACTTCCAGTCGGCGAAGACGTCGATGAAGTCCTCGAGCTTGCCGACACGGCTCCATTCGCGGTCGGCCGGTCGGGCCCGCTCGACCTCGGCCACCCAGTTGATCAACTGGGTGCCGTCCGCGTCTGGTTCTGTCAAGGGGTAGATCACGAGCTTGCCGCTCGCGAGCCAGCCGGCTCGTACCATCGAGCCACCGGTGAGAAACGACGGAGCGCGCACGACACCGCGCCACATCGTCACGCCGGAGTAGAGGGGAGCGCCGTCGTCGGGGTGGAGCTGCTTGCGGAGCGCCGAGTGGATGCCGTCGGCACCGACCACTCCCGCCACGGGGATCGTTCGTGTCACCGACTGGTCGGTGGTCCGGACGATGGTCACCTCGACGCGGTCCTCGTACGACGTGGCGGCGGTGACCGTGCTTCCGAGCTGCACTGCACCAACACCGAGCCGCTCGCGGACTGCTTCGAGGAGCACGGACTGGAGCGCCCCGCGGTGGATCGAGAGCTGCGGAGTGTCATGACCCGCATGCCGCCCGGCAGGTTCGGCGTACACGAGCTGACCGTGCCGGTTGTAGAACGCGGACTCCCTCGTCTCGATCGATGCGGCCCTGAGTCGGTCGAGTAGGCCGAGCTCGGCGAGCACCCCGGTGGAGTGCGGCAGCAGGTTGACGCCGGCGCCGATCGGGATCAGGTCGGGTGCGGCTTCGTGGACCTGGCAGGAGATCCCGGCGTGGTGAAGCTGTAGCGCGAGGGTGAGGCCGCCGATTCCGGCGCCAGCGATCAGGATGTCGTCCTTGTGTTCCATCTCAGTCTCCTTGGTGATGTGCGCGGTCACGGAAGATGAAGGACCGAGCGGAGCGGGGGTGTCGGGCCGTCGTGGGAGCTGAACGCCTTCTCGAGGTCGGACAGCCCCATGAGGTCGTGGACCTCGTCGATCAATGCGGCGGGGTCGACGGCGCCGCTAGCAACAGCGGCAACGGCGTCGCCGTAGTGGCCGGCACCGCCGCGAAGTCCGAGGAGATCGATCTCCCTCAGCAGGACATCGGCGGCGGGCACGTCCGCGGGGGAGCGTCCCAGCAGGACGACCAAGGCGCCAGGGCATGCTGCGGCGAGCGCAGCGCGTGTCCCAGGCTCGACGGCGGACGTGTCGACGACCAAGCTCCCGCGCCAGCCGGTGACTTCACCGGGCGCGGTGGTGGAGAGGCCGAGGTCGCGGGCTCGTGCTCGACGCTCGGCCGACGGCTCCTCGATGGTCACACCCCAGCCGTCGTTGGCAAGGAGCTGGCCGATCAGAAGGCCGAGCGGGCCGCCGCCGATCAACACGGCGTCGCCCGTAGCGATGCCCCTTGCGGCGATCTCGGCGCGGATGCGGAATCCGATGGCGACCGGTTCGAGGACCGTCGCCGCGTCGTCGCCGACGCTTGCGGGGACGGGGACGACGCGTGCCGCCGGAAGGGCTACGCGCTCGGCGAGCAGGCCGTCGACGGTCATGCCGAGGTAGCCTCCGTCCAGACAGACGCCCGGGTGACTTGCGAGACATGAACGGCAGGAGCCGCACTGGTCGACCGGGTCGATGACAACACGTGTGCCGAGCAGGGCAGGATCCACGCCCACACCGACCGCGGTGACGACGCCGACCCCGTCGTGGGTCGGGACGATCGGGAGACGATCCAGGCGGCCGCGCCACGCGTGGAGGTCTGTGCCGCAGACGCCGACGGCTGTCGGGCGCACGACGACCTCTCCGGCCCGGGGCTCGGGCAGCGGTCGGGCCTCCTCGTTGAAGGTGTGGGCAGCGATGAGCTGCCAAACTCTTCCGCCCGCGCGCACCCGGGCCGTCACGACTGTGCCTCGCGCGCGTGGGCGGGCATATGGACGGTGTGCGTCGCGGTGTACTCCAGTACGGTCTCTGGGCCGAACTCCCTGCCGAATCCGCTTCCCTTCACGCCACCGAACGGGGCCCGGAGCGCGACACCGTCCAGATTGTGGGTGTTGACGAAGGTGTAGCCGGCCTCGAGACGGCCGGCGAGTGAGAATGCCTGGTCTTCATCTGCCGTCCATACGGAGGACCCCAGTCCGAGGTCAGAGGCGTTGGCGCGGCGTACCGCGTCGTCGACATCGTCGAAGACCAGAACCGGGGCCACTGGACCGAACTGCTCCAGTCGCGCGACCGGCCAGTCGTCATCGACCCCGATCAGCAGCGTCGGCCGCAGGAAGGTGCCGGGGCCGTCTACCACTGCGGGATCAGGAACCGTGCCGAGCTCGACGACTGTCGCGCCGCGGGCGGCCGCGTCGTCGATCAGATCCCGTACGAAGTCCCGCTGGCTTGAGGTGGCCACAGGGCCCATCGTCGTCTCCTCCAACAGAGGATCGCCGACGACCAGGTGCGTTCGGGCGGCCTCGATGAACCCATCCACGAACGTGTCGAGTACCGAACGGTGTACGTACCAACGCTTGGCTGCCATGCAGACCTGACCGCTCGTCCGGAAGCTTGCCAACACGGCTCGCTTGAAAAGCTCGGGGGAGAACGGCGCGTCCGGGAGAACAATGGCCGCGTCGTTGCCACCGAGCTCCAAGCTGACCGGTACGGCGCGCGGTGCTGCCGCGACCATCACCGCGGCACCCGCCGCCTCGCCGCCCGTGAACGCGATCCGGCGAATGCCGGGATGCGCCACCAGAGCGGCACCAGTGGTCCGGTCGCCCTGGACGACGCCCACCAGGCCAGTGGGCAGCTCGGATCCGAGCGCTTCGAGCAGGGCGGTGACCGCGGCCGCGGCGACGGGGGACGGCTTCACGACGATCGCATTGCCTGCTAGTACCGCCGGGCCCACTTTGGTGGCCGCGAGCACGAGTGGGGCGTTCCAAGGCACGATCGCGGCCACGACCCCATAGGGCTGGCGAAGAACCCGCAAGCGGCCACGAGCGTCGTCCTCTTCCGTACTGCTCAGATGGGCGGGGCCTTCCTCGGCCATCTGCCGGATCAGGGCCAGCGCGACGCGTACCTCGGCGCGGCTGTCGTTGATCGGCTTGCCGAGCTCGTTGGCCAACGTGTTCGCGAGCTGGTCCGCCTGCGCCTCGGCCGCGTCGGCGGCGAGCGCCAGCAGGAGGGCGCGGTCGGCAACAGGGGTGCTGGCCCATCCTGCCTGAGCTGCGGCGGCCGCTGTGACGGCGCGGTCGACTCCGGTGACGCCTGCTTCCTGCAGCGAGCCCAGGACGGTCGTGCCGTCCGTGGGGTTGATCCGGACGATGTCGGGTGCCCCGGTCGTTGCTTCCCTGGCGAGCGTCATCGGGCTTCCTCCGTCGGTAAGTCGGGCCGTGGCTTCGCGTCTCGCGGCCCGCTGTCGGGAGCCGCCGTCGCGGTGCACGGGTTTACGAAGCAAGAGTGCATACACCTTTCGGGCAGTGCCATCGATCACACGAGAACTTCAGCCCTCCGGAACGCGACCGGTGGGCGTGTCAGGACAGCGCGCGGTTGAGCGCCTTCGCCAGCGCCTCCGCGATGCCTTCCGCGCAAGACCTGAGGGCCGGCAGGTGTTCGATGAGCGCGCCTCTGGAGGTGCGGGCGGCCGGGGCGGCGATGACGACTGCGGCGGCGGCTCTTCGCGAGGGTAGGACGACGGGTACGCCGATCCCGAAGATCTCCCGCTCGGTCTCGCCGAGGTTGAGGGCGAAGCCCTGTCGCCGCACAACCGCCAGCTCCCGCCTCAGGGACGCGAGGTCCATGGTCGTGCCGTCGCGGCGGTTGGCCTTGCCCAATGGATAGAGCGCGGCCAGTTGGGCATCCGTGAGGTGCGCCAAGAGGACTTTGCCGCCGGAGATTGTGTGCGCGGGCAGCAACAGCCCGACCCGACGGCGCACGCGTGGCGGGATCGTGCCGTCGACGCCGTCGACGAACCGTGCGCCATTGCCTTCGAGCGCGACCAGGTGCGCGGTCTCACCCGTCGCGGCGGCCAGGTCAGCAAGGTACGGGTGAGCCGTACCGACGATGTCGGGCATCGGCCCGGCCGAGCGGCGCATGTGCGTGAGCCGGGGCCCCGGCACATACGCGCGCTGGCGGTCCTGCTCGGCGAACTGATGCTCCTTGAGAGCGGCGAGCAGGCGATGCGCGGTCGGTGGGGTGACGGAGAGCAGCTCGGCGGCCTCGGCCACCCGGATCCGATCGCGTTCGCTCAGGGCAACCAGCAGACGGAGTACGTTCTCCGCCGAGGAGACCTGTTCGCTACGACCCATCTGACAAGTTTGACCCCACGACTAGGGCCACGCGACCCACGTTCAGATCTTCCTCCAAGAATTGGTGTGCGGCGGCTGCGTCGGCAAGGGGAAAGGTCGTGGTTGCCGGAGCCCGGAATCCACGCTCGACCTCGGTCCAGGCGAGCCGGCAGCTTTCCCGGTTCCCCGTCCGTACGCCGATGACCGACTGGCCGAGCGAATACAGACGCTTGAGATCCACGGGAACGTCGTGGCCGGCGAATGCGCCGCTGGAGACGACCACGCCCCCCGGCGCAAGAGCGAGCTGGCTGTTGCGCCACAGGTCGACGTCGCCGATGTTGTCGACGACGACCTGAGCGCCACCACCGCTGAGTCTCCTCACGTGATCGGGGAAGTCTGCCGTCGTTCCGTCCAGCACGTGCTCGAACCCGAGCTCGTTGAGCCGCCGCCGCTTGTCGTCGTCGCGTGATGTCACGATTACGTTGGCCCCGAGGTGTCGTGCGAGGGCTGCAGAGACACTGCCCAGGGCGGATGTCGCGGCCTGGACGACGACCCAATCGCCGGCCTTCATCTCCGCGCGGCGAAGTTGGTTCATCGCCACCGCCGGTCCGAGGGCGAGCGCGACTGTGTCGATCGGGTCGAGGCCTTTCGGAACATGGTGCAGGTTCGAGGCAGGTACGGCGACGTACTCGGCGTACGCGCCCTGACTATGGGTGCCGATGATCTTGAGGGACTGGCACAGTTCGTCGCGACCGGACAGGCACTGGCGGCAGGTCCGGCAGGTGACGACGGGGAACCCGGCGACGCGGTCACCGACTTGGACGGACGTCACCTCGGGACCGACAGCGGCCACGACGCCGGAGTGCTCGGCGCCCAGGACGTGGGGGAACGAAAACTTCGCGTAGGGATGCGTGCCGGCTCGCGCCGCGAGATCCAGCAGGCGACCGACGGCCACGGCGGCGACCTGGACCAACACCTCGTCAGCGTCGAGCGTTGGGACCGGCAGGACTTCAATCCGGAGTACGTCGGGTCCACCGTGCTTCCGGAAGGTCACGGCGGTCATCTCGGCGGGGATTGTCCGCAGCTCCGGCCAGGCGTTCATCGCTGCACCATCCGGGTTTCGAGGCGACCCATGCCATGGATCTCTGCCACAACGACATCGCCCGGAGCCAACCACTCCTGACGGGGGAAGCCGACGCCTGCCGGCGTGCCGGTCAGGATGACGTCGCCGGGCTCGAGCTGGACGATTCGGCTCGCGGCAGCGATCTGCGCTGCGACGCTCACCACCATGTCGGCCGTGGAGCTCTCTTGCTTCACGACGCCGTTGACGCTCAGCCGCAGGCCGACCTGCTGGGGGTCTTCGACGAACCAGTGCGGAAGGACGCCCGGCCCCAGCGGCAAGAAGCCGTCGAGTGCCTTGTGGCTGACCCAGTCCCACTCGAACGCAGGAAAGACTGCGCCATTGCGATGGAAGAGCCCGCGTGCCGACAGGTCATTGGCGATGGTGTAGCCGGCGACGTGGGCGAGCGCCTGGTCGAGCGGAATGTCGCGGCCGCCCTTTCCGATGACCACCGCGAGCTCGACCTCCCAGTCGACATTCCAGCCGTGCTCCGGGGAGGCGATCGCGACCTGGGCACCGGGCCCGACAACCGTCGTGGTCGGTGGCTTGAAGAAGAAGTAGGGCTCCGCGTCCGGTGACGGCCGCTCCGTGCCCATCTCCTCGGTGTGGCTGTAGTAGTTGGCGCCCGCGCAGAGCACCTTCCGCGGATAGGTCAAGGGAGCGTGCAGCTCGGCGTCCGGCACGACCACGAGGTCGGCAGCGGTCAACGCGCGGAGGACAGGCTCTACCGCCGCCCAGTCGTCGAGCAGCGCCAGGAGCGGGCGCTCGGCGAAGGCGTCCGGCAGGCGGTGCACCTTGCCGTCAGCCATGACGCCGGTGAAAGCGCGGGCTGGCGCAACGGTGTCCTCGCCGCCAGTGGGCGAGGTGTACTGAACGAGGGTGAAGCTGGGGCTGGTCATGGCGATCCTCTCGCGCCGGAGTGTGACGAAGTGCACACACTTTGACATCGGCGGGGGCCCTGAACGTGCCACCTGTGACGTGGATTCCGCAGGGCGAAATACGTGATCGCCTGCCTTGGGTGCTGCGAACGGGGAGCGCAAAGTGTGTGCACATTCACAGCCGTCGCTGCGCACCCCGAGGGAGTTCACCATGCGCGTTCAAGGCCTCCTGCACTACGGACTACAAGTGCCCTCCCTTGAGGTGGGCCACGACTTCTACACCGACTTCGGCCTCCAGATCTCCGAACGCGACAACGCTCTTGCTGTGCGTTGCGAGGGTCGCGATCTGGACCAGACGGTGCTCATCGAGGGACCCCGCAAGCAGTTGCAGTTCGTCGCGTTCGCCGTCGACGCCGACTCTTTGCCTGAGTGGCAGCGCAGGATCGAGGGCGCCGGGATCAAGCTGGCTGACGCCCCTCTCGCGGCTGCAGAGGGCGGCTTGTGGTTCCGCGACCCCGAGGGAGTCCTCGTCAACCTCCGTGAGGACGCGCTCGCTCCGTGGCGCAAGGCCGCCCCGGAGGAGTCGCAGTTCAACTTCGGCGACGACATCCAGCGGGTCGATCGCGCGCGTTGGCTCGAGGCCGACGCGCCCGCCTCGCCGCGCCGGCTCAGCCACATGTTGATGTTCAGCTCGGATATCGACCGCTCGGAGAGGTTCTACGCTGACCTGCTCGGTCTGAAGCTCTCCGACAAGATCACCGGCGCCGCGACCTTCATGAATTCCGGCCCCGGCGACCACCACGTTTTCGGCTTCATCCGCAGCACCCATCCCGGCCTGCACCACTCCAGTTGGGAAGTCACCAACTTCGACCAGATGGCAGTCGGTGCCCGCACGATGCAGGAGCGCGGTCACCAGGAGGGCTGGGGCCTGGGTCGGCACACCCTCGGGTCGAATCTCTTCCACTACATCCGCGACCCGTGGGGCAGCTGGATCGAGTACAGCGCCGACATGGACCGCATCACCGACGACTGGCAGGCCAACGAATGGGATGCCCCTCCGGCGGTGTGGTGTCCGATTCCTCCGGAGACCTTCATGCAGAACTTCGAGGAGACGAGCTGACGATGACGACCGACGTACGTCCGGACAGCCCAGTGCACATCACGATGGTCGATGGGCCCGGGCAACCGCCCGCGACCCCCGAGCTCGCGAAGCTCTATCGCGAGTTCGAATCCGAGTTGTTGGTGCCGCTGTGGACCGAGATCGGCGACCTGATGCCGACCGACCCGAGATCCCGCGCCGTGGCCCACCGCTGGCGGTGGGACCGGCTCCGCGAGATGGCTGGCGCCGCGGGGAAGCTCGTGCCAATCGGACGCGGCGGCGAGCGCCGGGCCATTGCCCTCGCCAACCCGGGCCTGGGAGGCCGCCCGTTCGCGACGCCCACGCTCTGGGCGGCGATCCAGTATCTCAATCCCGGCGAGGATGCCCCGGTTCACCGCCACACCCAGCACGCCTTCCGCTTCGTGATCGAGGGAGAGGGAGTGTGGACCGTCGTCAACGACGACCCCGTCTCGATGAAACGTGGAGACTTCTTGCCGCAGGCCGGATGGGCCTGGCATGGCCACCACAACATCAGCAAGTCGTCGATGGCGTGGATCGACGGTCTCGACATTCCGTTTCAATACCAGACTGATGCGACCTTCTTCCAGTTCGGTCCTGACGAGGTTCCTACGCGCCAGGCACCCGACCGGTCGCAGTCGGAGCGGCTCTGGGGTCACGCGGGACTCCGCCCGCTGACTCACCTCGCTCCTGCCCCGGCCTCCCCGCTGCTGGCCTACCGATGGGAGAACACCGACCGCGCGCTCGATGACCAGCTTGCCTTGGAGAAGGAGGGCTACGCCGCGACCTTAGAGCCCGGTCACGCGGCCGTCCGCTTCACGAACCCGACGAGCGGCGCCGACGTCCTCCCGACCGTTCGCGCGGAGTTCCATCGGCTGGCGCCCGGTACCGCGACATCCACCTCCCGTGAGGTGGGCTCGTCGGTCTATACGGTGTTCGAGGGGGAGGGGCGGGTTGCCGTGGGCTCGGCTTCTTGGCATGTCGAGCGGGGTGATCTGTTCGTCGTCCCCTCCTGGCAGGCGCTCCGGCTCGAGTCCGACAGCGGCATGGACCTGTTCCGGTTCAGCGACACCCCGATCTTCGAGCGGCTCGACCTGGATCGCCGCCACGTCGAGGAGATTCAGGCATGAGGCTTGCGACACTACGGACTGGCGAAGGCCCGCGCGCTGCTCGCGTCGAGCACGATCGATACGTCGGTCTGGAAGCGACCGATGTGGGCGCGCTCCTCGAGATGGAGGGATGGCAGGAGCGGGCGGCCGCTGACGGGCCGGCGTACCCGTTGGACACCGAGCTCGACGTCGTCATCCCTCGGCCCGGAAAGATCCTTTGCGTGGGCCTGAACTACCGCAGCCACATCCTGGAGATGGGCCGACCGCTTCCGGAGTTCCCGACGCTGTTCGCCAAGTTCGCTGACACGCTCATCGGGCCCCGGGACGCTATCGAGCTCCCGGCCGAGTCTGAGGAGGTCGACTGGGAGGCGGAGCTGGTCGTCGTCATCGGGGCGACGGTTAGGCGCGCCGATGAGGAGGAAGCGACGGCCGCGATCGCGGGATTCACCGTGATGAACGATGTCTCGGTACGGGACTGGCAGTTCCGCACCCGTGAGTGGCTCCAGGGCAAGAACTTCGAACGCTCGACGCCGCTGGGCCCGGTTGTTGCAACACCGGACGAGCTGCCAGGCGGCGTACGTCCGGCCGTGCCCATCAGTGCCACCGTCGCGGGGGAGAAGATGCAAGGGGCTGACACGTCCGACCTGCTCTTCGACCCGGTCGATCTCGTCCGCTACGTGTCGTCGATGATCACCCTGCGGCCCGGCGATGTCATCGCGACCGGGACGCCCGGTGGCGTTGGCCACGCGCGCAAGCCACCCCGCTATCTGCAAGACGGCGAGGTCGTGACGATGGAGGTCGGTGGCATCGGACGCCTCGACAACAAGGCAGTCCGAACTTGAGAACCCGGTCCCACGAGTGGGTCGAGGAAGCTACGCAGCTCTTCTTCGACGGCGTCGATCGGCTCGATGACGCAGACTTCGCCGCACCTACCGGGCTTTCCGGCTGGAGCAGGAGCCACTTGATCGCCCACGTGCACTTCAACGCGCTGGCTCTGCGCCGGCTCGCTCGATGGGCCGCCACCGGAGATCCCCATCCCATGTACGCCTCCCGCGAACAGCGGAACGGAGAGATCGAGTCTGGGAGCCGGCTCGCGCCGACGTCACTCCGCCTCATCGCGCGTGGCTCCGCTGACCGGCTCACCGAGGACCTCGCGGCCCTGAGCGAGGAATCCTGGCTCCGTGAGGTCGACACCGCGCAGGGCAGGACTGTTCCCGCAACCGAGATCCCTTGGCTACGGGCCAGGGAAGTCGCGATCCACGCGGTGGACCTCGGGATCGGGATCACCTTCGACGACCTGCCCGACGACTTCGTCGAAGCGTTGCTCGTCGATGTCGTACGTCGGCGAGCGAACCTCGGTGAGGGCCGGCACCTTGCCGCCTGGCTGACCGGGCGGGAGCATGCTCCGCCTCCGCTCGGCCCCTGGCTCTAGCGCAGTCCGGGTCAGTCGTGGTGTCCGGTGTAAGGAAGCGGTACGCCGTCCGCGTCCGTTGGCGCACCGGCCCAGACCCGGAGCGCGTCCATGGCCGGTTGCAACGCTTCTCCGCGTGCCGTCAGGCGGTAGGTGACGCCGACCGGCGGACCAGGTTCGACGAGGCGCTCGACCAGTCCAATCTCCTGAAGCTCGGTGAGCCGCTCACTGAGCATGCGCTTGGACATCTGCGGCACCGCGCGCATCAGCTCATTGAATCGTGCCGGACGCTGCAGCAGCAGGTCGACCAGCAAGCCGGTCCAGCGCTTGCCCAGCACCTCGAACGCGTCCGCCGTGTAGCTGCATGCGTGCAAGTCCAGCGAGGGCTCCATGACCACCAGCATAACGAGTGGTGAGAAACTTCCCGACCTGGGAATTATTGAGTACTAGGTAATGTTAAGTAACCATCCAGCCCGGAGTGCTGGCTACAAATGAAATCAAGGAGTTCATCATGTCCACGAAGTCGTACCCTGCCGATCGCCTCTCTGGCGATCGTGCGGCGATCCTGCTCGTCGACCATCAGGTCGGTCTGATCCTCGGGGTCGAGGACCACGACAAGGAGGAGCTGCGGCGCAATGTCCTGGCCCTCGCCAAGGCCGCCAAGGCACACGACCTGCCGGTGATCCTCAGCACCAGTGCCGATGACGGCCCCAATGGGCCGATCCTGCCCGAGCTGCTCGCGCTCCTTCCGGATGCCCAGCTGATCCGTCGTCCCGGCGAGATCGACGCGTTCGACAACGAGGAGTTCAAGTCGGCCGTGCGGGAACTCGGCCGCGACCAGCTCATCATCGCCGGCATCAGCACCGATGTCTGCGTGTCGTTCGCGTCGCTCTCCGCCGTTGCCGAGGGTTACACGGTGCACGCGGTTACCGACGCCTCCGGCACCTGGAGCACGCTCGCCGCCGACGCTGCCATCACCCGGATGCACGACGCCGGCGTGACGATCAATAGCACCGTCGCGGTCGCTGCCGAACTGCAGCGTGACTGGCGCCTGCCCGGTGGCTACGAGACTGCCGAGCTGATGGCGTCCAACGCGCTGCCGTTCTACGGCTCGCTGGTCACCTTCGTGACGCAGCAGGCTGAGGCCACCGCCGACGCCTGAGTACGCCCGCAGGTCGGCCCGACGACAGATCCGTCGGGCCGACCGCGGCAATTCGGCATCAAGGAGGAGTCATGACACTTCCCATCATCTTCGGGGCGAACATCGACCCCCTGTGGAACGAGCCCGGCGAGCCGTTGCGACTGGCGCGGTTCGCCGAGTCGCTCGGCCTTGACCTGGTGACCATTCAAGATCACCCCTATCAACCGAGGTTCTTCGAGACCTGGACGCTGCTCACTCACCTGGCTGCGGGCACGGAGTCGATCGACTTCGTCCCGACTGTGCTCAACCTGCCGTTACGGCCTCCCGCGATGCTGGCCAAGGCGGCGGCGTCCCTGGATCTTCTCTCGGGCGGGCGCGTGCGGCTCGGGCTTGGCGCGGGCGGCTTCTACGACCCGATCGTGGCGATGGACGGTCCTCGTCGCACCGCGGGAGAGTCGGTCGATGCTCTCAGTGAGGGCATCGATGTCATCCGGGCGATGTGGAGTGGTGAGCGCGCAGTGCGGTACGACGGCACGCACTATCACCTTCGGGGTGTGCACCCGGGTCCGACGCCGCACGGCAACCCCGGCATCTGGCTGGGCGCCTACGGTCCGAGGATGCTCGAGCTGACCGGGGCCAAGGCAGACGGCTGGCTTCCGTCGCACGGCTACCTTCCCCTAGAGAAAGTGCCGGCGTCGATCGCCCGCATCAAGGAGTCGGCCGAGCGCGCGGGGCGTGACCCGAACCTCCTGCGCATGGTGCATAACATCGCCGGGGCCATCGGGCCGGAGTCAGCCACGCCGTTCGGTGGGTCGGTCGACCAGTGGATCGACCAGCTCGTCTCGCTCGTGCGGGCGGGCATGAACGGGTTCGCCCTGTGGCCCGCGGGCGACGTCGAACAGCAGCTCGCTGTGTTCGCGCAGGAGGTCGCACCGGCCGTGCGCGCAGCGATCTGAGTACGTTGACCCGGCATACGACACGAGTTCCCGGCGCAAAGCGCGGGGGACTCGTGTTCTGTGCTCAGGCGTACAGCGCTGCGATCCGCCGCGACTCCGCGTCGTCACGCCACCCGGCGGTGGCACCGCCGTCGATACAGATGTTCTGGCCGGTCACCCAGCCTGATTCGTCGGAGGCCAGATAGAGCGCCAGGTAGGCGATGTCGTCACTGGTGCCGGCGCGCTGGATGAGTTTGTTGCCGAGTTGCCAGGCCTTGGCCTGTGGGTCGACGACCGCATCCGTAGCCGGTGTAGCGACGAACCCGGGGGAGATCGCGTTCACCCGCACACCGAACTCGCCGCCCTCCGCCGCCAGCGACCTGGTCATCGCCACGACGGCGCCCTTGGCGGCGGAGTGCGCCACCTGGCCGAGCGGCGCGATGCCGCGCAATGCCGAGTAGGACGCCGTGTTGATGACGACCCCACCGCCGTCACACAGATACGGCCACGCGACACTCGTCGTGTTGAAGATGATGTTGAGTTCGACGTCCATCACGTGACGCCAGAGTTCCTGGGTCATCCTCGCAAATGGAGCGAACCCATATCCCGCGCCGTTGTTGTACAGCACGTCGATCCCGCCCAACTCGGTCGCTGCCCGCTCTACCCACGCGGCTGCGGCATCGGCGTCGCTGAGATCGACGTCGAACCCACGAGCATCAAGACCGTCGGCACGGCACTGCTCGGCGGTGCGTTCGGCGGCACCAGTTTGGATGTCGCAACCGATCACCGTCGCGCCGTGCTCGGCGAAGAGTCGTTGCGCTGCTGCGCCCTGGCCGCCGGCTGTGCCCGTGATGAGAACTCGCTTGCCCTCGAGACGTCCTGGGTGCAGCCCGGCAGGTTCCTGGTTTGTCATTGATCCTCCTTGATCCGGTTAGTTGGCCAGGAAGCCGCCGTCGACGGCGAGTGCCTCGCCGTGCACAAAGGCCGCCTCGTCCGACAGCAGCCAGGCCACGGCAGAAGCGACCTCAGCAGGCTCGCCGAAACGGTTCAGCAGATGCCGCTCACGAAGGCGGGCGAAGTGCGAGGAGAACTGCGGATCGTCGACCAGTCGCGCGATCATGGGCGTACGGATGATGCCTGGCAGGACGGCGTTGACCCTGATGCCGAGCTGACCGTAATCGGCGGCAGCGGCCCTGGTCAGGCCGATGACGCCGTGCTTCGCGGCGACGTACTCCGCCGCGTTGGGGATCGCGACCTTTCCGAGCCCCGACGCGGTGTTCACGATGGAGCCCGCACCGGTCTCGAGTATCGCTCGCACCTCGTACTTGAGGCAGTTGAAGACGCCGGTGAGGTCGATCCGTACGGCGCGGTCCCACTGCTCGGCAGTCAGGTCGTGGAGCGGCACGCCGCTCTGCTCGACGCCGGCGTTGTTGAAGGCTCCGTCGAGTCGACCGAAGCGTGCCACGACTTCGGCAACCATCTCCTCGACCTGTTCAGGGTCGCTGACGTCAGCGTTGAAGAGGTCCGCCGATCCGCCATCGGCGACGATGTCGTCTACAACGGCCTTGGCTGACGCATTGATGTCGACGAGCGCCACACTGGCGCCCAGGCGGGCTAGGTGGACGGCGGTGGCCGCTCCGATGCCGCCGCCTGCTCCGGTAACGATGATGGTCTTCTCGCTCAATTCCATGCCGCGAGATTCCAACTCGTGGGTGTACGGCCACAAGCGCGTCAACACCATCTTCGGATGACCGGAATCCGTCCCCTCGGCGCGCGGACGAACACATTCGGCATGGCGGAATGTGCCCGCGCTGGAGTGGTGAGGTCCTTCACGTCTGCAGATGGTGCTGCCATGAACGTCACCACCACCCTCGGCGAAAGTCGTTTCAACCGCTTCCACGGCGGCTTGGCTGCCCTCTGCGGCCTCACCATCCTCTTTGACGGCTACGACTTGACGATCTACGGAGCAGCGCTGCCATCGATGGTCGAGGAGTTCGGCATCAGTCCGGCACAGGCCGGTGCCATCGGTAGCTGGGCGCTCGTCGGCATGATGCTCGGCGCCATCATCGGCGGTGCACTCTCCGATACGGTTGGCCGCAAGCCGACGATCATCGGCAGTGTCCTGCTTTACTCCATCTTCACCGGCGCGGTCTTCTGGGCCGACACACCGACCCAGGTCGCCGTCCTTCGCTTCTGTGCCGGCCTGGGGATCGGTGGAGTCATGCCGAACGCGGTCGGCCTGGTCGCCGACTACGCCCCGACCAGGAACCGCCACGCACTCGTCAGCTTGATGTTCAGCGGCTACATGGTCGGCGGAGTCCTGGCCTCGCTGGTCGCGATCGTCGCGATTCCGACGTTCGGCTGGCGATCGATCTACCTGGTGGGTGCTCTCCCTCTCCTTCTCGTCGTCCCGGTACTTGTGCGCTATCTCCCGGAGTCTCCGACGTACCTGCTGCGCGTGGGCCGGGACGCCGATCTCTCGGCAGCGGTCCGACGGGCCAATCCGGCTGCGCAGATCGAGCCCGGTACGACGCTCCGAGCCGACGTGCGACGTCCGGAGCGGGCCTCGCTCCGTCAGCTGTTCGCCGACGGATATGCCGGCCGCAGCCTGCTCCTATGGGTCGCGTTCTTCATGGTCCTGCTGATGATCTACGGCCTGCTCACGTGGCTTCCTCAGCTCATGATCAAGTCCGGCTTCGCCTTGGCATCCAGCCTGTCGTTCCTGCTCACCCTGTTCGTCGCTGCGACCGTCGTCACCTGCATCGGTGGCTACCTCGCCGATCGACTCGGCTCGCGCCGCGTCCTGATCGTGGCGTACCTGCTTGCTGCAGCCCTCATCACCTTGCTCGGACACCTCGGTGGTGCACCGCTGATCGTGGTGTAAACAGTCATCGCCGTCGGCGGAGGTGCCGCCTTCTCAGCCCAGATCTTCGCGAACGCATTCGCGGCCGAGCTATATCCTCCCGCTCTCCGCACATCAGGGCTCGGGTGGGCACTCGGTGTGGGGCGGATCGGCGCGATAGCGGGCCCGGCACTTGGCGGGTTGTTGCTCGACGCCGCTGTACCGCTCAGTATCAACTTCCTTGTCTTCGCGGTACCCGGCCTGCTGGCTTCCATCGCAGTCCTCTGCATTAGACCCAAGGTCAACCGGTCGCTTCCGGTTGCCGGAACACTCATCAGCGACACGACCCGCCCATAGCCATGCGCGGAAGGACGCGCTGCGCCTGCAAGGAGCCCCCTCGCTACCTCCGAATTGTGTGCAGGTCGGGCCGGGAAGAACTTCAGCTGTCGTTCGACCGCCATCGGCTCCGTGACTGGAAGTACTCGGAAGCTTCAGGTGTCTCGTTGAACTCAAGGAGGCCGCCGACCTTCTGCATGAGCAGGTCCCGCACTTCGGCCGGGGTTGCGAAGAAGAACTCCCGGCGTTCGTTGACGAAGTTCACCCGCCGGTCAGCGAATGCCTTGTGCAGCTCGTTCTCCAGAGTCACCGCGTCGTCGGAGAAGAACAGGGCGTGAGTGTCGTATAGGAACGGACATGCAGGAGAATTCGTGGGTTGGTTTTGCGAGGGCTGAGATCAGTGACCGCCAGACGAGTCACGTCCTCGTACGTGATTACGACGCGGGCACAGCCACAGATATGTCGAACAACCGTGCGATCTTGACAGAATCGGTTAGGCCCTGACCAGCAAGAACTCGCATCTGGGGTTCGCTCGCCGCGGGCGCTCGTCTAGCGGACTCCAAGCCGGTTTCGGCATTTGAGTCCTCTGCTCTAACCGACTGAGCTAACGGCCCGCGCAGATCCTAGCGGGCGCTGTTCGGCTCCATCGGCCGCAGCCCGTTCGACAGCACGACAGCTCCCGACCCGGCGGCCTCGAGCCCGCCGGGTTGCGGCACAAGAAGCTCGCGCTAGCTGTGAACGATCTCCGCTCCGTCCGCCGCGCGCTGGACGGCCTGGCAGCCTCTCTCCGCGCCCGATCGGGACTCGTAGGCCTCTCCGGTGGCAACGACTTCGCCGTTGCCGGCCTTGAGACGAAAGCGGAACTTCCCGGCCTGGTCCTCGTACACCTCGAACTTGCCCGCCATCGGCTTGCCTCCTGTGTCGTGGTTGCCTTCAACGGTATCGACAGGAACTCAGCCGCGTCAGCCGTTCGCCCAACCTTCAACTGAACGTCAGCGGACGTTGCCGGAGGCTTCCGGGCTCAACCCTCGGTGTCGATGAGGTATCGGCCGTCGGTGTAGACGAGCCCCAGCGTCACCGTGCCGCCGTCCTGGCGGCCGTCCTTCATCGTGTACCGATAGGTGTACGTCACCTTGAGCGGGTCGACGCTGGGGGAGACCGAGACGACGCTGGTGCTCGCCACCGAGCCCCACCAGTCGCGATAGCCCTCGATCCCGCCGCTCTTGGCCTGGAAGGCCGGGGTCAGCATCGAGAACGCGCTGTCGGGGTTCGCGGGCGCGGTGGCGAGATAGTTGCGGATGAACGCATCGATGCCCTCGGCGCTCGCGCCGGCCGTCTCGCTCGCCGACGGGCTCTCGCTCGGGGACTGGCTCGCGGTCTCGCTGGGGGTCGGCTCCTCCGAGGGTTCCTCCGACTCCTCGTCGGCGGTGTCCTCGGTCTTCTCGCCGGTGGTCTCCTCCAGCGGCGATGCGGATGCGACCGGCTTCGGTTTCGCGTTCGGCTCGTCCCCGCGGTTGGCCCACAACGCCCCGCCCACCAGCAGCACCAGGGCGGCGGCCACGACGAGCGCCACCGGCCACCACCTGCGCCGGCGGGCCGCGGCCGGCTGCGACGCCACCGCGGGCATCGCGGCCTCCGTCGGTGCCGGAGCCGGCGCCGCGACCGCGCCGAGCAGCTGCGTACGCATCGCCACCGGCTCCAGCTTCTCGGCCGCGAGCCGGCCCGCGAGGAAGTCGAGCACGTCCTGCGCCGACCAGCGCTCGGCGGGGTCGTAGGCCATGGTGTGCTCCAGCAGCTGCGCGAGCCGGCCGGCCAGCGGCGTACGTGGCGGCTCCTCGTGCACCACCCGATACAGCGTCGCCAGCGCGTTGTCGCCGATCCCGTAGGGCGGCTCGCCCGTCAGCGCCTGGAAGAGCGTGGCGCCCAGCGACCACATGTCACTGGCCGGGGTGGCCCGCCCGCCGGTGGCGATCTCCGGGGCCAGGTACGCCGGCGAGCCGGTGACCTGTCCGGTCTGGGTGGTCTGGGAGTCGACGCCACGGGCGATCCCGAAGTCGGTGAGCTTGGCACGGTCGGCACGGCCGACCACGATGTTGGCCGGCTTCACGTCCCGATGGACGATGCCGGCGGCATGGGCGGCGCGCAGGGCGGAGGCGATCTGACCGATCAGCCTCGCGGCGTCCTCGACCGAGAGGGGGCCGTCGTCGCGCACCATGTGCGCGAGGGTCTTCCCCTCCACGTACTCCATCACCAGCCACGGCTTGTCGTCGTCGCGCACCAGGTCGAAGACGGCGACGACGTTCGGGTGGACCAGTCGTGCGGCGAGCCGTGCTTCGCGTTCGACGGCGGCATCGGAGACGCCGTCGAGCGCGACCAGCTGTTTGAGCGCGACCGAACGTCCCAGCACGTCGTCGGTCGCGAGCCAGACGGCCCCCATCGCTCCCCGGCCGAGCTCCCTCTCGAGTCGGTACCTCCCTGCGATCACCCAGGTCCCCTCAAATCTCAACGCGTTGGCCAGTGGTCAACTCTAGGGGGTATCGCCCACTACCCTTGCTTCCGGGACAACCCGTTCCGGGCCCCGGAAACACCATCTGAGAACGATCTGAGAAAGGCACCACGTGTCCATCGATCCCACCCTCCTCGACGACCTCGAGTGGCGAGGCCTCATCGCCGACTCGACGGACCGCGACGCGCTCCGAGAAGCGCTGGCCGGCGGGAGCGTGCGGTTCTATATCGGGTTCGACCCCACGGCGCCGAGCCTCCACATGGGCAACCTTCTCCAGATCACCATGGCGATGCGCCTGCAGCAGGCCGGCCACACTCCCTACGTCCTCGTCGGCGGCGCCACCGGCATGATCGGCGACCCGCGCGACTCGGGGGAGCGCACCCTCAACTCGCCCGAGACCGTCAAGGAATGGGTCGGCAAGGTGCGCAGCCAGATCGAGCGCTTCGTCTCCTTCGAGGGCGAGACCGCCGCGACGATGGTCAACAACGCCGACTGGACCGCGTCGCTGTCCGTGATCGACTTCCTGCGAGACATCGGCAAGCACTTCCCGGTCAACCGGATGCTCGCCCGTGACACGGTGAAGAAGCGTCTCGAGGACGGCATCTCCTACACCGAGTTCTCCTACATCCTTCTGCAGTCCATGGATTACCTGAACCTTTTCCGTACGCACGGGGTCAGCCTCCAGTTCGGCGGTTCGGACCAGTGGGGGAACATCACCGGCGGTGTCGAGCTGGTCCGTCGGGTCACCGGCGAGACCGTCCACGCCTTCACCACGCCG